>NZ_JACUUD010000190.1 GCF_014859505.1 Halomonas sp.
GCAGCCGGGCGATCATCTCCCACCAGTCATCGGGGCCGGCCAGGTGGGTCGACCATTCAGCGGCTGTTGCCGGCGGCGCGCCCTCCAGGGGCAGCAGCAGCGCCCACCCGGGAAGATCGACATGGGCGGGTACCGCCTCGATCTGCTGCAGACGCTCCAGGGTGATCATGCCGGGCGGCAGCGAACGCACCAGTGCAAGCTCCGCCTCAGGATCGCGCATCACGGTGAGGCGCTGCCCGTGACGGAAGACCTGGACGCTTTCACCCTCCTCCGGCGGTACGTCGATGCCATCGTAGTCGAAGCCAACCAAGGCGGCGCCCACCTCGATCCAGCGCGGCACCATGGCGCCATCGCGATAGCTCAGCTGACCGGTGGCGATTTTCATGGTGACCTTGAGGCGTGGCGCCACCCCCTGCAGAGTATGCTCTTCCACCGCCTGGGGCACCGGCAACCGCTGGGACAACCCCGGCGCCTGCTGCAGGCGCTCGGTAAGCCATCCACTCATCGCCGGGGGCAGCGGCGGGGCTCGGCGAAGGCGCACCAGCAGCTCGGGGTCACCCTCCAGACGCCCGAAGCGACCACGCCTTTCATCGAGATAGCAGAGTTCGGCGCCGGCCCGCACGATCACGGCCTCATCCGAGACCACGTCTGCTGGATCGGTGTCCGCACGGAGGTGCTGATTGCCACCGGCGTCGGGCTCCCAGGCCAGGGTCAGCCGACAGGCCGGGCCCAAGTCAAGCATGGCGCCGGTCTGCTTGGGATAAAAGAGCAAAGGCGGCGTGTCGCTCTCCAGCAGCGACCAGAGTGCGCGCGCCTGGAAAGCGTGGATGATCGGACTCCACAACTGCTCGTATCCCACACTGGAGAACTGGCGGCGCTGCTCGCCAAGCATCAACAACTCCAGGGCCTCCTCCTGATCGAGCGAGAGCGCTTGAGGCGATCTTGGAGTAAAGCCGCCGCCATGACGCACCATGATGGGGCGAGGCTTTACCCAGCCGTTTCCCTGTGCACGCCGCTTGGTCGGCCGAACCCAGACTGGCGATACTTGGAGGGTGGGCGAACGCGGGTTCGCGTCGATCTCCAGGAACAGCGCCAGGCGGTAGTCGTCCTCCAGCGTTTCGGCGTAGCGCTTTCCCTCAGGGGGCGACTCGAGCTCGGCCAGCCACGACTCCCAGCGTTGCTCCAATAGTGACGTCTCGTCCCGGTGAGGAATGCCATCGGCCTCTACGTCATCGATGAAGCTCTGGGTCACCGCCACCGCATACTTGCACTGACGGCCCACGGGGCAGCTGCAGTCACTGACCACGCCCATGCCGGGGTTATCGGGGTTCACAGCCAGTCTGGTGAGGTAGCGACTGCGCCCACTGCCATCCACCTGGGCCCTCAGCACCAGCATCGCGCCCTCATGCTCGAGGCGCATGCCCTTTCGTACCCGGCCCTGCCGCGCATAGGCCAGTCCGCGACTCAAGGAGCCCGCATCGAAGCTGCGCTGCCACTGGATATCTTGCAAGGCGTGGTAAAGCATCAAGGCGGGAGCGATGGGATGGGTGTCAAACACACTAGCTCCTCAAGGCGTGAAGGCAGGGAAGGTATTGGAGCGAATTGACAGGATCTCTGCAACCCGGGCACGCGCCCGCTCACCGGGCATCGGCGTACCACTCGGCCTCGCATGCTATGCTCCCCATCATCGCCACCTACCATTCTCGCTCGCAGGAGGTTGCCTTGTCCGTCACCGGGAAGAAACGCTTGCCCATCGGGATCCAGACCTTCTCCGAGATCATCGACGGGGGCTATTACTATGTCGACAAGACCCCGGTGATCGAGCGCCTGGTCCAGCAGAACAAGTACTACTTCCTCTCCCGCCCGCGACGCTTCGGCAAGAGCCTGCTGCTGGATACCCTTCGCTGCCTGTTCGAGGGACGAAAGACGCTGTTCGAAGGGCTCTACCTTCATGACCGCTGGGACTGGCAGCAGACCCATCCTGTCATCCGCCTCAGCTTTGGCAGCGGTGTGATGCGCACCCGCGAGGAACTCGATGAGCGCATTCGCCACCAACTGCGCAAGAGCCGCGAGTACCTTGACCTGCCCACCACGCCCAAGACAGATATTCCCGGTGAGTTCTCGGACCTGTTGGAGCTGGCGCACCAGGCAACGGGCCAACCGGTTGTGTTGCTGATCGATGAGTATGACAAGCCAATCCTCGACAACCTGCTAGCGCCCGAAAAAGCGCGCGAGCTACGTGAGGGGCTGAAAAATCTCTATAGCGTGATCAAGGACGCTGACCCGCACCTGCACCTGGTGCTGATCACCGGTGTCTCCAAGTTCAGCAAGGTCAGTCTGTTTTCGGGGCTCAACAACCTTAACGATATCACCCTGGATACCCCTTTCAACACGATCTGCGGATATACCGACGACGATATCGATAGGGTCTTCGCCCCGGAGTTACCGGGGCTGGATCGAGACGAGATCCGCCGCTGGTACAATGGCTATCGCTGGGGAGGACCGGAAATGACCTCCGTCTACAACCCCTTCGACGTGCTGTTGCTGCTTCAGAAACGTGAATTCGGGCCTTACTGGTTCGAGAGCGCCACGCCAACGTTTCTGGTGGATATCCTCCAGCGTCGAGGGGTCTTCACGCCTCAGTTGGATAGGCTGCAGGCCAAGGCTCAGCTGCTTGGGCGCTTTGACGTCGACGACATCACTACCGAGGGATTGCTGTTCCAGACCGGATATATCACCATCAAAGACGTTCTGGAGCCCATGCTGGGATTCAAGCTTTACACGCTGGGCTTCCCGAACCGGGAGGTCGAGAGCAGTCTCAACGACCTGCTTCTGCCTGTACTTGGCATCAGCCAAAGCGAAGCCCAGACCCACCAACTAAGTCTACTGGATATCCTTCAGCGACACGATTTGGCAGGCCTAGAGGCCCACCTCAAGGCACTCTATGCTGGCCTGCCCCACGACTGGTACCGCAACAACCCAATCGCCAGGTATGAAGGCCACTATGCCAGCGTTTTTTACAGCCACTTCGCCGCACTGGGGCTCGACATCACCGTAGAAGACGCCAGCCATCACGGTCGGGTGGACATGACCGTAGAAGCCTTCGGCCACCTCTACCTGTTCGAATTCAAGGTGGTAGAGCAGTTACCCGAGGGTAAGGCGCTGGAACAGATCCAGGCCCGCGGTTATGCCGACAAGTACCGCGCCACCGGCAAGCCGATTCACCTAATCGGGGTGGAGTTCTCCCGGGAGAAGCGGCAGATCGTGGCGTTTGATACCGCGACGGAGAGCCCGCCATGACAACGACACACGATCCGCTTGGGATGATATTTGCCTACCGTGTTTTCGATCTCCGCGACCGCTTCCCCGAGCCAGTAGAAACGTTTCGCGAGGCTCTGGAGTGCCTGCAAAGCGACCGCGCTTATCTGCCGGAGCTCAGCGGCGATATCGTGGCCTATCTACGTGGCGGCTACGCCATCACGATCCCTGCCGCCTTTTTTCTACGGCGACAGGGTAATCAGGTCGTCTTGGCGAGCCCTGAAGAAAACGAGCGGATAGAGGCAGAGGTCATAGCTTGGCTGCGCAAGGCCGTGTCAGAGCAAGCGGCGCATCTAGACAAACCGCTGCCGGTCTCGAAGCGCCCATATACCCTGGATGAATTGCTGACCCAGTGTGATCCAAATGCCGCCGACTCTGAAGAACTTCGGCAGTGGCGGGCCATGCCAGGTGTGGGACGAGAAGAGTGGTGAGCGAGCAATGCGGGATGAGCTGACGCAGCCGAACGCCTGAGCTTGCTACTCTTCAATAAAGGAGCTGAAGGTCGGTTCAAAGAGGGTCTCCTCTGTCAACCGCTCTTCTACACGACCAGCCAGAAGCATTTCTGAGCGAGACGGATAGTGACGAAGCAAATGCTTCGCTTGCCGACGAACAGAGTCGGGGAGAGAGGCGTCTTGGGAGATCTCGTGCAAGAACTCCCGAGTATGAATTACAGCTCGTGTCCGCTCGGATGGCATGGTCATCAATATCTCCCCTGTCAAGCCAAATCCATATGAAGTGACGAAGAACCCAATCAACATTCATGAGGAAAAAATATCAAGACTTCCCGCT
>NZ_JACUUD010000191.1 GCF_014859505.1 Halomonas sp.
GCCGAGATGGTGATCGAGAAGGCCAAGCGCCTGGTCGAGCACAAGAAGGACGTGGTGATCCTGCTCGATTCCATCACTCGCCTGGCGCGCGCCTACAACACTGTGGTGCCGAGCTCCGGCAAGGTGCTGACGGGCGGCGTGGACGCTCATGCCCTGGAGAAGCCCAAGCGCTTCTTCGGTGCGGCGCGCAACATCGAGGAGGGCGGCAGCCTGACCATCATCGCCACGGCGCTGGTGGACACCGGCTCCAAGATGGACGAGGTGATCTTCGAGGAGTTCAAGGGCACCGGCAACATGGAGGCGCATCTGGACCGCAAGCTGGCCGAGCGTCGCGTCTACCCGGCCATCAACATCCGCCGTTCCGGTACTCGCCGCGAGGACCTGCTCGCCTCCGAGGACGAGATGCAGCGCATGTGGATCCTGCGCAAGCTGCTCAACCCCATGGATGACACCGCGGCCACCGAGTTCCTGATCGACCGACTCAAGGATACCAAGACCAATCTCGAGTTCTTCGAGGCCATGAAACGCCGTTAAGGCGAGCCCGCCGCGGGCAACAGCGCAGTCAAAAATTGTGCAAACGTTGTACGAAACGCCGGGGGGTAGCATGCTATGCTACCCCTTTCGTCGTACTGCAACCGGGAAAACCGAATGAAGTACAAGGACCTGCGAGACTTCATCAGCGCCCTGGAGGCCCGGGGCGAGCTCCAGCGCATCAGCGCCGAGGTGGACCCCTACCTCGAGATCACCGAGATCTGCGACCGCACCCTGCGTGCCGGCGGTCCGGCACTGCTGTTCGAGAACGTCAAGGGCCACGACATGCCGCTGCTCGGCAACCTCTTCGGTACGCCGAAGCGGGTGGCCCTCGGCATGGGGCAGGACTCCGTGGCCGCCCTGCGCGAGGTGGGCGAGCTGCTCGCCTTCCTCAAGGAGCCGGAGCCCCCCAAGGGCTTCCGCGATGCCTGGGACAAGCTGCCGATCTTCAAGCAGGTGATGAGCATGGGGCCGAAGCGGGTCCGCTCGGCGCCGGTGCAGGAGCGGGTCTATGAGGGCGACGAGGTCGACCTCGACCGTCTGCCGATCCAGCACTGCTGGCCCGGCGACGCCGCCCCCCTGGTCACCTGGCCCCTGGTGATCACCCGTGGCCCCCACAAGACGCGGCAGAACCTCGGCATCTACCGCCAGCAGAAGCTCTCCAGAAACCGCCTGATCATGCGTTGGCTGTCGCATCGCGGCGGGGCGCTCGACTTCCTGGAGTTCCAGAAGGCCCACCCCGGCGAGCCCTTCCCGGTGGCGGTGGCGCTGGGCGCCGACCCGGCCACCATCCTCGGCGCGGTGACCCCGGTGCCGGATTCGCTCTCCGAGTACGCCTTCGCCGGGCTGCTGCGCGGCTCGCGCACCGAGCTGGTCAAGTGCGGCCACGCCGATCTCGAGGTGCCCGCCTCGGCGGAGATCATCCTTGAAGGCTTTATCTACCCGGATGACATGGCCCCCGAGGGCCCCTACGGTGACCACACCGGCTACTACAACGAGGTGGATACCTTCCCGGTGTTCACGGTGACGCGCATGACCATGCGCCGCGATGCCATCTACCACTCCACTTACACCGGCCGGCCGCCCGACGAGCCGGCGATCCTCGGCCTCGCCCTCAACGAGGTGTTCGTGCCGATCCTGCGCAAGCAGTTCCCCGAGATCGTCGACTTCTACCTGCCCCCGGAAGGCTGCTCCTACCGCATGGCGGTGGTGACCATGAAGAAGCAGTACCCGGGCCACGCCAAGCGGGTGATGATGGGCGTGTGGAGCTTCCTGCGCCAGTTCATGTACACCAAGTTCGTGGTGGTGCTCGACGACGACGTCAGCGCCCGGGACTGGAAGGATGTGATCTGGGCCATCACCACGCGCATGGATCCGGCCCGGGACACCGTGCTGGTGGAGAACACCCCCATCGATTATCTGGATTTCGCCTCGCCGGTCTCGGGGCTCGGCTCCAAGATGGGCCTGGATGCCACCAGCAAGTGGCCCGGCGAGACCGATCGCGAGTGGGGAGTGCCCATCGTCATGGACGAGGCCGTCAAGGCCCGCGTCAGCGAGCGCTGGGGCGAGCTGGGCATCGAACTCCCCGATAATACGACCCCCTGACAACCCCATGAGGCTTTCATGACGCCAAGGACCCTGACCTGCCTGGTCGACGAGGTCGAGGACCTCACCACGGACGTCTTCCGGGTGCAGCTGGAGGGCCGCCCCGAGGCGGTGGCCCATGCGCCGGGCCAGTACCTGGAGCTCAAGCTGAACGACGAGACCTGGGTGCCTTTCTCCATCGCCAACGCCCACGGTGGCGACGGCGTGATCGAGCTGCATATCCAGCACTGGCCGGAGCGCGAGAATTCCGCGCGCCTGCGCGAGCTGGTCCAGGTGGCCCGCCAGCTGACCCTGCGCCTGCCCGGCGGCGACTGCGTGCTCGACCCCGACAGCGAGCGCCCGCTGCTGCTGATCGCCGCGGGCACCGGCTTCTCCCAGATGAAGGCGATCGCCGAGGCGGCGCTTTCGGCCAACCCCGAGCGGCAGATCGACCTGTGGTGGGCCGCCCGGGAGCGTCGCCAGCTCTACCTGGAGCGGCTGCCCCGGCAGTGGGCCGAGGCCCACCCCGGCTTCTGCTTCCACCCGGTGACCGAGCTTTCGCCGGAGGAGCCCTGGAGCGGCGAGCGGGTGATCGGTCATCGCGGGCGCATCGACCAGGCCCTGGCCGCGGCGCTCGATGACGTCTCGGGCCAGGATGTCTACCTCTCCGGCTCGCCGGGCATGGTCTACGCCTGCGTCGACGTGCTGGCCTCGCTGGGGCTCTCGCCTTCGCGGGTCTTCTCGGATGTCTTCGCCTATGCGCCCCGGGATCCCATCGTGCCGACCGCGGGCAGCCTGGTGAAGGAGGCTCGCCAGTGAGCGCCTCGCCGATCCTGATCACCGGCGGTGCCCAGCGCCTGGGCCGCCACTGTGCCGAGCGTCTGGTCGACGACGGCCATCCGGTGATCATCAGCTACCGCCGCGAGCGGCCCGAGCTCGAGGCACTGCGGGCGCGGGGCATCGTCACCCTGCCGGCCGACTTCGCCACCGAGGCGGGCATTCTCGACTTTATCGCTCGCCTCAAGGCAGAGACGAGCTCGCTGCGGGCGATCGTCCACAACGCCAGCGACTGGGCGCCGGACTCCACCGGCCCAGAGGCCGGCGCCACCTTCGAGCGCCTGTTTCGCATCCATATGCTGGCGCCCTACTTGATCAACCTGCACGCACGAGAGCTGCTGGAGGCCTGCAGCGAGCCCCAGCGCGACATCGTGCACATGACCGACTATGTGGTGCAGAAGGGCTCGAGGAAACACGCCGCCTATGCCGCCAGCAAGGCGGGGCTCGACAACCTGACGCTCTCCTTCGCCGCCATGTACGCCCCGTCGATCCAGGTCAACGCCATCGCGCCGGCGCTGATCATGCTCAATGAGGGCGACGACGAGGCCTATGCCGAGAAGGCCCGCGCCAAGTCCGCCATGCAGATGGTCCCGGGCCCGGGGGTGATCTACCAGAGCCTGCGCTACCTGCTCGACAACCGCTATGTGACCGGGGTGACGCTGCCGGTCGACGGCGGTCGCCACCTTCGCTAGCGGGTCCTTGCCAGCCCTGCCGAGATGGGGCACGATGAACCAATATCATCAGGAGACAACCATGACCGCATTCGCCATCGACGCCTGTCGCCGCCACGCCGCCTCTGCTGGCTGTGCTGAGCGTGCAGTCGACGCGACTGCCCGCGGTCTGGGCTATTGGCATGGCTATTTTATGACCGGTGTGCCGGCGGCCATGTCTGACTAGAAAATCCTGAGCAGCAGATGACATCGCCGGAGGCAAGCCCCACCAGGGACGCCTCCCGACAGAACCCCCGGAAGGCGTCCCGCCCCGGGGGTTCTGCATTCCGGGGCAGTCGAAGTCACCCGAACATCACGATGCATGACCGCTAACCGGAGTTGATGACCCATGAACGCTTCCCTTGCCGCCGCCCTGTCCCACGCTGACCCGAGCGCCGTCGCGTCGGGCGCC
>NZ_JACUUD010000036.1 GCF_014859505.1 Halomonas sp.
CGCCGGGGCCTTCTGCCACTGCTGCAGTGCAAGCCCTCCGAGGATCAGCGCCAGCCCGACCAGTGTGGAGGGAAGAATCGGCTCCCCCACCACCAGGGCGAGCAGCAGCAGCGACACCGGCGGCGAGAGGAAGATCAGGGTGGAGACCTTGGCCGTGCGCGACACCCGGTGCACGGCGAGCTGCCAGAGCACGAAGGCGATGCCCATCTCGAAGAGCCCCACGTAGACCCCGGCGGCGAGCCCCGGCCAGCCGTGCCACGCAAGCCCCGGCCCCGCCAGCAGCAGCAGCGTGAGCACCGGCAGCCCGACGCTGAAGTTCTGCCACTGGGCCACCAGGGGCGGGCGATGGTCCCGGGCATTGAGCAGCCAGTAGAGCGCCCAGATCAGGGTCGAGGCCAGCGCCATCGCGACCCCCAGCGGGTCGGCGAAGGCCACGTCGAAGACCGCCCCGCGGGTGGCGATCACCCACACCCCGCCGTAGGCGACCAGCCCGGCCAGCACATCGATGCGGGTCAGCCGCTGGCCGAGCAGCGGCACCGCCAGGAAGGCCATGGCCAGCGCCCAGGTGTAGTTGAGCGCCATGGCCTCCTGGCCCGGCAGCCGGTCATAGGCACCGAACAGCAGCAGGTAGTAGGCCACCGGGTTCATCAGCCCCGCCCAGGCGGCGGTGCGCCAGCCACGGCGCAGCGCCTGGCCGGCGAGCCCCTGGCGCACCACCAGCGCGCCGATCAGCCCCCAGGAGACCAGCGAGGCGAGCCACATCAGCTCAAGCGGCGACATGTAGCCCAGCGCCACCTTGAAGGCGGTAGCCACGGTAGACCACAGCGCCACGGCGCCGAGGCCGTAGAGCATCGCCTGGCCGTCGCGGGTCATGGCGATGAGCGCCCGCAGGGGCAGCGGCGGTGAAGGGGGATAGGTGACACGGCGGCCTCCCTGTCGCGACAATATGAGCGAAACATCCTACCAGCGAGGAGCCCCCATGGCCGCACCCGAGATCAGCCAGTGCCTCCGCCTGCCGGAGGTGGAGTGAACAGGTGGAGTGAACACGCCGCGTTGAAATCCCCTGCCCGTCTGGCCATGATGTAACCAGCTGTGAAGTGCCCGCCGCCGTCGCCCTACCGGGCGGCCAGGACAGGATTCGCGACAGGAACGCCCAGAATGGAACGTCCAGAATGAAACGATCACCCCTGATCAGCCCGGAACTGCTCGAGCGCATCGTCGATGCCTCCGAAGATGGCATCGTGGTCGCCGAACAGGAAGGCGATGAGAACATCCTGATCTATGTAAACAAGGGGTTCGAGCGCCTGACCGGCTACAGTGCCGACGAGATCCTCTACCAGGATTGCCGCTTCCTGCAGAACGAGGATCGCGACCAGGAGGGCCTGATGGCCATCCGCAAGGCGCTGGCCGAAGACCGTCCCTGCCGTACGGTGCTGCGCAACTACCGCAAGGACGGCACCCTGTTCTGGAACGAGCTCTCCATCACGCCGGTGTATGACGACGACGACAACCTGACCTACTACATCGGCGTGCAGAAGGATGTCACCGAACGGGTCGAGGCCCAGCTGGAGCTGGAGCGTCTCAAGGCCCAGCATGGCCTGGAGTGAGACGGCCTAGGCTGAGCCCCGGCAGGCAGCGCCATAAAAAGTTTGCGATGGGGCTTGTGCCCCGCGACGCGTAGCGATATATAGCGCCCAGGCAACCTCGTTGCCTGGGCGCTTCGGGCTCCGCGTTACAGCAACACGACGCACAGGGGACGAGAAGCGATAGTGATGCGTCGACGCCGTGTCGACACTGGCCATGGGAGGACGTCGCATGGGCCGTGAACACCTTCTCGAATCGAGCCTCGATGACGAGGTGGACTTTTCCGAAGCGGTGAACGACGACGACTACGGTCGCTCGCGCCCCGCCAGCCGCGCCGACACCCTGCGCGCCCGTCGCCGCGTGGAGGCGCTGCTCGAGGAGCGCCGCCTGCGCCGCGCCATCGAGGATGACTGGGCCATCGAAGAAGAGGAGTAGGGCCCCGGCTGGCCTTTGCCTGCAGTGGCCACTATCATCGTGGCCACTGCAAATCCTCCAACCGACGGGTTCCCATGGCGCAATACGTCTTCACCATGAACCGGGTGGGCAAGGTCGTGCCCCCCAAGAAGCAGATCCTCAAGGATATCTCCCTCTCCTTCTTCCCGGGTGCCAAGATCGGCGTGCTGGGCCTCAATGGCTCGGGCAAGTCGACCCTGCTGCGCATCATGGCCGGGGTCGACACCGAGTTCGAGGGCGAGGCGCGCCCGATGCCGGGCATCAATGTCGGCTACCTGCCCCAGGAGCCTGAGCTCGACGACGACAAGAACGTCCGCGAGACCGTGGAAGAGGCTCTGGGTGCCATCAAGGAAGCCCAGGAGAAGCTCGACGCCGTCTATGCCGCCTACGCCGAGCCGGACGCCGACTTCGACGCCCTGGCCGCCGAACAGGCGCGCCTGGAGAACATCATCGAGGCCGCCGACGCCCACAACCTGGAGCGCAAGCTCGAGGTGGCCGCCGAGGCCCTGCGCCTGCCGCCCTGGGAGGCTCGCGTCGGCCATCTCTCCGGCGGCGAACGTCGCCGCGTGGCGCTCTGCCGCCTGCTGCTCTCCAGCCCCGACATGCTGCTGCTCGACGAGCCCACCAACCACCTGGACGCCGAATCCGTGGCCTGGCTGGAGCGCTTCCTCCACGACTACAACGGCACCGTAGTAGCCATCACCCACGACCGCTACTTCCTCGACAACGTGGCCGGCTGGATCCTCGAGCTCGACCGCGGCCAGGGCATTCCCTTCGAGGGCAACTACTCGGGATGGCTGGAAGCCAAGGAGCAGCGCCTGGCCCGGGAGGCCAAGCAGGAGGCCTCGAAGAACAAGGCCATCAAGCAGGAGCTGGAGTGGGTGCGCTCCAACGCCAAGGGCCGCCAGGCCAAGAGCAAGGCGCGTCTCAACCGCTTCGAGGAGATGCAGTCCGGCGACTTCCAGAAGCGCAACGAGACCAACGAGATCTACATTCCGCCCGGCCCGCGGCTGGGCGACAAGGTCATCGAGTTCCACGGCGTCTCCAAGGCCTTCGATGACAAGCTGCTCTACGAGGACCTGACCTTCACCGTGCCCAAGGGCGCCATCATCGGCATCGTCGGCGGCAACGGCGCGGGCAAGTCGACCCTGTTCAAGCTGATCACCGGTGCCGAGCAGCCCGACGCCGGCGAGGTGGTGGTCGGCGATACCGTCGACGTCGCCTACGTGGAGCAGCTGCGCGACGGCCTGGACGACAAGCAGACGGTGTGGGAGGCGGTCTCCGACGGCCAGGACATGCTCAACATCAACGGCTACGAGGTCTCCTCGCGGGCCTACGTGGGTCGCTTCAACTTCAAGGGCAACGACCAGCAGAAGCGCCTGAGCGAGCTCTCCGGCGGTGAGCGTGGCCGCCTGCAGCTGGCCCAGACCCTGAAGCAGGGCGCCAACGTGCTGCTGCTCGACGAGCCCTCCAACGACCTGGATATCGAGACCCTGCGGGCGCTGGAGGAGGCGCTGCTGGCCTTCCCCGGCTGCGCCCTGGTGATCTCCCACGACCGCTGGTTCCTCGACCGCATCGCCACCCATATCCTGGCCTTCGAGGGCGACTCCCACGTGGAGTTCTTCGAGGGCAACTACGCCGAGTACGAGGCGGACCACAAGAAGCGCGCGGGCGACGACACCCCGCACCGCATGAAGTACAAGCGGATCGATGCCTGAGGAAACGCTGAATACGTGGCTGCGCGGCTCGCCCCGCTTGACGCGCAGCGTCAGTAGAAGCCGGCCTCCCCCTCCGGTCGGGTCTTGAAGCGTCGGTGCAGCCACAAGTACTGCTCGGGATGCTTGCGGATGGCGCTCTCGATGAAGGCGTTGATCCGCGCCGCGTCGGCCACCTCGTCTCCGCTGGGGAAGTCCGCCAGGGGCGGCAGGTACTCCAGGGTGTAGGTGCGATTGTCCGGGTTGCGGTGGAAGATCAGCGGCATCACCGGCGCCCCGGTCATGCGGGCAATGCGGGCGGTCATCTTCACCGTGGCGGCCGGGATGCCGAAGAAGGGGGCGAAGACGCTGGCATCACGGCCGAAGTCCTGGTCCGGCGAGTACCAGACGGCGTGACCGGCCTTGATCCGGCGCACCACGCCGCGAAGGTCGTGGCGATCGATGATTGCATCGAAGTAGGTGTCCCGGGCGCGCCCCATGAAGCAGGCGAAGAGCGGGTTGTCATGGGGGCGCTGCACAGCGTCGGCGCGGAAGTAGAGGGAATGCAGGGCCCCGCCCAGGTCGAGGGTCGAGAAGTGCACGCCGATGATCAGCGCCCCCTTGCCTTCGGCCAGCACCCTGGCCATGTGCGCCTGTCCCTTGAAGGTGACCCGGTGGCGCAGGTGCTCCGGATCGCGGCACCAGCCGGTGGCGGTCTCCATGATGCCGATGCCGTTGGCGATGAAGGTCTCTCGCACCAACCGGGCACGAGCAGCATCATCCAGCTCGGGAAAGCAGAGGCGGATATTGGTCTCGGTGATATGGCGCCGGCGCTTCGCGAGACGCCAGGCGGCCAGGCCAATGCCCTTGCCGACCCACATCTTCAGCCGCCAGGGCAGCCAGGCGGCCACGTACATGGCCCCGATGGCCCCCCAGACGGGCCAGTAGCGAGGGTGGGCGAAGTTGGGGCGATTGGCCTGGCTCATGGGGACAGACCCCAGTTAACGGACCGCTCCATGTAAACCCTCTCCTTGTGCAAGGTTAATTGGGGTCTGTCCCCGTTTGTCCATGCCCATGATACCGCCTCGGCACCCGGGGCAGCACTCCGGTGAGCAAGGTGTAGCTGATGGTGTCGCAGTGGCGGGCCACCTCGTCCACCGAGAGCACCTCGCCGCCCGCCGCCCTGCCCCACAGCACCACCTCGCTGCCGATGTCGGCCTCGGGAATGTCGGTGATATCCACGGTGAGCATGTCCATGGAGACCTTGCCGGCGATGGCGGTGCGCTGGCCCGCCACCAGCACCGGAGTGCCGTCTGCCGCATGGCGGTCGTAGCCGTCGCCGTAGCCACAGGCCACCACGCCGATGCGCGACGGCCGCGGGGTCGTCCAGCGCCCGCCGTAGCCCACCGGCTCGCCGGCGGGCAGTTCACGCACGGCGATGATCGCCGAGCGCAGGGTCATCACCGGGGCAAGGCACCGACTCGCCTCATTGGCACGCTCCAGGGGGTCGCTGCCGTAGAGCATCACGCCAGGGCGATTCCAGGCGCCGTGGGCCTCGGCCCGGGCCAGGGTCGCCGGCGAGTTGGCCAGGCACAGCGGTGCGCCGAGCCGGTCGGCCAGGGCCTCGAGCCGGGCCATCTGGCCGGCGAAGTAGCCGGTGTCGACCAGGTCCGCAGTAGCGAAGTGGCTCATCAGATGAAGGTCGCAGGCATGCTCGGGCGCCGACGCCAGGCGTTGCCATACCGTCTGGGCCCGCTCGGGTGAGAATCCCAGGCGGTGCATGCCGGAATCCACCTTGAGCCAGACGGGAATGGGCCGTGCCGGTCGGTGGGCGAGCAGCGCCTCCACCTGCCAGTCGCTGTGCACCGCCATCCACAGCCCCAGCGCCTCGACCTGGTCGAGCTCGCCGGCCTCGAAGATCCCCTCGAGCAGCACGATGGGGAGCCTGATTCCCGCCACGCGCAGCGTTACCGCCTCCTCGATGCAGGCCACCGCGAAGGCCGGTGCGATGTCCTGCAGGGCGAGGGCACAGGCCACCGCGCCATGGCCGTAGCCGTCGGCCTTGAGCACGGCGACGGCGCGGCTGTCGGGGGCGAGAGAACAGGCGAGGCGGTAGTTGTGACGCAGCGCCTCGAGGTCGATATCGGCGATCAGCGGCCGGGCCATGGCAGATCCTGAAGCAGTGAAGAGAAAGACTGGCGAGAAGGGCTGGCGAGCACGCCTCACCAGAAAGACCTGGCATTATCCATGGATACACCGGCCACCTCATGAAAGAAACCACCAATTCCATGGTGGTTTCTGGTGGCCTGGCTCGAAAAAACATCCATCAACAGTGAATCATCAGGATGGCGTCTGGGGCCGCTCGCCGATGTTCATCACCGGGTCGTCGCTGCCGGCCCGCGTCAGCTCCAGCGACACCGCTCCCTCGCTGCGCAGCCACGCGTTGACGGCCTGTATCGATGCCGCGTCGAGCAGACCCGCCTGCTGCTGCAGGCGCAGCAGGCCGAGCACGTAGTCGTAGCGCGCCTCGGCGTGGTCGGCAATGGCGTTGAACAGGTTACGCTCGGCGTTGAGCACGTCGACGATGTTGCGAGTGCCCACCTCGTAACCGGAGCGGGTCGCCTCCAGGGCGCTCTGGTTGGAGACGATGGCCTGGGCTCGGGCCTCCACCGTTTCCACATCGTTGCTCACCCGGGTAAACAGCGAGCGGACCTGCTGGACGGTATCGCGGCGCTGGGCCTCGAAGTCGTACTGGGAGACCTCCAGGGCGAAGCCGCTCTGGCGAATCTGTGCCTGGGTGCTGCCGCCGGTATAGAGCGGCATGCTGGCACGCAGGCCGAGCTGGCTGCCGGAGTTGTAGCCGGAGATCCCGCTGCGGTCGTCACCCGAAGCATCATAGCTGGCGAACGCCTCGACCCGGGGCAGCAGGCCGGCCCGGGAGACCTCGAGCTCACTGCGCGCCACCTCGATACCCGCCTCGGCCATCTGCACCATGGGGCTGTTGTCCATGGCCAGCGCCACCCAGTCGGCACGGTCGACGGGCTCCGGCGGCACGATGGGAATCTCCTCGGCGAGGACATCGATGCTCTGGTAGCGCTGGCCGGTCAGGCGCTCCAGGGCCTCGAAGCTCACCTGCATGGCGCTCTCGGCGGCGATGCGCTGGGCCCGGGCCAGGTCGAAGGAGGCCTGGGCCTCGTGCACCTCGGTGATGGCGATCAGGCCCACCTCGAAGCGCTCGCGGGCCTGCTCGAGCTGGCGTTCGATGGCGATCTCCTGGGAGCGCCGCGCCGAGAGGATGTCGTGGGCCCGCAGGATCTCGAAGTAGGCCTCGGCCACCTCCAGCAGCAGCTGCTGCTCGGCCACCGCCAGGGAGAGCGACTCGCGATCGACCCGGCGCTCGGCCTGGGCGAGCTGGGCGCGCCGCGCGGGGTCATAGAGCGCCTGGCTGGCGTCCAGGTTCACGCCGAGGCTATTGACGTCGTCATCCTCGTCCCGCGGCAGCTGGCCGGGGGGTAGCGCGGCGCCGGACTGGCTCTCGTAGGTGCGGCTGTGCGTCAGGTTGCCGCCCAGGCTGACCTGGGGCAGCAGGGTGCCGCGCTGCACGTCGCGCCCCGCCTCCACGGCGGAGAAACCCGAGCGAGCAGCAGCCAGGGTGGCGTCGTTGTCGAGGGCGTCGCGGGCGACGGTCCAGAGATCCGTGGCCTGAGCGGGGCCGGCCACGGCCAGCCCCACGAGGAGGACCAGCGGCCGAGGCATCAGGCGAGGCAGGGTCGGGCGATGCATGGGGTTGCGATTCCTGTACGGGGCCGATCTCCTGCGTGCTGGCGCGGCAGCGTGCAGGAATCGGCAAGGGCGGACTACGCGATGCGCTAGGCGAAGATCGAATCCAGTGAGAGGCCCTGCTTGTCGAGGACACGACGCAGCTTCTTGAGCGCCTCGACCTGGATCTGGCGAACCCGCTCGCGGGTCAGGCCGATCTCCTCGCCCACCTGTTCGAGGGTCGCCGCCTCGTGGCCACGCAGGCCGAAGCGCCTGACCACCACCTCCATCTGCTTCTCGGTAAGCTCGGAGAGCCACTCGTCGACGTGCTGCTTGATGTCGCCATCGAGCAGCGAGGACTCGGGGCCCAGGTCGCTGTCGTCGGCCAGGGTCTCGATCAGCGGCTTGTCGCTGTCGCCGCCTACCGGGTAATCCACCGAGGAGATGCGCTCGTTGAGGCCCATCATCTTCTTGACAGCCTCCACCGGCTTGTCGAGGTGCTCGGCGATCTCCTCCGCGGTGGCCTCGTGGTCGAGCTTCTGGGTCAGCTCGCGGGCCGCCCGCAGGTAGATGTTGAGCTCCTTGACCACGTGAATGGGCAGGCGAATGGTGCGGGTCTGGTTCATCAGCGCCCGCTCGATGGTCTGGCGGATCCACCAGGTGGCGTAGGTGGAGAAGCGGAAACCGCGCTCGGGATCGAACTTCTCCACCGCGCGGATCAGGCCGAGATTGCCCTCCTCGATCAGGTCGAGCAGCGACAGGCCACGGTTGAGATAGCGCCGGGCGATCTTGACCACCAGACGCAGGTTGGACTCGATCATCCGCGAACGACCGGCCGGATCGCCCTTGCGGGCCAGGCGGCCGAAGAAGACCTCTTCCTCCGGGGTCAGCAGCGGCGAGAAACCGATCTCGTTGAGGTAGATCTGTGTGGCGTCGAGGCTGTGGTTGCTGTAGCGATCCTCGCGGCTCAACGCCTTCTCGAAGGCTTCCTCATCGTCACGGCGGGTGTTGGTGTCGTCGCTGTCGTCATCGGTCAGTTCGTCGTCAGCGTCATCCACCACTCCGTCGTCCTTTTCCTCGAGCGTGTCGAGATTCACATCCTGAAGGTCCCGTTCAAGCATGCTCATCAATGGCTACCCTGTAGTTGCGTCCTGGCACCGATGCCTGACAAGAGCATCGGCGCGCCTGATTATTATTGTGTGACACCCCGCGGCTGCACTGGCCGGCGGGGCCTCAGGGCGCTTCAGCGAGACGGCAGGTAGTTCAGGGGATCCTGCGGCTGGCCGTTCTTGCGTACCTCGAAGTGCAGTCGCACGTCCTCGGCGTCGCTGTCGCCCATGGTCGCGATGACCTCGCCGGCCTCGACCACGTCATTCTCGCGCACGCGCAGGGAATCGTTGTGGGCGTAGGCGCTCAGGTACTCGTCGTTGTGCTTGAGCAGGATCAGGTTGCCGTAGCCCCTTACCCCGCTGCCCGCGTAGACGACGATGCCCGGACCGGCGGCTCTGACAGGTTGCCCCTTTTGCCCAGCGATATCAATGCCGGCGGTGATGCTGCCGCCCTCGCCGAAACGGCCGACGATATCGCCGTCGACGGGCCACCGCCAGCTGACCTCCTCCACCGGGGTATAGCTGCGCGAACTGCGGTCCGGCGCCGGGCTACCGCCGGCCACGGCGGTGCCGGCATCTCGCTCGGGCTGTGCGGCGGGCTCAGGCTCGGGCTGGGGTTCCGGTTCCGGGTCGGGGCGAGGCGCCGACTCGGTCGCCGCCACCTCGGGGGTCGCCTCCTGGGCTTCCGGTCCCGGCTCGCGCTCGGCAGCACGTCTCTCGGCAAGGTCAGGCGCACTCGGGTCGCCATCGGCGCCGGGACTGTCGTAGTCATAGACGGGGCCAGGCCCCGCGGTGCCGCCGGCGGCCTCCATGGCACCCTCCATGGCCATCTGGGTCGGGCCATCCGCCTCGTCCAGGGGCTGGGCGGAGAGCCGGCGCCCCTGCTCGGTGGTGCCATCGGGCAGCAGCCACTCCATGCTGCCGGCATCCTCGCTGGCCGGCTGGCCGCCGCCCAGCGGCGTCGCCACCACCCCAGGCGTGCTGGCCACGGCAGTGGTGCCCTCATCGCGTGCCGGCGCCTGGGCGTCGGGGTCCAGCACCAGGCGCTGGCCCGGCTGGATCTGGTAGGGAGGACCGATACGGTTGATTCGCGCCAGGTCGCGGTGGTCCATGTTGTGGCGCCAGGCGATGCCGTAGAGGGTATCGCCCGCCTCCACGGTGTACTGTGAGGTCGGTGTGCGCTCGCGACTCGCGGACAGGTCGCGCACCTGCACCTGCGGCGCCTGCCCCTGCTGGGCGGCACAGCCCGCCATGGCCAGGGTCAGAGCGGAAATCATCATTGCCTTACGCATCGGAAGCATCCTCCTTGTTCGCCCCCTTGGGCGTGCTCGCAGCGGCCGGAGGCCGGCCGCTGCGATCCAGCAGCAGCACCAGGGCCAGACCGGCCAGCATCAGCGCGGCCACCGTCGGCAGCTGGGCCGACTCGCCGGTGAGCAGGGCAAAGTCGCCCGGGGTGAGATAGCGATAGTCCAGCGGGATCATCTGCCCCTCGGGGCCGAGCTGATAGCGTACCAGTTCGCGCCAAGGCCAGAGTACCGGCAGAGATCCCACGATGAAGCCCACCAGCAGTTGCAGGGTCGCCGCATGGTGACGGCGCAGCAGCCAGGAAAGCAGGCGAGAGAAGAAGAACAGGCCGATCAGGCAGCCCACCCCGAAGATCGCGATCAGGCCCAGGTCGAAGCTGCGAATGCCCTGCATCACGGTGCCGTAGAGCCCCATGGTCAGCAGCAGGAAGCTGCCGGAGACCCCGGGCAGCAGCAGCGCGCTGATGGCGATGGCGCCACCCACCACCAGGATCAGCTTGGGGCTGCCGATCTGCAGGACCAGCGGCATCAGCGCGGGCAGGAAGTGGGCCAGCAGCAGACCCGCCACCAGCGGCAGCAGATGCCACCATTTCCAGTCGGCGGGGTGACGCCCCACCACCAGGGCCGAGGCCGCCACCAGGCCAAAGAAGAAGCCGTTGAGCAGCAGCGGGTAGTCGTCCATCAGCCACACCACCAGGTGGGCCACGGTGATCAGGCTGGCGGCGATGCCGGCCATCAGCGGCACCACGAAGCCCAGGTTGAGATGGGCGATCAGCATCGGCAGCCCGCCGCGGCGCCAGGCCACGAAGGCACTGGGCCCGAACTGCTTGATGGTGTGGATCAGCTCCTCGTAGATGCCGGTCACGAAGGCGATGGTACCGCCCGAGACACCCGGCACCGCATCGGCGGCCCCCATGCCGGCACCCCTGAGAAAGATTCCTGGATAACGCTTCAAGCGTGAACTCCTTTCAACGAATGACGCCTTCCAGCAGCGGCACGAAGCGCACCGATTCCAGACGCTGTTGTTCAAATGTATCGCCATGACGACGCACCCGGGTCAGCCACTGGCGCCCCCGGGCATCGGCCAGGGGGGTGATCAGCACCCCACCGTCGGCCAGTTGGGCCAGCAGCGGGACCGGCAGTTCCCCGGCACAGGCCGTGAGCAGGATGACATCGAAGGGAGCCTCCTCGGGCCAGCCGTGGCCGCCATCGGCCAGGCGTAGCCGCGCGCCGTGGGCCCCGAGCAGGCGCAGACGCTCGGCGGCGCGGCGGTGCAGGGCATTGATCCGTTCGATGGACCAGAGTTCCGGCACCAGCTTCGCCAGGATCAGGGTCTGGTAGCCCGAGCCGGTGCCGATCTCCAGCACCCGGGTGGGGGCGGCCTCCAGCACCAGCTCGGTCATCCTGGCCACCATCCACGGCTGGGAGAGCGTCTGGCCAAGGCCGATGGGCAGCGAGGTGTCCTCGTAGGCGCGATGGGCCAGCGCCTCGTCCAGGAAGAGGTGGCGCGGCTCGGCGGCCATGGTGGCCAGCACGCGGGGATCGCGGATGCCCTGATCGGCAAGCCTGGCCACCATGCGGTCACGAGTGCGCTGGGAGGTCATCCCCACTCCGCGCACCAGCGCCGGCAGTCGATCAGGTGAGTGCATCCAGCCAGCCCTGTACGTCACGGATCGCCGCATGCCGGGTAAGGTCGGTCTGCAGCGGGGTGATGGAAACGTAGCCCGCCTCGACGGCGGCGAAGTCGGTATCGGCTCCATCGTCGGCGTTCTCGCCGGCGGCGGCGATCCACCAGCGCGCGCGACCCCGGGGATCGCGCACCTCGAGGGGGCGCGACGCCGGACCGCGATAGCCCAGGCGGGTGACCCGAAACCCCTGGATCTCGTCCCAGGGCAGGTCGGGTACATTGACATTGAGCAGGCTGCGCGGCGGCAGCGAGAGCTGGTCGGCGGCGCCCACCAGGCTTGCCGCCACCCGTCCTGCGGTCTCGAAGTGCCGCGAGCCCATCAGCGACATGGCGATGGCCGCCATGCCCAGGTTGCGCCCTTCCATGGCGGCGGCCACGGTGCCGGAATAGAGCACGTCGTCGCCCAGGTTGCCGCCGTGGTTGATGCCGGAGATCACGAGATCGGGCTTCTCGTCCCAGAGCCCGTTGACGCCCAGGTAGACGCAGTCCGCCGGGGTGCCGTCGACGCTGTAGAAGCCGTTGTCCATATCGGTCAGCGACAGCGGACGGCTCAGGGTCAGGGAGTTGCTGGCTCCGCTCTTATCGCGGTCCGGGGCCACCACGCGCAGCCGGGCATGGGGCAGCAGGGCATCGTGCAGGGCGCGCAGGCCCGGGGCATGCACGCCGTCGTCGTTGGAGAGCAGTAGTCGGCGCATGCCAGACTCCTTCACAGGGTGGGGTGGGCAATCAGCTCGCGCAGCACGGCGGTGGCGAAGGCGCCCCGCGGCAGACTGAAGGCGAGCCAGAGCGCATTCTCGTCACGGGTCAGGTGCGGCTCGCCCAGCCGCAGGCGCAGGGGGCGCCGCGCCAGGCGCACCCCGGCACGCTCGAGCCCGGCACATAGCGCCGGGTAGTGCTCCGGCAGCCGCGCCTCCCGGGCCAGGGCCTCCTCCTCGGCGACCGAGTCGCCGACGCCCCACAGCACCCCGCTTCCGTGCAGGTCGAGTCGCGCCATTCGCGCATCCAACTCGGCATTCGGTGCCTCGACGCGGAACTGGCTCGCCGTGCCGTCGAGGATAGCCACCTCGCCGGGCAGCAGGCGATTCCAGCTGCCTTCCTCGACCCGCTGGGCCAGCAGCTCGTTGAACAGGAAGCTGCGCGCCGCCGAGAGCAGCATGCCGTCGCGGTCGTCGCGCTTGCGCCAGCCACGGGCGAGCAGCGAGCGGGCACGCAGCAGGTTGCGGCCATCCGGCCCGAAGCGCTGGGGGCCGAAATAGTTGGCGACGCCCTGTTCCACCAGCTGCGCCCAGCGCGCCTCGAAGGTAGGGTCTGCCAGCGCCGCCCCGGTGATCCGCAGGCGGAAGCGATTGGCGCGATGCACCCCGCGCTTGAGCTTGCGCGGATGGCGCGCCTCGGCCAGCACGCGGATTCCGCCTTCGGCCAGGGCCTCAGCGAGGCCTGAAGGTGCCTCGCGCCCGGGCAGCTGCACCGAGAGCCACTGGCGTGTGACGGCGACGCGATCCTTCATGCCGGAGTAGCCGACGTCGCGGGGCGAGACCTCGCACAGCCGGGCCAGTTCGCGCACCGCCATGGCCGTGGTCAGGTCGCGCTTCTCGATATGCAGCCAGAGGTGCTCGCCCGCGCCCTCCGGAGCGAAGTCGAGGGCCTCGGCGACCTGAAAATCTTCGGGGCTGGCGCGATACCCCCCCACCGGTGGCGGGCCGAATTGGTTATCGAGCACCCGCGGCCAGGTCGGCGGCCAGCCGATGGCATCCAGGGCCGCGTCATTCACCCGTCGGCTCCCGGTCGGCCAGCAGCAGCACCACCGCCTCGGCGGCGATGCCCTCGCCGCGGCCGGTAAAGCCGAGCCGCTCGGTGGTGGTCGCCTTGACGTTGACCGCACCGCCCTCGACGCCGAGATCCTCGGCGATGTTGGCGGCCATGGCGGCGATGTGCGGGGCCATCTTCGGCGCCTGGGCGATCAGGGTGGCGTCCAGATTGCCGACGCGGTAGCCGGCCCGGTGGACCAGGCCGATCACGTGGCGCAGCAGCATGCGGCTGTCGGCCCCCTTCCAGGTCGGGTCGGTATCGGGGAAGTGCCGTCCGATATCGCCCAGGGCGCAGGCACCCAGCAGGGCGTCGCTGATGGCGTGCAGCAGCACGTCGCCGTCGGAGTGGGCGACGAAGCCATGGTCGAAGGGAACGGCGACGCCGCCGATCATCAGGTGGTCGCCCGCACCGAAGCGGTGGACGTCGAAGCCGTGGCCGATGCGCATCATCTCTCCATGGCGCCAGCCCCTGCGGGTGCCGACGCTGTCTCGCCCGAGGTAGAGCCACTCGGGATCTGGGCGGCCTGGCCCTGGGCGGCCAGGATCTGCCCGGCCAGGGCCAGGTCCTCGGGATGGGTGATCTTGAGGTTGTCGCGACGCCCGCTGACCAGCCGCGGCCTGAGCCCCAGCGCCTCCACCGCCGAGGCCTCGTCGGTGACCACCACGCCGGCTTCCCGCGCCGTCGCCAGCGCCCGGCGCAGCAGCCCAAAGCGGAAGCCCTGGGGGGTCAGCGCATGCCAGAGGCCGGTGCGGGGCTCGGTGGCCGCCACTCGACCGTCGCCATCGTCGCGCTTCATGGTATCGGCCACCGGCGCGGCCAAAAGCCCGCCCACCGGGTCGTCGGCCAGGGCGGCGTGCAGGCGCATCAGGTCCGCCACGGTGACGCAGGGGCGGGCCACGTCATGGACCAGCACCAGGTCGTCGTCGGCCGCCTCTAGGGCGATGGCCTCCAGGGCCTGGGTAACGGAATCCACCCGCTCGACGCCACCGGGCACCCGGCGCCACTCGGCGAAGGGCACCCAGGCCGGATCGAAGCGGGCGTCCTCGGGGTCAAGGCAGAGACAGAGACGCGCCGCGGGGAAGGCCGCGTGCAGGCGCGCCAGGGTGTGAGCCAGCACCGGTCGACCGGCGATCTCCAGATACTGCTTGGGACGGTCGCCCCCCATGCGACGGCCCTGCCCGGCCGCGGGCACCACCAGCCAGGGCGCAGCGCTCATCGGCCGGCCTCCAGGCTCACCGCCGGCGCCGGGTTGACCACCGGGACGGCCTCCACGGCCACCCCCGGCACCCAGAAGAAGTGCTCGTCGGCGCGCACCATGCCGATGTCGCTGCGGCCGCGCTCCTCGATGGCATCCAGGCCGGTCTTGAGATCGAGCACCTCGGCACCCAGGCGGGCATTGCGGTCACGCAGCGGCTTGTTGGCCGCCTCCAGGGACGCCACGCGCTCACGCACCTCGGCGAGGTCGCGCACGCCCCCCTCCCCCAGCCACAGGCGATACTGCAGCATGGCGAGCAGGACCAGCAGCACGATGGCCAACCACTTGAGCATTCGACACTTCCGTCACGACGTTTCGATGCTAGGTATTATGCCATCTTCATCGACCGGGAGCAGGGGCAATCTCAGGGCGCATCGCGAAACGGCAGCACCTCCCGGGCGGCACCGCAGTAGGCCTTTACCCGGGCCCTCTCCTCGGCGCAGAAGCGCGCCACGGGGTCGCGCAGGCGCGGGTCGGCGATATGGTGCAACGAGGTGAGCAGGCGCGGCGCAAAACCCCGGGCCAGCTTGTGCTCGCCCTGGGTGCCGGGGTCGAAGAGGGCCAGCCCGCGTGCCAGGCAGTGCTCGATGCCCTGGTAGTAGCAGGCTTCGAAGTGCAGGCAGTCGGCCATCACCTCGCTGCCCCAGTAGCGCCCGTAGAGGGTGCGGGCACCCTGCAGACAGAGCGCCGCGGCCACCGGCTTGCCCCCGAGCCGCGCCTGCACCAGCAGCAGCGCCTCCGGCATCGTGGCGCGCAGCCGGCGGAAGAAGTCGAGGTTGAGGTAGCCGTGGCGGCCGCGCTCCAGATAGGTGATCTCGTAGCAGCGGAAGAAGTGCTCGAGGGCCCCCGCGTCGATCGCCTCCCCTTCGAGGCGATGCAGCGTCAGCCCCTGGTCGGCGACGATGCGCCGCTCGCGGCGGATCGCCTTGCGCCGCTTCGAGGTCATGGCGGCCAGGAAGCCCTCGAAATTGCCGTAGCCCGCATCGCGCCACTGGAACTGCACCCCGTGACGGGCCAGCAGCTTGGGACATGCCTCCTGCCAGGCGGCCACCTCGGCGTTCTCGGCAAACAGCAGGTGCCAGCTGGAGAGCGGGCTCGCGACGCCCCCTGCGCTTTCTTCCCCGCCTCTCTCCCAGGCCGTGGCCAGCAGCTGCCGAGCCGCCAGGGGGTCGATCCCCTCCGCCAGCGCCAACCGCGGCCCCGGTGCCGGAGTGTAGGGAATTGCCGTCAGCCCCTTGGGGTAGTAGCGCCCGCCGACCCGTTCCCAGGCATCGGCCCAGCTCCAGTCGAAGACGTACTCTCCGAAGGAGTGGTGCTTGAGGTAGTAGGGCATCACACCGACCAGCGCCTCGCCCTGCCACAGCGTCAGGTGGCGCGGGACCCAGCCGGTGGCCGGGCTCACCGAGCCGCTGGCCTCCAGGGCGAGCAGGAACTCGTGGCGAAGGAAGGGATGGTCGTTGCCGACCAGAGCATTCCAGGCCGCGGCCGGTACCGCCTCGATGGCGGGCAATGCTTGCAACACGAGCGGGGTCATGGCGGCTCCGGAGGCTGACAAGCCGTTGGCAGAAGGCCTACATTGTGCCCAGTGCCCGAGCCCCCTTCCATCTTCATCGACACACGGAGACGTGCATGACCGATGCCCGCGAACTGCAACTGCGGTTCGACGCCCAGCGCCGCGCCTTTGCGGCCGAACCCTTCCCGAGCCTGGCCACCCGCCGGGATCGCCTGGCGCGGCTGGCCACGCTGACCCGCCGCCACCGCGATGAGATCATCGCCGCCATCAGCGAGGATTTCGGCTATCGCGCCGCCGCCGAGAGCCGCCTGGCGGAGATCACCACCGTGCTGCAGGCGGCCCACCATGCGCGGCGCCACCTGCGCAGGTGGATGCGCCCCAGGCGCGCCACCGTGCCCTGGCGGCTTCAGCCGGGGCGGGCCAGGGTCCACCGGCAGCCGCTGGGGGTGGCGGGCATCATCGCCCCCTCCAACTACCCCTGGAACCTCGCCTGGCTGCCGGCGGTGGACGCCCTGGCCGCCGGCAACCGGGTGCTGATCAAGCCCAGCGAGCACACCCTGGCCACCAGCGCGCTGATGGCGAGACTGGCCGAGCGCTACTTCGACGCCGAGGAGCTCGCCGTGGTCACCGGCGGCGTGGAGACCGCGCGCGCCTTCTCGACCCTGCCCTTCGACCACCTGCTGTTTACCGGCAATGCTCAGGTTGGCCGCGAAGTGGCGCGGGCGGCCGCCGCCAACCTGACCCCCATCACCCTGGAACTGGGCGGCAAGACCCCGGCCATCATCGGCCATGATGCCGACCTGGCGCGCGCCGCCAAGCGCATCGCCTTCGGCAAGTGGCTCAATGCCGGTCAGACCTGCATCGCCCCCGACCACGTGCTGATCGAGGCTTCACGGCTCGGCGACTTCATCGAGGCGATGCGCAGGACGGTGGGCGATTTCTACCCGAAGGGCACCGCCAGCAAGGACTACAGCGCCGTACTGGGGGAGCACCAGCGGGCAAGGCTCGAGACAATGCTGGAGGAGGCCCGCGATCATGGCTGCCGGGTGATCCCCCTGGGCGAGCGTCTCGCGCTGCCGGGCGGTGGAGCCAAGCTGCCGCCGACCCTGGTGATCGACCCCAACGAGGGCCTGGCCCTGATGCGCGAAGAGATCTTCGGTCCCTGGCTGCCGATCCTCGGCGTGCGCGACCTGAACGCCGCCATCGACCACGTCAACGCCGGGCCGCGACCGCTGGCGCTCTACGCCTTCACCGACGATGCCGACCTGCGCCGGCAGGTACTGGAAACCACCCACTCCGGCGGCGTGGTCTTCAACGACACCCTGTGGCACAACGCCGTCCCCGCCCTGCCCTTCGGCGGCGTGGGCGAGAGCGGCATGGGCGCCTACCAGGGCGAGGCCGGCTTCCTGCGCTTCAGCCACGAGCGCAGTGTCTTCTTCCAGGCGCGTCGCAACGCCGTCTCGCTGCTCAATCCCCCCTACCGGCGCTGGCTGCTGAGGCTGCTGGGGCTCTAGCCGGAAGGCCAATCGCCCACAAGGTAATAAAACTACAAATATTGCGAAATTCCGGCTAGTGTGACGAGGATTCCGGACATTATTTTGGTAAACTTACCAAATTAGACACAGAAACCGAGGTGCCCCATGGCCACGCCGACCCCTGTCTTGAACGCCACCGTCGCTGACGTTACCCGCCGCATCCGCAAGCGCTCCGCCGAGCGCCGCGCCCTCTACGAGTCGCGCATGGCCGACCAGCACCGGCGCGGCGTGCATCGCGGCGAGCTCTCCTGCGGCAACCTGGCCCACGGCTTCGCCGCCTGCGGTAGCGAGGACAAGAATTCGCTGAAGCTGATGAACAGTGCCAACCTGGGCATCATCTCGGCCTACAACGACATGCTCTCGGCCCACCAGCCGCTGGAGACCTTCCCGGAGACCATCAAGGCCGCCGCCCGCGCCATGGGCTCCACCGCCCAGTTCGCCGGCGGCGTGCCCGCCATGTGCGATGGCGTCACCCAAGGCCAGCCGGGCATGGAGCTGTCGCTGTTCTCCCGCGATGTGATCGCCATGGCTGCCGCCGTGGGCCTCTCCCACAACATGTTCGACGCCGCCCTCTACCTGGGGGTCTGCGACAAGATCGTGCCCGGACTGTTCATCGCCGCGGCGCGCTTTGGCCACCTGCCGGCGATGTTCATACCTGCCGGCCCCATGGAGAGCGGCCTGCCCAACAAGGAGAAGGCGCGCATCCGCCAGCTCTACGCCGAGGGCAAGGCGAGCCGCGAGGAGCTGCTGGAGGCCGAGTCCGCCTCCTACCACAGCCCCGGCACCTGTACCTTCTATGGCACCGCCAACTCCAACCAGCTGATGATGGAGATCATGGGCCTGCACCTGCCCGGCACCTCCTTCGTCAATCCCGGCACCGAGCTGCGCGAGGCACTGACCCGCTTCGCCACCGAGCAGGCGATCCGCAACACCGAGCCGGGTGGCGACTACCTCCCCTTCTATCGGCAGATCGACGAGCGGGCCATCGTCAACGCCATCGTCGGCCTGCTCGCCTCCGGCGGCTCCACCAACCACACCCTGCACCTGGTGGCCATGGCCGCCGCCGCGGGCCTGACCATCACCTGGGAGGACTTCACCGACCTCTCCGCGGTGACCCCCAGCCTGATGCAGGTCTATCCCAACGGCCAGGCCGACATCAACCACTTCCAGGCCGCCGGCGGCATGAGCCTGCTGATCCGTGAGCTGATCACCGCCGGCCTGATCCATAGCGACATCCCCACGGTGTTCGGCACCGACCTCACCGCCTACACCCGGGAGCCCTTCCTCGAGGGGGGCAAACTGACCTGGCGCGAAGGGCCCACCGAGAGCCTCGACACCGGAGTGCTGGCCTCGGTGGCCAAGCCCTTCGCCCCCACCGGCGGGCTCACCGTGCTCGACGGCAACTTGGGCCGCGGCGTGATCAAGGTCTCGGCGGTGGCCCCCGAGCACCGCATCGTCGAGGCGCCGATCAAGATCTTCGAGGACCAGAATGAGCTCAAGGGCGCCTTCGAGGCCGGTGAACTCGACCGCGACGTGATCGCCGTGGTGCGCTTCCAGGGCCCCAAGGCCAACGGCATGCCCGAACTGCACAAGCTCACCCCCTACCTCGGCGTGCTGCAGGACCGCGGCTTCAAGGTGGCGCTGGTCACCGACGGCCGCATGTCCGGCGCCTCCGGCAAGGTGCCGGCGGCCATCCACATCAGCCCCGAGGCGCTGGACGGCGGGCCCCTTGCAAAGCTGCGCGATGGCGATATCGTGCGCCTGGATGCCGATGCCGGCCGCCTCGAGGTCAAGGTCGATGCCCACACCTGGGCAGAGCGCGAGCGGCACGTCGGCGATCTCGACCACTACCACGTGGGCCTGGGCCGCGAACTGTTCGGCGGCTTCCGCCACCTGGCCATGCGTGGCGAGGAAGGGGGCAGCGTGTTCGGCGGCTTCGAGGCCGACGACCTCGCCCGCCAGGCCGGCCAGATCCACGACGAGGATGCCTGAGCTTCGACCATGGCGAGAAGCGCCGGGGACAGAAAGGACATATCGACGATGACAAGACCCGCTCTCATTGGGGACATCGGCGGCACCAACGCCCGCCTCGCACTGGTGACCCCGGGCGGCTTCACGCCCCACGACATCCTCGCCCTGCCCTGCGCCGACTACCCCGGCCTGGTGGAGGCGGTACGCGACTACCTGGCACGGGTCGGCGCCACGGGCGAGGCCGCTCCCCGCGAGGCCTGTCTGGCATTCGCCTGTCCGATCCGCGGCGACCGGGTGACCATGACCAACAACCCCTGGTCCTTTTCCCGGGCCGAGGTCCAGCAGGCGCTTGAGCTCTCGCTGTTCAAGGTGATCAACGACTTCACCGCCCAGGCGCTGGGCGTGCCGCACCTGGCCGAGGAAGACCTGGTCGAGGTGCAGCCCGGCGTTGCGATTCCCCATGCGGCCCGGCTGGTGATCGGCCCCGGCACGGGGCTCGGCGTGGCCGGGCTCTTTCCCGGCCGCCACGCCTGGATTCCCCTGCCCACCGAGGGGGGCCACGTCACCTTCGCCCCCACCGACGAGTGCGAGCAGAACCTGCTGCGCCACTTCCGCCAGCGCTATGGTCGCGTCTCGGTAGAGCGACTCCTGTGCGGCCAGGGGCTGCTGGACCTCTACCTGGCCCACTGCTCGCTGAAGGGCGCCAACCCCGTCTTTGCCACCCCCGCCGAGGTGACCGCGGCGGCCGACAGCGACCCCCTGGCCCGTGATACCCTGCTGCGCTTTCTCAAGATCCTCGGCAACGTCTGCGGCGATGCGGCCCTGACGATAGGCGCCCGCGGCGGGGTCACCCTGTGCGGGGGCATCCTGCCCCGGCTGCGAGAGTGGCTGCCCGAGAGCCGCTTCTGCGAGGCCTTCGCCGCCAAGGGGCGCATGGGCACCTACACGGCGGCAATCCCCGTGCATCTGGTCATCGCCCCCTGGACGGGGCTGCTGGGCGCCGCCGAGGCCCTTTACAATGAAGAGGTCGATTGATGATTCCGCAAAGCCTGCGCACCCTGCTCGACGAGACCCGCGGCCAGCGCCGCGCCGAATGGGCCGGCCGCGAGGTATGGCTGGCCAACGAGACCTGGGGCGAGCTGGCCGTTTCCCTGCAAGGCGCCCAAGTCCTGCATTTTCTTCCGGCCGGCGCTCCAGCAACCCCCACCGCAGGCGCTTTACCTGCGCCGCCCGAAGCCGCGAAAGCCGAAGGCTCTCGCCCGGCTGACGTCAGCGACGGCTGGCTCTGGGTGACGCCCACGCCCCAGGCACTGCCCGGCGCCATTCGCGGCGGCATCCCGCTCTGCTGGCCCTGGTTCGCCGACGACCGCTATGCCGACGAGTCCCCGGATCGCTCGGGCCCCTTCCACGGCCCGGCGCGCAAGGCCGACTGGCGCCTCGATGCCGTGGACGAGCACGAGGAGGGCGTGGAGCTGCACCTCTCTCCGGAGACGTGCCTGCACACCCAGCTCACGCCGCGCCTGGTGATCCAGGCCAACGCCAACCGCCTGCACCTTGAGCTGATCACCGAGCACGTCGGCGAGACGCCGGTGAAGATCAGCGGCGCCCTGCACAGTTATCTCGCCGTGCGCGATGCCTTCGCCTGTCGGATCGAAGGCCTGGCCGGCGCCCGCTACCTGGACAAGCTGGCCGGCTTCGCCGAACGCGAGCAGCAGGGCGAGCTCGGCGTGCGAGGCGGGCTCGACCGCATCTACCACACCAACGCCCAGATCACCCTGGATGATGGCACACGCCGCCTGCGCATCGCCCGCCAGGGCAGCGACTCCGCCGTGGTCTGGCACCCCGGCGAGGCGCTGCCCGACGACACCCCCGCCGAGGCCGCCCGCCACTTCCTCTGCGTGGAGTCGGCCAACACCCGGCTCGACCCGGTGTGGCTGGTCCCGGGCGCCCAGCACCTGCTCGGCACCACCCTCTCGGTGGCGGATGCGGCCTCATGAGCGCCGCGCCCCGCATCGACGCCCCCTTCCTGCTCGGCATGATGCGCCTGCACGAGGTACCGGCACTGCATGACCCCGGCCGCCTGGCCGACTGGATCGAGGCCCGGCTCGACGAGGGGCTCGCCTGGTTCGACCACGCCGACATCTACGGCGACGGCCAGGGCGAGGCGCTGTTCGGCGCTGCCCTGCGCGCGCGCCCGGCCCTGGCGGGGCGAGTGAAGGTGGTGACCAAGGCGGGCATCGTCACCCCCGAGCGCGACACCTCGCGGATCGGCCACCGGGATACCGGGATCAAGCACTACGACAGCTCGCCGGCCGCCCTGAAGCGAGCCATCGATGCGGCCCTCTCACGCCTCGGGGTGGAGCGCCTCGACCACTTCCTGATCCACCGCCCCGACCCGCTGATGGAGGCCGCGGCCGCCGGTCGCGTCCTGGACGATGCCATCGCCGCCGGCAAGATCGGTGCCGCCGGGGTCTCGAACTTCCTGCCCGAGCAGTGGCGACGCCTCCAGGCCGCCATGCATCACCGGCTGGAGGCCCACCAGCTGCAGCTCTCCCTGGACCACGCCACGCCGCTGTTCGACGGCCGCCACGATGCGCTGGTGGCCGACGGCCTCGTGCCGCTGGCCTGGTCGCCGCTGGGTGGCGGCCGGGTCTTCCAGGGCCCGGCCGTGGGCCTGCTAGACCACCTGGCCGAGGTCCACGGCGCCACGCCGGCCGGCGTGGCGCTGGCCTGGCTGCGCGCCCTGCCGGGGCGGCCGGTGCCGGTGATCGGCAGCCTGCGCGCCGCACGCATCGCCGACCTGGCGCGGGATGCCGACCTCGCCCTGGCGCGTCCCGACTGGTACGCCCTGCTCGAGGCCGCCCGCGGCCACCCGGTCGCCTGACGGTCGCTCGCCCGCCTACATCCGCCCCCTATTGAGGAGACACCCGATGATACCCGTGATTGCCTTCGGCGAGGCCCTGGTCGATATGCTCTCCAGCCGCCTCGGCGATGCCGGGCAGGGCCCCGAGACGTTCACCCCCTATGCCGGCGGCGCCCCCGCCAACGTGGCCGTGGCCTGCGCCCGGCTGGGAGTGCCCAGCCGCTTCTTGGGCATGCTCGGCGACGACCACTTCGGCGACTTCCTCGCCGCGGAGCTCGCCGCCCACGGCGTCGACACCTCGGGCGTGGTGCGCACCCGCGAGGCGCGCACGGCGCTGGCCTTCGTCTCCCGGGACGCCTCGGGGGAGCGCACCTTCGACTTCTACCGGCCACCGGCCGCCGACCTGCTCTACCGCCGGGAGCATCTGCCTGCCGGCGTCTTCGCCGAGCCCGCCATCCTGCACCTGTGCACCAACAGCCTGACCGAGCCGGGGATCGCCGAGACCACCCTGGCCATGGCCGAGATGGCGCGCCGCGCCGGCTGTCTGGTCAGCGTGGACGCCAACCTGCGCCACAACCTGTGGGCCGAGGGCGCCGCGGACATCGTCCTGGTGACCCGCCTGCTCGACACGGCCGAGCTGCTCAAGCTCTCCCGCGACGAGCTCGACTACCTGCGCGCCGACCATCCCGAGGAGGCCTGGCTGGCCGAGCGCCTGGCCGCCGGGGTCAAGGCCATCGTCATCACCGATGGGGCCGGCGAGGTGGTGCTCAAGGGGGTGGGCCTGGAGAAGCGGGTGGCACCGCCCAGGGTCCAGGCGGTGGATACCACCGCCGGCGGGGACGCCTTCATCGGCGGGCTGCTGGCCGAACTCGCCGAGCACCTCGGCAGCGCAGGCCTGGAGGGCTGGCAGCGCGACGAGGCGTTCCTGGCCCGCGCCGTGGAGACGGCCTGCCGCTGCGGCGCCCACGCCGTGACCCGCCCCGGCGCCTACGTCGCCCTGCCCACCCGCGAGGATCTGCAGCAGCTGAAAAGCTGAGGCCTCGCCACCAAGAAGGAGTCCAGCCATGTCCTACCTAGCCCAGGAATCACGCTATGACATCATGCAGTATCGCCGCTGCGGGAAGAGC
>NZ_JACUUD010000037.1 GCF_014859505.1 Halomonas sp.
CACCAGGTGGGGGTACCAGCCGGCCCGGGTGGGCAGGAAGGTGCCGGCCTCGGCGATGGCGTGGCGCGTCTCCCGCCCCGCGTCGGGAAGGGTTCCCTGCCAGCGCAGGGTGAGCGTCGGCGCCGAGCAGGCCGGCACCCCCCAGCGGCCCTGGCGGTCCCGCTGAAGCCTCAGCGTCTGCTCGCCGCAGCGGGCCTCGCTGACCTCGAGCCCCTCGAGCAGCGCGAAGCGCCCGCCGTCGGGCAGCGGCTGCACCAGTTCGCCGGCGAGCCTTCGCTCGGCGGGGTCGAGGTGCAGCGTCAGCCGGCGCTCGGGGCCGGGCGTCTCCCCCCAGGCGGGGCCGGCCAGCAGCACGCCGAGCAGGGTCCAGGCCAGGGGCGAGCGGGAGCGGGGCAGGCCCGGTGTCGCCATGGGCTCAGCGGACTCCGTCGCGCAGCGGGAAGCGGGCCAGCAGCTCCTCGGTGCTGCCATTGCGGGTCACGGTGAGGGGCAGCAGGGTGCCCGGGGTCTGGCGGCGCACCAGGTCGGTGAGTTCGCCGGGGCGGTTCAGGGCACGCCCCCCGGCCTCGACGATCAGGTCCCCCTCGGCCAGGCCCAGCGCCTCGGCCAGGCTCTCCTCGCCCACCCCGACCACCCGCACGCCGTTCTCGTCGGCGGCCACCAGGATGCCCAGGCGCTGGGGCTCGGGGGGTTCGAAGGCGGCCTCGTCGCCGAGGGTAAAGAGCGCATCGGCCATTCCCGCCGGCGGCGTGCAGTCGTCGTTCCGCTGCCAGGCCAGTAGGCCGGCGGCGTCGATTCCCAGGTCGGCCAGCTGATGGGGCACGCCGTGGCCGTAGCTGACATGGCCCTGGCCCATCAGCCCCACCACCAGCGCCGCCTCCTCGGTGGCCTCGGCCAGGCCCTGGGCCATGGCGCGGTCCCACACCAGCTGGGCATCGATGAAGCGCTCGAGGCCTGCCTCGGGGTCCTCGGCGCTGGGGTGGTTGGCGTAGACCTCGGCCAGCACCTCCCGGTACCCCTCGGAGGCGGGGATGGGCGGGGTGATGGCGTGGCGCTCTTGGAGGGGAATCGCTTCCCACCCCTCTTCGGCGATGCGCTGGCGCAGCGCCGGGGTGACGTTGAGGGCCCGCAGCGGGATGCGCTGCATCCGTGCGAAGTGCAGGATCGGCAGGTAGGCGTCGGGGTCATAGCCCCAGGCGCCCAGCCAGTCGCTCTCGGCCAGGAAGGCGGCCTCGTCGAGCTCGCCGGCCACCCAGGCGTCCAGCGCCGGCTGGGCCTTGCGGGGCAGCATCTCCAGGCCGATGGCCATCTGGGGCTCGCGGGCGTGAAGGCCGGCCAGGGTATGCAGCTGCCAGCGGTGGTGGGCCAGGCGCTCGTGCTGCTCGCCGAGCAGCACCACGCGGCGCTCGGCCAGGTCGGTCATCAGCGTCGCGGTGTCGATGACCTCGCCATCGCGCTGCCACTGGCCGGGGGCGGGGCAGTCGCCGGCCAGCGCGGTGGCTGGCAGGCCGGCCAGGGTCAGGGCGAGGAGGGGCGCGGCGATGCAAGGGCAATGGGATCGGGGGCGGCGATGCGGCATGGGAGCTCCTGACGGGCGAGTCGGCGGGCCTCAGGCCGCTACCATAGCGCAGTCGGCTCGCCGGCAGGAAAGGGCCGCGATCAACGCGGATCGCGGCCCGCAGGAGGTGCCGGGCGAGCCAGGGTCAGTAGTGGCGGCTGAAGCGCCCATGGGGGCTGTCATGCATCAGGCGGTCGAACTCCCGCCCGCTCATGTGCACCAGGGTCTCGTGGTCGCCGGCATCGAAGTAGACGTCCGGCTGGTGCCGGAGCATGTCGTCCACGTAGACCTGCAGCCCCCAGGCCTGGCCGACCGGAGAGGTGGCACCGGGGTCGCAGTCGCGGAAGTGCTCCATGATCTGCTGCTCCGAGGCCAGCGTGACCTTCTCGTGCAGCAGGCGGGAGAGCTGTTCGAGGTCGGCGTCGCTGCTGCTGGGGACTACCGCAAGGCGATACCCGGAGTCACTTTGGAGCATCACCGCCTTGGCCATGCGATCGCGGGCAACCTTCGATAGTTCGGCGATTCGGCTGGCGGTGCTCTCGCGGGGATGAGGGAGTTCCTCGTAGTCGATGTCACAGGCCTCGAGATACTCCTTGAGGGTCATGGGTATGGTCATGGCGGACTCTCCTTCGGCCACACGGGCCGGGAGCCATCGGTGGTTGTCTCCTTTCCCGGGATTGCTTGCATCCTCTCTACAAAATAGTGCCTCAGCGGCCCGCTGCAGCATGATCCTGTTCATCCCACGAGATGGAGTGCCGTCCCACCGATGGATTTGCCGATACACTTTCCACGAGTCATGTTGTCCGGCATGCGATGAGTCTGATGACCGTCAGAGGAGACGTTATGGTGAATGGAATAAAGGGGTGCATCCTGTTGATGGCGCTTTTGCTTGCGGGTTGTGGCGGCGAGCCGCGCTCCAGCGAGGTGACGCTGGCGGTGCTGGCCGCCAACGCCGAGGCCCACGACGGCAGCCGCGTGGTCACCGAAGGGGTGGTGCGCCACTTCGAGGAGCCGCTGCACTACTGGATCGAGGACGAGGACCTCAACCGGGTCGAGCTCTTCCCCCACGATGCGATCGCGCCCCACCTGGGCGAGCGGGTGCGCGTGGAAGGCCAGTTCGCCTTCTCCCGGGAGGAGGGACGCCGCCTCACCCTGGAGCGGGTCGAGGTGCTCGCCATGGCGGACTAGGCCGGTGGATCGACTGCCGGTCGACTGACAGCAAGGAGAGGAGCGACAGATGCAAGGGAAGGCCATCCAACAGCGGCTCGTCGAGCGTCCGGTGCTGCCGCGCCCCGAGGGACGCATCGAGGCCATTGACCTGGCCCGCGGCATCGCCATCGCGCTGATGATTGTCAGCCACGCGGTGAGCGGGCTCCATGGCATTCGCCAGCTGCCCGACTGGGGGCTGGTGCCGATCCACCTGCTCACCAAGTTCTCCTCGTCGCTCTTCATCCTGGTATTCGGTATCGCACTTGCCGTGGCCTTCCTTCCGCGGGTGGGCGAGGCGGACTGGCCGGCCCGCCGCCTGCGCCTGATGCTGCGCGGCCTCGAGGTGCTCTTCTGGTACAAGCTGCTGACGGTGGTGGAGATGCTGCCGCTCTACGCCCCGGCGGACATCCTCGACGCCCTGCTCTACCAGCGCTTCCCGATCTGGGTCGAGATCCTCGGCTTCTACGCCATTGCCCTGCTGTGGCTGCCCTGGGTGCTGCCGCTGTGGCGGCGCCTGCCGCTCTGGTCGCGGCTGCTGCTGCCGGTGGCCATTGTCCTGATCGCCGGCTGGCTGGAGCGGCACGCCACCTTCTGGGGCATCGAGCCGCTCAAGGCGATCCTGGTGGAGGACGCCAACCACTACACCTGGGGCCAGCTCTCGCGCCTGCCGCTGGTGCTGCTGGGCCTGCTGGTCGGAGAGGCGCTGCTGCGCGGTTACTGGACGGCCCAGCGCGCCCGGCTGCTGCTGGCCATCGCCGGCGCGGGCGGAGTGATGCTGCTCGTCTTCTTCGCCCTGGCCCTGGGCACGGCGGAGACCACGGTCAACGACGCCCTGATCGCGGTGGCGCGCAATGTCGGCAAGCATCCGCCGGAGCTCGCCTTCATGCTCTTCAGCCTGGGCGGGGCCCTGGTGATCCTGGCGCTCTGCCTGCAGGGGGGCGCGGCGGCGGCGCGCTGGCTGCGCCCGCTGACCCTGATCGGCAGCGACGCCCTCAAGGCCTTCATCTTCCATATCGTGGTGATCTTCGGGGTCTTCCGCTATCTGCTGGAGGCCTGGCAGGTCTATGCCTACCCCCAGGTGCTGGGCATCGGGGTGGGACTGGTGCTGGCCACTGCCGGCTGGATCGCCCTGACCGGCTGGTTTCGGGAGAAGCGAGGATGAAGTGGCTCACCGCTGTGGTCATCTCGAGCCTGGTGATGGCCGCCCCGGCACTCGCCGGCAGCCCCTGGGAGCCTGCGCTCGAGGCCCGGCTGGCCGCCCTGGAGGCCGAGGGTGATGACGAGATCGGGCTGCACGTGCGCGAACTGGGGGTTGGGGACGGCGCGGAGGAGAGCGGTGAGCGGTTCGGCTGGCGCGACGACGAGACCTGGTACCTGGCGTCGCTGATCAAGGTGCCGGTGGCCGTGGAACTGTTGGCTAGGGTCGAGGCGGGCGAGCTTTCCCTCGACGAGACCCTGGTGCTCGAGGCGCGCGACTACGTGGACGGTGCCGGGCCCACCAACTGGGCGGAGCCGGGCACGGCCCTGACCCTGGGCGAGCTGCTCGAGCCGATGCTCACGGTCAGCGACAACACCGCCAGCGACCTGCTGATCGGCCGGCTTGGCCTCGCCGCGGTGAACGAGCGGGCCCGGGCCCTGTCGGGTGGCGGGCTCGGCCCCATCACGCCGCTGATCGAGGTGCGCCGCGAGGCCTACGGCCAACTGCATCCCGGGGCCCGGGCGCTCACCGGCATGGATTTCATCCTGCTGCGCCGGGTCGAGCAGGACGCGGCGCGCCTCGACGCCCTGGCCGAGCGGCTGGATGTGCCGAGAAGCGACCTGGCGCTGCCCAGCCTCGATGCCGCCTTCGAGGCCTACTACGCGACTGGGTTGAACGCGGGGCGCCTGGATGCCTTCGGCGAGCTGCTGGCGGCCATCGGCGAGGGCAGGGCGCTGGGTCCCGCGGCCACCGCCGAGTTGCTGGCCATCATGGGCGCTACCACCAGCGGCGAGTCGCGACTCAAGGCCGGTCTGGGGCCCGAGATTCGTTTTGCCCACAAGACCGGTACCCAGCACCGTCGAACCTGCGACGCCGGCATCGCCTCCCGCGGCGAGGGCGCCGCCGAAGGTCGGCTGGTGGTGGTCGCCTGCACCCGGGGCGAACGCGATAGCGAGCGCTCCGAGCGGGTGCTGCGCGAGGTCGGCCGGGCGCTTGGCGAGTCGGGCCTCCTCGGCCCCTGAGGCGGTGCATGCATCCTGCCTATGGAGCGGCTAGGCGCGCTCGATTAGCATCCGGCGCGGTTCGCGGTACCCTAGGGGCAATGTGGCGCTTCGTGCGCTATCGTCACCGGCCCGGCCAAGGCCGCCACCCCGTTCAGCAAGGAGCCTTACGTGATCCGATGTCTTCGCCTCATCCCCGCGCTTGCCAGCTTGCCTCTGCTGCTGGTCGGTTCCCTTGTCATGGGGTCCGCGGCCAGCGCCGACGAGCGCCTGCAGCTGGTGGCCACCACCGGCATGGTCGCCGACGTGCTGCGCGAGGTGGGCGGCGAGAAGGTGGAAGTGCGCGGCCTGATGGGTCCCGGGGTCGATCCACATCTTTACCGCCAGACCCGCAGCGATATCACGGCCATGACCCGGGCCGATGCGGTGTTCTGGAACGGCCTCTACCTGGAGGCTCAGCTGGAGTCCTTCCTCGAGCGGCTGGGAGAGCGTCAGCCGGTGATCGCGGTGGGGGAGGCGGTGCCCAGCGAGGCTCGCCTGGCCGACGAGGAGTACCCCGACCAGCACGACCCCCACATATGGATGGACCCGGGCCGCTGGCGCTTCGCCGTGGAGGCGATCCGCGATGCGCTGATCGAACTGGCGCCGGCGCACGCCGAGGGCTTCGCCGAGCGCGCCGACGTCTATCTGGAGGAGCTCGAGGCCCTGGACGCCTACGCCCGCGAGGTGCTGTCGAGCGTGCCCGAGGAGGCGCGGGTTCTGGTCACCGCCCACGACGCTTTCGGCTACTTCGGCGACGCCTACGGCTTCGAGGTGCTCGGTATCCAGGGCTTTTCCACCGAGAGCGAACCGGGCCTGGCGCGGATCGAGTCGCTGGTGTGGACGCTGGTGGAGCGCGAGATCGGTGCGCTGTTCGTCGAGACCTCGGTCTCCGACCGCAACGTGCGGGCCCTGGTGGAAGGGGCGGCTGCGCGCGGTCACGAGGTGCGCATCGGCGGTGAGCTCTACTCCGACGCCATGGGGGCCGAGGGCAGCTACGAGGGCACCTGGCTCGGCATGCTCGACCATAACGTCAGCCAGATCGCCCTGGCCCTGGGCGGCGAGGTGCCCGAGGGTGGTCGCCTGGGCAGGCTCAGTCACCTCCAGGAGCACCCCTGATGCCCGACGATGCCCGGCTCGACAAGGCGATCCTCGCCAGCCCGCTGGCGATCCACGGCCTGACCGTGAGCTATGACCACCGCCCGGTGGTTCATTCGGTGGACTTCGTCACGCCGCCGGGCAGCATGAGCGCCATCATCGGGCCCAACGGGGCCGGCAAGTCGAGCCTGCTCAAGGCCGCGCTGGGCATCACCCGACGTCTCACCGGCGACGTGCGGGTGTTCGGCCGACCCTATGCCCAGATGACCCGCCACGTCGCCTACGTGCCCCAGCGCAACAGCGTCGACTGGGACTTCCCCGCCCGGGTGATCGATGTGGTGGTCATGGGGCTGTTCCGTGATCTGCGCTGGTGGCAGTTCGGGGGTCGCGGGCAGCGCCGCCGGGCCATGCAGGCCCTGACCCGGGTGGGCATGGAAGCCTTTGCCGAGCGCCAGATCGGTCAGCTTTCCGGCGGTCAGCAGCAGCGGGTCTTCCTGGCCCGGGCGCTGGTCCAGGAGGCCGACCTGACCATCCTCGATGAGCCCTTCGCCGGCGTCGATGCGGCCACCGAAACGGCCATCGTCGAGGTGCTCAAGTCGCTGCGCGACGAGGGGCGAACCCTGCTCTGCGTCCACCATGACCTGGCCACGGTGCGCGACTACTTCGACCACGTACTGCTGCTGAACGTGCGGCGCATCGCCGCGGGGCCGGTCGACCAGGCGTTCACCGAGGCCAACCTGCAGGCCACCTACGGCGGGCGTCTCAGCTCGGTGCAGCTGGCGCGGCTGGTGGAGCCGGCCCTGGCGGCCAGGGAGCACTGATGGAGACCTGGTGGCGGGCCCTCACCTTCACCCTCGGCTACAACACCAGCGTGGTGACCCTGGGCGCCATGCTGCTGGCGGCGGGCGCCGGCATGGTCGGCACTTTCGTGCTGCTGCGCAAGCGTGCCCTGGTCAGCGACGCCATCAGCCACGCGACCCTGCCCGGCCTGGCCCTGGCCTTCATCCTGGTCGGGCTGACCACCGGCGATGGTCGCTACCTGCCCGCGCTGCTGCTTGGCGCCGCCGCCAGCGCGGCCATTGGCCTGTGGGCGGTGCAGTCGATCAGTGATCACACCCGTCTGGGGGAGGACGCCGCCATCGGCGCGGTGCTCTCCACCTTCTTCGCCGTCGGGGTGGTGCTGATCACCGTGATCCAGTCCATGGCGGTGGTCGGGCAGTCGGGCCTGACCGGCTATCTGGTGGGCGCCACCGCGGGCATGCTCGCCTCCGAGGCCAAGCTGATCGCGGCCTGCGCCCTGGGGTTGCTGGCGGCGGTGCTGGTGCTGCGCCGCCAGCTGCTGCTGGTCTGCTTCGATGCGGATTTCGCCCGCACCCAGGGCCTCGACACCGGTCGCCTGGACCTCGTGCTGCTGCTGCTGCTGATGGCGGTGGTGGTGATCGGCCTCAAGGTGACCGGGCTGATCCTGATCGTGGCCCTCACCATCATCCCGCCGGTGGCGGCGCGTTTCTGGACCGATCAGCCCATGCGCATGGTGGCCCTGGCCGCACTGCTCGGGGCCCTGTCCGGCTACCTGGGGGTGACGCTCTCCAGCGTGCGCGAGGGCCTGCCCACTGGCCCCCTGATCGTTCTCAGCGCCTTCGGACTGTTCATGGTCTCCTTCCTGTTCTCGCCGCGCCGCGGCGTGCTGGCCTCGCTGCTGGCCTATCGCCGGCTGCGCCGCCGGGTCCACCTGCGTCAGGGGCTGCTGGCGCTCGCCCGGGAGGAGCCGATCTTCGACGACCTCACCCTGACACTGCTGTGCCGGCGCGGCCATATCCGCCGCGACGGCGTGGCAACCTCGGCCGGGCTCGCCGCCGCTCGGGACGCCGACCACGAGGAGCGGCTCTGGGCGCTCTACCGCGAACGCTACCCCGACGATGCCCTGCACCGCGAGCACGCCGGGCTCGTGCCCATCCACGAGGTGCTGTCGCCGGATGCGATCATGGCGCTGGAGACGCAGCTGCTGGGCCGCCGGGAGGTCGTGCGATGAGCGAGTTCATGATGTTCAGCCTGGTGCCGCTGGCCGTGGCGGTGATCATCTCCATGACCTGTGCGCTGCTCGGCAACTTCCTGGTGCTGCGCCGGCAGAGCCTGATCGGCGACGCCATCAGCCACGTGGCGCTGCCCGGCATCGTGGTCAGCTTCCTGCTCACCGGCGTGCTCTCCTCCTCGGCGATGATGCTCGGTGCCGGGGTCTCGGCGCTGGTCACCGTGGTCATGATCGAACTGATCCGCCGGCTGGGTCGGGTGGAAGCGAGTGCCGCCATGGGGGTGGTGTTCACCAGCCTGTTCGCGCTGGGGGTGCTGCTGCTGGAGTGGCACGGCGCCAGCGGCGTGCACCTGGACGTGGAGCATGCCCTCTACGGCAACCTGGAGAGCCTGATCTGGTTCGACGGCACCGGCCCCGCGGCACTCTTCGACCCCGTGGCCCTGGCCGACCTGCCGCCCCAGCTGGGGCGTGCCGCCTGGGTGGGGCTGCTGGTGGTCGCCATGCTGGTGGTACTCCGTCGCCACCTGGTGCTGGGAAGCTTCGACCCGGAGTTCGCGGCCAGCGTCTCCGCTCGCCCGGCGCTGGTCGATCTGCTGCTGGTCACCCTGGTGGCGATCGCCGCCATCGCCGCCTTCGAGGCGGTGGGCTCGATCATCGTCATCGCCATGTTCATCTGTCCGGCCGCCGCGGCGCGGCTGATGACCAACCGCCTGGGCCGCCAGATCGCCTGGAGCCAGCTCTTCGCGGTGCTCTCCGCGGTGCTCGGCTACCTGCTGGCCGGCCACGCACCCGGCTGGCTGGGCTTCGAGGCCTCGGTCAGCGCCGCCGGCATGATCGCCAGCGTGGCGGGGTTGATCCTGCTGGCTGCCTGCCTGGCCGGCCCCCGCCGCCGGCGCACCGGCGCGGCCACTAGCGTCTAGGAGCCTGTCGGGCTTGACCGACACGTCGCGGCCAGGATCGATTCCTGCTTCGGCGAGTTGCTCCGTCGGCTCGCCATCTGCAGCGCGGCGCCTATCACCGGGCACTGCCTGACTTTATGCGAGGGGTGGCCCTCAATGTTGGTAGCGATCAGGTTTCGCTCAAGCGTCGCCCAGGCTCGGAGAGATTGCCAGCGGCTCGCCCCTGCCATGGGCCGATTGGCCGGGGGCGGCCGGCATGGTATTGCTGGGGGCGACCTTCATCACCACAAGGACCCTCGTGATGACCCAGCCCCCCGACTTCCCGCCGGCCAACCCGGCCCCGGGCGCCTCATGACCGCGATACGTCCCGCCGCCACCCTGGCCCTGGTGCGCGACAGCGACCGGGGCATCGAGGTGCTGCTGCTGCAGCGCACCTGGAAGGCCGCCTTCCTGCCCGGCCACTTCGTCTTTCCCGGCGGCGCCGTGGACCCCCGGGACCCGGACGTGCGGGCCTGCGCCCGTGGCCGTGATGACGGCGCCATCAGCCAGACCCTGAGCCTGGATGAGGGCGGTGCCGACTACATGATCGCCGCCCTGCGCGAGTGCCTGGAGGAGGCGGGCCTGCTGCTGGCACTGGACGCGCAGGGGCAGCTGTTGCCGGGGGAGCACCCGATCCTGACCGAGGGGCGCGAGGCGCTGCACTGCGAGGAGGTCGGCTTCCCTGACCTGTGCGAGCGCCATGGCCTCACACTGCCACTGGATCGGCTGGCCTATGTGGGGCACTGGGTCACTCCGCCGGGCGCGCCCAGACGCTTCGATACGCGTTTCTTCGTGGCCCTGGCACCGCCGGGCCAGCAGGCGAGCCACGACGGCAGCGAGACCATCGCCCACGCCTGGCTGACGCCCGCCGAGGCCCTGGAGGCGCATCGTCACGGCCGGCTGGCGCTGGGGTATCCCACCCTGCGCACCCTGCGCCTGCTGGCCGACTTCACCACCAGCGAGGCGCTGCTGCGACACGCCCATGCCAACCCACCAGCGCCGCGCCCCAGCCGCCCCTGGCCGGCCCGCAAGGGGGGTGCCGGCTGGCAGGTGGAGCCGGATGCCCCGGCCTATGTGGAGGTCTCCCGCCTGGATCCGCATCGCCAGGGCACCGCCAGCGCCGAGATCGTGCCCGGCCGTGCGGTGACGCTGGCCCCCGGGGTGACCCGAGTGACCGCCCCCAACTCGGGGGTGATGACCGGGCCCGGCACCAACAGCTACCTGCTCGGCGACGGCCGCGACCACCTGGTGATCGACCCGGGTCCGGCGGACCCCGCCCATCTGGAGCGGCTGCTGGCGCTGGCCGGCGGGCGCATCTCCCGGGTGCTGGTCACCCACACCCATATCGACCATTCCCCCGGGGCGGCCTGGCTCAAGGCTTGCACCGGCGCCCGGCTGGTGGGCCTGCCGCCGCCGGCGGGGGCCAGCCAGGACGCCACCTTCGCACCCGACCACCAGCCGGGCCACGGCGAGCACCTCGACACGCCGGTCGGCCCGTTGAAGGTGCTGCACACCCCGGGGCACGCCTCCAACCACCTCTGCTACCTGCTGGAGCCGGCGCGGCTGCTGTTTTCCGGCGATCAGGTGATGCAGGGCTCCACGGTGGTGATCAACCCGCCGGACGGCGACATGGCGGCCTACATCGCTGCCCTGCATGCCCTGGGCCAGGAGTCCTTCGACACCATCGCTCCGGGCCACGGCTTTCTGATCGGGGAGGGCCACGCGGCCATCGACTTCCTGATCACCCACCGCCTGGCCAGGGAGCACAAGGTGCGCCGGGCCCTGTCGCGCCACGGGCCGGCCAGCCTCGAAGTGCTGACGCGCCACGCCTACGATGACGTGCCCGAGACACGCCTGGACGTCGCGGCACGCTCCGCGCTGGCCCATCTGCTCAAGCTGGAGGGGGAGGGGCGCGCCGAGCAGCGGGCGGGCCAGTGGGTCTCGCGGGCGGGGCAATGGGCCCCACGGCAGGGCTGAGGGTCGCTGGCGAAGGCGTGCGTCCTAGGCCCAGCGTTCGTCGGCGGTGAAGGCCACGGTGAACCAGCGTCGCTCCGGCGGGATGGAGAGTCCGGCGCTGATCTGCTCGCGGATCTCGTCCATCAGCGCCACCCCGTGGCCGGCGGCGAAATCGGGGGCGGTGACGATGTGGATCTCGATGAAATGGCCACGGCCGGACTTCGCCACGTGGCTGTAGTAGGTGAGCAGCCCCTCGCGGGCCATCACCGGGACCATGGCGGCATGCACCTCGCGGTCGACGCCACTCGGCGCCATCAGGAAGATCTCGCGCAACGCCCGGCGCACGATACCCAGCGGCACCGGCATGAAGCAGGCGGTCAGCACCATCAGCAGCAGGGAGTCGATGTACCGGGTCAGGTGCGCCCAGGCGGTGTCCTGCAGCAGCAGGGCGATCACGAAGGCCACCAGCAGGGCAGTAGTGATCAGCCCCGCCATCAACCAGCCCTGGATGTCGATGCGCACGAACTCGGAGTCGGCGCGGCGGTTGAGGCGCTTCTGGTAGATCACCATGGTGAAACAGGCGATCCCTACCACCACCGCATAGGCGATGGCGATATCGAAATCGAGCTCGCGGCCGCCCTCCATCAGCCCCTGGGCGGCATTGAGGAAGGCGTAGAAGCAGAGCAGCATCAGGATGGCACCGTTGAGCGCCGCGACCAGCGGCTCCAGATGCCAGTAGCCGTGCTGGAAGCGCTGGCTGGCCTCGCGGATGGCGAGCCGCGCCACCACCAGGGAGAGGCCCGACATGGCCGCATCGATGGTGGAGAAGACGCCGTCGAAGAGGATCGACTGGGAGCCAGCGAGCAGCCCGAAGGTGACCCCCAGGCTGGAAACCACCAGGGTAACGGCGATGGAGACCTTGAGGGCGCGCTGTTCGAGGGTGGCCTGCATGATGGTTCTCTGATTCGAAAAGCCTTCCATTCTAGCCCAGCCGTTGAGTCGATCGCGATTGCCAAGGTCGCCGAGGCTACGCCAGACTGAGGAGTCTCCCTCCCCCTGATGACAGGAACCCGTCATGAGCCAGCCGATCATCGCCGACAACCGACCGATGCCGGAGCCGCAGGGTTGAGCCCCTTTGCCACGAAGCCGCCGGGAGAGGCCATCGAGGCACCCCGGAACGTGGCCGAGGACGAGGTGCGGCTCGAACGCCTGACCCCCGCCTCACCCCACGTGCTGAGGCTGACTCGCTGGGAGTTCCAGCAGTGGAGTTACCTCGACCCGGAGCGACGGCTGGATGAGGCCCTGTCTGCCTTTCGCGAACAGTGTGGCCCCGGGGGCGTCCCTTCGGTGTTTGTCGCCCTGTGCGGCGTTACCCCCGTGGGCATGGCCAGCCTGGTCGCCGATGACATGCACGACCGCCCGGACCTCACGCCCTGGCTGGCCTCGGTCTATGTGGTACCTGCCTGGCGCGGTCGGGGCATCGCCTCGCGGCTTGTGCAGCGAGTGGAGGAGGAGGCTCGGGTCCACGGCATCGAGCGATTCCACCTCTTCACCTCCGACCGGCAGACGCTCTACCGGCGCCTGGGCTGGCAGGCGCTGGAAGAGTGCGTCTACCGCGGCGAGGCGGTGACGCTCATGGTCAGGCAACTGCCTCCCGCCGCCGATTGCGCAGAACCCGCCTAGGCCTCAGGGCCGGCAGACGAAGTTGTCGACCTGAACGCGATCCCCGAGCCCCTGGCCATCTGCATCCCCGACCTGCTGGAGAGCGGCGAGGCCGGCCCGCTGCGTTTACCCAGCGCCCGCGTCGCCACTGGCGGGGGCTGCCTCCCTCTTCCAGACTGACGGCGATGCCACCTTTCCACGGACTCAGGAGCCTGCCATGAGCCAGCCGGTCATCGCCGACAACAAGCCCAAGAAGGTCACCCTGGAGCAGGGCAAGGAGTACGCCTTCTGCCGCTGCGGCCGCTCCAGTGACCAGCCCTTCTGCGACGGCTCGCACAAGGGCACCGGCTTCACGCCGCAGATGTTCACCGCCGACAAGGACGGCGAGGCCTACCTCTGCCAGTGCAAGCAGACCGGTGACGCCCCCTACTGCGACGGCACCCACAAGCAGTTTGCCAGCGACCAGGTGGGCCAGGAGGCGCCGGAACCCGATGACGAGGGTGGCGAGGAGCGGGCCCCCAGGGCCGAGGCCACCGAGGAGGAGCCCACCGTCGAGTTCATCCACCAGTTGGCCCGGGAGGGGCTGGACGGGGTGGGCCACCACGGTCCCGTCGCCGCCATGGGCGTGCCGCGCCACAGCCTGCCGAGCTGGGACGACCTGCAGCTGATGGTGGCGCAGTTGGCCACCCAGCCGCTGCTCGACGATGCCGAGGTGGCCACCCGCCTGGTGGTGGGTCCCGAGGCGAGAAAGCCGTTGACCCTGGAGATGCCGCTGTTGGTCTCCGACATGAGCTTCGGTGCGCTATCCGAGGAGGCCAAGGTGGCACTTGCCCGCGGCGCCGAGCACCGCTCTTGCAGGGCCTTCCCTGCGGAGAAAAGCCGTGGTTTTCCACGGCTTGTTTCCGCTCGGGGGTGATGGAAAGGCGCCGGCTGACTTCGGCTCACTCGTGCCTTCCTTGCGGTGGCTGAGGGGCTAGATCTTTCCCATCAAGAACAGGATGAGAAGGATGATCAGCACCAGGCCGAGTCCCCCGCTGGGGCCGTATCCCCACCCCCGGCTGTGTGGCCAGGCAGGTATCACACCGATCAGGAGCAGAATTACAACGATCAGCAGAATTGTTCCGATTGACATGTCATGTCTCCCAGTTACGAGTGTCGAAGCAGTCCGCACCTTGTGCCGGCATGCCAGCATGCATCGTCCACACTGATGCCCCTCGTCCCCATTCGAAAACGGCCATTACCCATCGGGCCGTGATCCGTGATTGTTCGAAGCCAGGGGCCAGCTCCTTCATTGACAGTAGACCATGAGAAGGTCGCCGTCCCTGTAACTGCACCCTCATCGTGCCGCCTACCCCTTCTTCGATGCGGGGCGGTATGCGTCGGTCGAAAATCCCTGATACTCAAAGAATTAGCGGCATAAGATAGTCAGAGTGAGGCAAGTCATTTCATTGAGGATAAGGAGGATGATACTCAGAAGATGGCACCACCCTTTCTGTCTGAGCCTCCGGCATCGATCCGGCCGGAAGGTGCTTCGGGACCTCGCCACGACGGGGGGAAACGGGACTATCATGGATGGGCCTACCCCTCGCGAAGGGGTTCTTGCCAGCACTGCTACCTGACGCCTGCATCCGGCCATGTCGAGCAGCTGACGACCTGAGACGTCATCATGAAAACACTCATCTTCAGGTATTGGGATCGTACCCGTTCCAGCCTCTGGTTCATCCCCACCCTCATGGCCGTCGCCGCGGTGTTGCTGGCCTTCCTCAGCGTTGCCCTGGACAGGGCGGTAACGAACTGGCTCTGGCATGCCTGGGACTGGACGTTCACCGGCGGCGCGGAGGGGGCCAGTGCCGTGCTGGGGGTCATCGCCGGCTCCATGATCACCATTGCCGGGGTGGTGTTCTCCATGACGCTGGTGGCCCTGTCGCTGGTCACCTCACAGCTGGGCCCCCGCCTGCTGCGCAACTTCCTGCGCGACACCACGACTCAGGTCGTGCTGGGTACCTTCGTCGCCACCTTTCTCTACTGCCTGCTGGTCCTGCGGACCATCCGGCGAGAGGAAGAAGTGGCCTTCGTGCCTAACGTATCGGTGGCCCTCGGTGTCTTCCTGGCCGTCGCGAGCGTGGGCGTATTGATCTACTTCATCCATCACGTGTCCGTATCGATGCAGGCCAACGAGATCGTGGCGCGCGTCAGCAATGAGCTGATTGCCGCGACCGGCCGCCTGTTTCCGGAACATATCGGACAGGGAGCACCCGAGGAGTCGAGGGCGCCACCCGATGCGGAATTCCTCGACGCCTTCGAGCGGCAGTCGCGCTCGATTCCCGCGAATGCGGACGGCTACCTCCAGTTCATCGACACCGAGGCCCTGCTGGCCCTGGCAGTGCAGCAGGATGTGGTGATACGGCTGGAGCGAATCCCCGGCCACTACGTCGTCGCCGGTTGTTCGCTGATGCGGGTCTGGCCCGGCGAGCGGGTGGCTGACATTCCGGTGGCAGAGGCCAACGCCGCTTTCGCCCTGGGTAACCAGCGCGCCTCGGGCCAGGACATCGAGTTTGCAGTGACCCAGCTCGTGGAGATCGCCCTGCGGGCCCTGTCGCCCGGGGTCAACGACCCCTTCACGGCGATCACCTGCATCGACCACCTGGCCTCGGCGCTGAGTCGGTTGGCTATCCGCCAGAAGCCGTCGCCCTATCGGCATGACAGTCAGGGGCGGTTGAGGGTGATTGCCCTGGCGGCGACGTTTCCCGAGGTCACGGGCGTGGCGTTCAACCAGATCAGGCAGCAGGCTCGCTCCAATGCTGCGGTGACGATACGCCTGCTGGAGACGTTAGCGGTGGTCGCTCGATTCACGCATCGTCCCGAGGATCGAGCGGCCCTTCTGCTGCATGCCGATATGATCGTTCGAGGGGCCCGCGAGGGGCTGCTGGAAACCGAGGACCTCCGGGTGGCGGAAGAACGCTACCGGACGGCGATGCAGCTGTGCAGTGGAACCGGGGATGTCTCCCCAGGCCCGTCAGGGCACACCGAGCCACGCCACCTCTAGCCGAAACGCCCCGGCGGCCTTGTCGACGATCATCAGCCCCACTTGATCAATCCCTGCGGGATCGATAGGCGGAATGTCCGCCAGCAGTCGGCCGCGAAACACCGCCTCGAAGTCGTGCCAGGGCAGGGTGACGCGCTGCCACTCGCCAGCGGACGGCTGGAAGCTTGCCCGGTAGGCGGCGCCCTGAGGCAGCTGGCCGGTGTAGAGCCGCAACTGGTAGGCGCGCCCATCGCCGCGCACATGGAGTGCAATGCCCGCCGCGCTGCCGAGGTCGAAGGCCTCGGGGTCGCGGCGCACCGAGGCGAAGCCGCCGTTGTTGGCCAGCGACGTCTCGCCGCTGAAGATGCCGATGCCGTCCTCCACGTGCAGGCCGCCCCGGGAGATGCCACCCATCACGCCGTCGTTGATGGCGCGCCAGCGGCTGGCCTCGCCGGGGTCCCGAAAGTCGATCAAATAGGTCATGGGCGCTCCTTGTCGCATCTCGTCTGCCGTCTCGCGTTCGACCTGTGCCGTCACGATAACCTGCCGTTCGCGTGCGTGACCATCGGCGACCGCCATGCCAATCACGGCTGCGACGCCGGCAGCGGCGATGATTCGGAAGGTCCGTTGGGATTGCCTCATGACGTGTCCTCGTCGTGTCCTTGTCCAGCATGCCTGGCCCCAAGCGGCCTGTCTTCCCGGCTGGCGACGGCCGGATCCTGGGCGATACTCAGTGACGACAACGGTCAGCCATCGCGAGGGCGCCATGAACTACGACGAGGCGGTGAAGCACACCTGGGCGCCGGCCGGTGGAGCGCATGATGGAGCAGGGGGAGGCATGAAGCGCGAACGCGCGCTCCTTCCTTCCAGCTTTGTCCAGGTGAGCATCGACACAGGGTGGCATGAAATGAGTCAGAAGCATCACTGGGAGCATGTCTATGGGAGCAAGGCGAGCGAGGAGTTGGGGTGGTATGAGCCCCGATTAGAGACCTCCTTGAACCTTATCCAGGAGCTTGGTCTGGCGATGGACGCTTCAATCATCGATGTCGGTGGGGGGGCGTCCACCCTCGTCGATGACCTGTTGGATGCAGGCTATCGATCCATCACCGTGCTCGATATCTCTGAGAAAGCCCTGTCCCTCTCCAGACAGCGGCTGGGAAGCAAGGCAGAACTCGTGACATGGCGAGTGGGCGATATGGAAGAGATTGACTTGCCTGAGGGCCATTATGATTTGTGGCATGATCGCGCCGTGTTTCACTTCCTCACCGGCGTTGACCAGCAGCGTAACTATCGGGACAAGCTTCTGAGTGCGCTAGCGCCGTATGGGCACTTCGTGGTCGGCACCTTTGCGCCAGAAGCGCCACCAACATGCAGTGGTCTACCGGTGCAGCGGTACAGTCCGGAACAGTTGGAAGCGACACTGGGTGCGAATCTTGAACTGCTGCAACATCGCAAGACCCTGCACATCACGCCGGGAGGGGTAAGGCAAATGTACCTCTATTGCCATTTCCGTAAAACATCCTGATGGGCTCCAGCAGCCTCTTCGCCCCCCTGGTTGGCCAGCACGACGCCCTGGAAGGTATCGCGCAGGCTATTTGAGCTCGCCCTGTATCACGGCAATGCCCTCTCTTCCCGGCTGGCGCCGGCCGGATCCTGGGCGATACTCAGTGACGGTATCGGCCAGTTATCGCGAGGGGGGCTTCCTGCCCATGATCGACCCGGGAGGTATCAAAATGATGTTGCGACACCCGTTGTTCCTGTGTGCGCTGCTGCTGATGGCGCCATCCGCGCGCGCGGAAGAGATCATCACGGCCAGCTTCGCCGAGCCGGTCACCCGTTACGGGCACTATGCCCTGGGCCGGCCGCATGAATACGCGCGCCTGGTTGCCTCGACCGATGCCGGCGCTGGTCGATGGGCGCATGCAACTGCTGGTTCCCGATGTGAGTCGCACGAGTGTGCGCGTCTTGATGCTGGGTGAGGCGGGGCTGGTCGAAACCGACCGCTGTCCCTTGAGCGAGCCGATCACGGGCCCGGACGCGCTGCAGGAGTGCGAGCGCCGGCTGTCACAGGCCGCCCCGGGCACGCCCGAGCCCGCGAAGTGACGTGTCGGCGCGCCGGTACCATTTTGTCACCCCACCATGACGCCTGGCGGGAAAAGCTGGATAATGGCGGGTTTTCTACCCCCGCTACGCCCAACGCTCCGGTGCCCCATGGAAATCAAGGTCAACTATCTCGACAACCTCCGCCTGGAGGCCAGGTTCGATGACTTCACGGTCATCTCCGACCAGCCCATCCGCTACAAGGGCGACGGCTCGGCGCCGGGGCCGTTCGACTACTTCCTGGCCTCCTCGGCGATGTGCGCGGCCTACTTCGTCAAGGTCTACTGCAACGCCCGGGACATCCCCACAGAGAACATCCGGCTGTCGCAGAACAACATCGTCGACCCGGAGAACCGCTACAAGCAGATCTTCAAGATCCAGGTGGAGCTGCCCGAGGACATTTCCGACAAGGACCGCCAGGGCATCCTGCGCTCCATCGACCGCTGCACCGTAAAGAAGGTGGTGCAGGAAGGCCCCGAGTTCCAGATCGAGGTGGTGGAGAACATCGACGAGGACGCCCAGGCGCTGCTGATGGGCGTGCCCAAGGGGGCGGAGAGCGGCGAGCAGGGCACCTGGATCGAGGGCAAGGACCTGCCGCTGGAGCAGACCATCGCCAACATGTCGGCGATGCTGGCCGAGCTCGGCATGAAGATCGAGATCGCCTCCTGGCGCAACATCGTGCCCCACGTCTGGTCGCTGCATATCCGCGACGCCGCCTCGCCGATGTGCTTCACCAACGGCAAGGGCGCCACCAAGGAGAGCGCGCTGTGCTCGGCGCTGGGCGAGTTCATCGAGCGCCTGAGCTGCAACTTCTTCTACAACGACCAGTTCTTCGGCGAAGCGATCGCGGCCAGCGAGTTCGTCCACACCCCCGACGAGAAGTGGTTCCCGCCGGGGCCGGGCGACGAGCTCCCCGCGGAGATCCTCGACGACCACTGCCGGGCCATCTATGACCCGGACGGCGAGCTGTGCGGCTCGCACCTGATCGACACCAACTCCGGCCGGGTCGACCGCGGCATCGTCTCGCTGCCCTTCGTGCGCCAGTCCGACGGCGAGACGGTCTACTTCCCGTCGAACCTGATCGAGAACCTCTACCTCAGCAACGGCATGAGCGCCGGCAACACCCTGGCCGAGGCGCAGGTGCAGTGCCTCTCGGAGATCTTCGAGCGGGCCGTGAAGCGCCAGATCCTCGAGGAGGAGATCGCGCTGCCCGACGTGCCGGCCGAGGTGCTTGCGCGCTACCCCGAGATCGTCGAGGGCATCGAGGCGCTGGAGGCCCAGGGCTTCCCGGTGCTGGTCAAGGATGCCTCGCTCGGCGGCCAGTTCCCGGTGATGTGCGTCACCCTGATGAACCCCAGGACCGGCGGCGTCTTCGCCTCCTTCGGCGCCCACCCGAGCTTCCACGTGGCGCTGGAGCGCAGCCTCACCGAGCTGCTGCAGGGGCGCAGCTTCGAGGGCCTGAACGACTTCCCGCCGCCCACCTTCAACTCCCAGGCCGTGACCGAACCCAACAACTTCGTCGAGCACTTCATCGACTCCTCGGGGCTGGTCTCCTGGCGCTTCTTCAGCAGCCGGGCGGACGTCGCGTTCAGCGAGTGGGACTTCTCCGGCAGCGGTTCCAACAGCACCGCCGAGGAGGCCGCGGCGCTGTTCGGCATCCTCGAGGAGCTGGGGCTGGAGGCGTACATGGCCATCTTTGATGACCTGGGCGCGCCGGTCTGCCGCATCCTGGTGCCGGGCTACTCCGAGGTCTACCCGGTGGAGGATCTGGTGTGGGACAACACCAACATGGCGCTGGACTATCGCGAGGATATTCTCAATCTCCACAGCCTGGAGGATGACCAGCTTGCCGAGCTGCTCGAACGCCTGGAGGAGAGCCAGCTCGACGAGCAGATGGACATCATCACCCTGATCGGCATCGAGTTCGACGAGAACACCGTGTGGGGCCAGCTGACCATCCTCGAGCTCAAGCTGCTGATCAACCTGGCGCTTGCCCAGCACGAGGAGGCTCTGGAGCGGGTCGAGATGTTCCTGCAGTTCAACGACAACACCGTCGAGCGCAACCTCTTCTACCGCGCGGTGCAGGCGGTGCTGGAGATCGTGCTGGACGACGAGCTGGAACTCGACGATTTCCGCTACAACCTCGGCCGCATGTTCGGCGAGGTGACCCTCGAGGCGGTGATCGGCTCGGTGCAGGGCACGGTGCGCTTCCACGGCCTGACCCCCACCAGCATGGCCCTGGAGGGGCTGGAGAAGCACCAGCGGCTGATCGAGAGCTACAAGAAGCTCCACGCCGCCCGCGCCCGCCGGGCGGGGCTGCGCGCACCGGCCTGAGCCTGACCGCCGGGCGCTGCTGATCCGGGACGTCGCCGCGAGCGGCGGCCCGGCCTGGCCGCCAGACGCGCCCGGAACCCTATACCCAACCGGACGCCGTCATGTCTCGCACCTCCCTTCGCGCCCTGGCGCTTGCCGTCTGCCGCTACTTCGAGAACCTGGTGAACCCCTACCCGGCGGAGAGCCTCGGCACGCCGCCCAGGGGGCTCTTCGCCTTCATCCTGCACTTCTCGCGGCCGGTGTTGCCGCTGCTGGTCGTGATGTCGCTGCTCACCGCCCTGGTCTCCGCCGCGGAGGTGCTCTTCTTCAGCTACATGGGGGAACTGGTGGACTGGCTCGCCAGCGCCGAGCGGGAGGGCTTCTTCGCCGAGTACGGCTGGCGCCTGGCCGGCATGGCGGCGCTGGTGGTGGTCGTGCTGCCGCTGCTGACCCTGCTGCAGGCGCTGGTGACCCACCAGAGCATCTTCGGCAACTACCCGATGATCGGCCGCTGGCTGGCGCACCGGCACATGCTGGGCCAGAGCCTCGCCTTCTATCAGGACGAGTTCGCCGGCCGGGTCTCCCAGAAGGTGATGCAGACGGCGCTGGCGATCCGCGAGACGGTGATGAAGCTGATGGACCTGATGGTCTACGTGGTCGTCTACTTCGCGGGGGCCATGCTGCTGATGGGCAGCGCCGAGCCCTGGCTGATGCTGCCGCTGGTGGCGTGGCTGGCGGGCTATATCGCCATCATGTGGGGCTTCGTGCCGCGCCTGCGCCGGGTCTCCATGGAGCAGGCCGACGCCCGGGCGGTGATGACCGGGCGCATCGTCGACAGCTACAGCAACATCCAGACCATCAAGCTGTTCGCCGACACCCGCCGCGAGGAGGCCTACGCCCGCGACGCCATGGAGGGCTTCATGACCACGGTGCATCGCCAGATGCGCCTGGCCACCGGCCTCACCGTGACCCTCACCCTGCTCAACTCCCTGCTGCTGGCCGGGGTGGCGGCCATGGCCATCGGCGCCTGGTACCTGGAGGCGGTGTCGCTGGGCGTCATCGCCGTGGCCATCGCGCTGGTGATGCGCATTCGCTTCATGTCCAACTGGATCCTCTGGGAGGTGGCGAGCCTGTTCGAGAACATCGGCACCGTGCAGGACGGCATCAACACCATCGCCCGGGAGCCGGCGATCCGGGACGCCCCCGGGGCGCCGGCGCTCTCGGTGCCCCGCGGCGAGATCCGCTTCGAGGCGATGCGCTTCGGCTATGGGCGCCCGGATGCGCAAGCGAAGCCGGTTTTCTCTGGAGAGCCGAAGCGCGTGTTCGACGGCCTCGATCTCACCATCGCCCCCGGCGAGAAGGTGGGGCTGATCGGCCGCTCCGGGGCGGGCAAGTCGACGCTCGCCAACCTGCTGCTGCGCTTCTTTGATCTGGAGGGCGGGCGCATCCTGATCGACGGCCAGGACATCGCCGCGGTGACCCAGGCGTCGCTGCGCCGCCATATCGGCATGGTGACCCAGGACACCTCGCTGCTGCACCGCTCGCTGCGCGACAACATCCGCTACGGCAGCCCCGAGGCCAGCGAGGAGGCGATCCGGGAGGCGGTGCGCCGCGCCCACGCCGACACCTTCATCGATGAGCTGGTGGACCTGCAGGGCCGCCGCGGCCTGGATGCCCACGTGGGCGAGCGGGGCGTGAAGCTCTCCGGCGGGCAGCGCCAGCGCATCGCCATCGCCCGGGTGCTGCTCAAGAACGCCCCCCTCCTGGTGCTGGACGAGGCCACCTCGGCGCTGGACTCCGAGGTGGAGGCGGCGATCCAGGAGCAGCTCTACACCCTGATGGAGGGCAAGACGGTGATCGCCATCGCCCACCGGCTCTCGACCATCGCCATGCTCGACCGCCTGGTGGTGATCGACGAGGGGCAGATCGTCGAGAGCGGCACCCACCGGGAGCTGCTGGCGCGAGACGGCCTCTACGCCGCCCTGTGGCGGCGCCAGTCCGGCGGGTTCATCGGGGTGGATGTGGAGGAGGCCAGCTTTTGATACCTGATACGTTACAGGGTACACTTGAGCCATGATACGGAGCTTCAAGCACAAGGGCCTGGCCAAGTTCTTCAAGACCGGCAGCACAGCGGGTATTCAGGCAGTGCATGCCAAGAGGCTTCGGCTCATTCTCGGCCGACTGAATGCCGCGACGGATGCCAAGGACATGGACCTGCCTGGACTTCGGCTGCATGAGCTATCGGGCAATCGAGCCGGCATCTGGTCGGTCACCGTCAGCGGCAATTGGCGCGTGACCTTTCGGTTCGTGGACGGAGACGCCGAAATAGTGAACTACGAGGACTACCACTGAGGTGCCGCCATGCTGATGCACAATCCCCCCCATCCCGGAGAGGTATTGCGAGAGCTTTGCCTGGAACCCCTGGGGCTTACCGTCACGGCAGCCGCAGAGGCGCTGGGCGTGAGTCGAAAAACGCTGAGCGCCGTGCTGAACGGCAAGGCAGGTATCAGCCCCGAGATGGCGATTCGCCTCTCGATCGCCTTCGATACCTCGGCAGAGAGCTGGCTGAACCAGCAGTCCCAGTATGAGCTCTGGCACGCCGAACAGCATCGCAATGAGCTCAAGGTGAAGAGGCTGGTGGCGGCCTGAAGAGGCGTGTAGGCACGCAGTATCCAAAGAGCTTCCCCCACGCCTCCACCACAGGAGGATCAGCGCGGCGACGCATCGTGCCGCTCGCGGCTGTCGGCGGGGGCCTGCTCGCGGTCGTGCATGCCGTAGTCGCGCAACACCCCGGCCACGCGCAGGCGGTAGTCGGCGAAGACCTCCTGGCGGCCCTTGGCCTGGGCGGCGCGATGTCGCTCCACCCGGCGCCATTCGGCGATGGCCTCCTCGTCGCGCCAGAAGGAGAGCGAGAGCAGCTTGCCCGGCTGGACCAGACTCTCGAAGCGTTCGATGGAGATGAAGCCATCGATCTCCTCCAGCAGTGGGCGCAGGCCGGCGGCGATGTCGAGATAGTGGTCGCGCTGGTCGGGGTGGGGCTCGACTTCGAAGATGACGGCGATCATGGCGGCTCCTGGTGAACGAACAATCATCGCGCCAGGGTGCGGAAGGCGGCGATGCCGACGCGGCCCCTGGCGAGTACTCACAATGAACCTAACCCCACCAGGTCCCCGAGTCACTCACCCGGCTCGGGGGCCTGGCGTTTGGGCGCTGCCATGGGCGGGCTCGCGCCGGGGTCAGCCGGCGGCGGTCAGAGCGTGCGCCAGGGAATCGGCGGGGGCGCCTGCAGGGTCTCTTTCACCGCCTTGAGTG
>NZ_JACUUD010000192.1 GCF_014859505.1 Halomonas sp.
CAGTTGGTAGAGCAAGTGACTGTTAATCACTGGGTCGCAGGTTCGAGTCCTGCTCGAGGAGCCATCAGCCCCCTCTCTGTTCCCGGATAGCTCAGTTGGTAGAGCAAGTGACTGTTAATCACTGGGTCGCAGGTTCGAGTCCTGCTCGAGGAGCCATCAGCCCCCTCTCTGTTCCCGGATAGCTCAGTTGGTAGAGCAAGTGACTGTTAATCACTGGGTCGCAGGTTCGAGTCCTGCTCCGGGAGCCATCTCCAGTTTGCCCTTCTGATTCGATCCTCTGGCTGAGCTCGCTCGCCGGCCTATTTGCGTGCCTGTCTGGTCTTGCTAGGCATGAAGCACAAGAAAACGCCGCCCCGAGGGGCGGCGTGATGGTGTGCCTGAGGGCAGGGCGACTCAGTGGCGGTTGGCCAGCCGGTAGTCATCGCTGGTGAGCAGGGCGAAGTCCAGCAGGATATGGGCCGCCTCCTGCACCTGCACCTGTTCCACCGGCTCGTCGTCGCTCTCTTCGCTGCGGGCGTCGACCCACTCCTCCAGCAGGTCGAGGCCCAGGGCCTGGCGGCGCTGATTCTCCAGGCCAAGTTGCTCGGCCTCCTGCTCTTCCACTTCGCGCTTTCGCTGCTCGCGGTTGAGGCTGACGCTGGTGGTCTGTTCGCGCAGCCGACGGTTGAGCTCCGCCTGCTGGGTCAGGTAGCGGAAGTTCGGGTGCTCCGCGACGCGAGTGTGATGTTGGTCCTTGATGGACTCCAGATGGCGCCATGGCTCACCGTAGTGGCGGTACTGCACCGAGCGCACGGTATCCCAGTCCAGGGCGTTGTCCAGGCTGCTCTCACCGATCAGATCCGGATCGATCAGGCTCGGGAAGATGATGTCCGGCTCCACGCCACGATGTTGGGTGCTGTCACCGGAGATGCGGTAGAACTTGGCGCGGGTCAGCTTGATCTGGCCATGGCTCAGATCGTTGAGGGTCTGCACCGTGCCCTTGCCGAAGGTCGGCGAGCCCACCACCAGGCCGCGGCCGTAGTCCTGAATGGCCCCGGCGAAGATCTCGGAGGCGGAGGCGGAGAGCCGGTTGACCAGCACACTCAGCGGGCCGTCATAGTGGGTTCCCGCCTCGGTATCGCCGTAGAGGCTGATGCGCCCGCGGGCGTCGCGCACCTGGACGGTGGGCCCGCGGTCGATGAAGAGCCCCAGCAGCGAGTTGGCCTCCTGCAGGGCGCCGCCGCCGTTGTTGCGCAGGTCGAGCACGATGCCCTCGATGCCCTCGGCCTTGAGACGGTCGATTTCGCGGGCCACGTCGCGGGTGGTACTGCGGAAATCCTCCTCTCCTGCCTGCCAGGCGTCGAAGTCGACATAGAAGGTGGGGATCTTGATCACGCCGATGCGGTGGGGACCGTCGTCGCGTTCGATCTCGAGCACCTTGCCCTGGGCCGCCTGGTCCTCGAGATTCACGGTATCGCGGGTGATCTCGATGATGCGCGAGCGGGTCATGTCCACCGCCTGGGCGGGCACCACGTCGAGACGTACCACCGAGCCCTTGGGGCCGCGGATCAGGTCGACCACGTTGTCCAGGCGCATGCCCACCACGTTCACCATTTCACCCTCCTCCTGGCCCACCGCCACGATGCGGTCGGCAGGCTCCAGGGCGCCTGCGCGCTCCGCCGGCCCGCCGGGCACCAGGCTGGCCACCTTGACGTACTCGCCGTCGGACTGCAGCAGGGCGCCGATGCCCTCCAGGGAGAGACGCATCTGGATGTCGAAGGATTCGCCCTGGCGAGGGGAGAGGTAATCGCTGTGGGGGTCGATGCTGCCGGTCACCGCCGCCATGAAGAGGCCGAAGATGTCCTCCTCGTTGGTCTGGCGCACCCGGTTGAGCTGCCCCTCGTAGCGCTGGCGGAGATTCTCCTCCACCTGCTCGTCATCCTGTCCGCTGATGGCCAGGGTCAGGGCGGCATTCTTGAGACGCTTGAACCAGAGCTCGTCGAGTTCATCGCGGCTATCGGCCCAGGGGCTCTCGTCGCGATCGATGTCAAGGCGCAGGTCGCTGTCATAGGTGAAGTCGAGGCCCTTGTCGAGCCTGGCCAGCAGCCATTCGAAGCGTGCCTCGGCGCGCTCGTGGTAGCGATGGTAGAGGGCATAGACGTCGTCCAGTTCGCCGTCGAAGAGCGCATCGTCGATGCGCCCTCCCAGGTGGCGGAAGTCGGCGACATCATCGGCCAGCAGGAAGGCGCGCTGGCCGTCGAGGACATCCAGGTAGCGCTCGAAGGCCTGGTGCGACCAGGTATCGTCCAGTTGGATGTCGGCGTAGTGACCGTAGCGCAGCGATTCGGCGACTTCCACGGCCGCCTGGCGCTGGGCATCGGTGGGCTGTGGCTGCGCAAAGGCGGCGCCGGCGACCAGCAGCAGGCCGACCAGGGTGGCGGCTGGACGTCCCAGGTGGGCAAGCAGGCTCATCAATGAAGCACTCCCGGTTTCATGTACACTATTCCTTGACCCTTTTCAGGCTCACGAGTTGCGCGGGCCGAAACGGCATTGTAGCAGCTTCCTCCGTCATCCCATGACACCTGTTGGCCCCCACGACACCTGTTAGTAGAGGAATTCATGTCCCAGGACGATCTTGTCGAGCGCCTGCTCGACTTCCTGCGTCGCTCGCCCACGCCCTGGCACGCCGTGGCCAGCATGGCGGCGAGGCTCGAGGCGGCGGGTTATCGCCGCCTCGACGAGTGCAAGCCCTGGCAGCTGGCGCCCGGCGAGAAGGTCTATGTGACCCGCAACGACTCCTCGATCATCGCCCTGCAGCTGCCCGAGGGTGAACTGGATGCGTTGCGCATGATCGGCGCCCATACCGACAGCCCCGGCCTGCGTCTCAAGCCCAGCGCGGCCCAGACCAGTACGGGCTGGCTGCAGCTCGGGGTCGAGACCTACGGGGGCGTGCTGCTGGCGCCCTGGTATGACCGTGATCTTGGCCTGGCCGGGCGCATTCATGTGCGCCATCCCGACGGGCGCCTGGAGGGGCTGCTGCTCAACGTCGAGCGCCCGGTGGCGATCATTCCCAGTCTGGCCATCCACCTGGACCGCGACGTCAATCTGGGGCGTGCGATCAACGCTCAGACCCAGATGGCGCCTGTGTTCCTGCAGGGTGGCGAGAATGCCGACCTCGAGCGCCTGCTTAAGGGCTGGATCGTCGAACAGCACGGCCTGGAGGATGTCGAGCTTCTCGACTTCGAGCTGGCCCTTTACGACATGCAGCCGCCGGCTCGGGTCGGCGTGGAGGGCGAACTGGTCGCCAGCGCCCGGCTCGACAACCTGCTCTCCTGCTTCGCCGGGCTGGAGGCGCTGCTGGCCTCGGATGGCAGGCAGGGTGTCGTGCTGGCCGCCAGCGACCATGAAGAGGTGGGGAGTGCCAGCGCCTGCGGCGCCCAGGGCCCCTTCCTTGGTGACGTTCTGCATCGGCTCTGTGAGCAGCTCGGCGGGCATGGCGAGGGTGCCTTCATCCGCCTGATTCAGGCCTCGCGGATGATCTCCTGCGACAACGCCCATGCGCTGCACCCTAACTTCACCGACAAGCACGACGCTGCCCACGGGCCGGCACTCAACGGCGGGCCGGTGATCAAGGTCAACGCCAACCAGCGCTATGCCACCAACAGCGCCACCGCGGCGATGTTCCGCGACCTGTGTCACGAGACCGGGGTGCCGGTGCAGACCTTCGTGACCCGCGCCGACATGGGCTGCGGCAGCACCATCGGACCGATCACCGCCACCGAGCTCGGCGTGCCGACCCTGGATGTGGGCGCCCCCCAGTGGGCCATGCACTCCATTCGCGAGACCGCGGGTGCCCGCGACGTGGAGTACCTGGCTCGGGTGCTCACTGCCTTCTGCAACCGCGCCGAACTTGCTTGAGTGGGCTGGCCTGAGCAAGTTGGCCTGAGCGGCGACCACAAAAAACCCGGCGCCACGGGCGCCGGGTTTTTCGCTGTCTGGTGGCTACGCCCTGATTTGAACAGGGGACCCCATCATTATGAGTGATGT
>NZ_JACUUD010000193.1 GCF_014859505.1 Halomonas sp.
CCATCGTCTTCGGCAACCCGGCCGGCATGTCGTTCCTGGATCGTGCCCAGGTGACGGCCGGCGGGACTTATCTGAACGTCAATACCGATATCAAGAATGCCGAATACACGCCGACGCTTCCCGGAACCGGAGGGAGCACTTCCGAGGGTGACATGGTGCCAGGCACCCTTATCCCTTTTGCCTTCTATGCACACCCGGTCAATGATCAGCTGGCATTCGGCTTCGGGGTCTATGCACCGTTTGGCTCAAAGACGGAGTATGAGGACAGTTTTGCCGGCCGTACCTTCGGCACGCGCACAGAAGTCACTGTGATGAGCGCCCAGCCGACGGTGTCCTATCGCTTCAATGAACAGTGGGCGGTGGGAGCTGGTGTGTCCTACAACCGCGTGGATGGGAAGCTCTATCGTAATGCACCCGCAGCCCCGGGAGTTGAGCTGGATTCGAGGGTGGAGGGTGATGACGAGGCCTGGGGCTACAACCTGGGTGTGATCTATCAGCCAATTCCTGAGACAACGCTGGGTCTAACCTATCGCTCCAAAGTAAGTTATACCCTCGAAGGCGACTTCCGGGCCACAGCTCCCGATGGCTCCATTGCGTCCCGGCCGGTAGATACGCCTATGGGCACTGTTCAGGTTCCGCTTCAAGATAAGGCCAGCCTCGACCTGACAACGCCTGAGACTGTGAACTTCTCTATTACTCAGCAGATGTCCGATAACCTGAAACTGATGGCAGGGGCCTCCTGGGCGCGCTGGAGTCGTTTCGACAAGATTCTGGTAGAGGGTGAGAATCTTGGAGAAATTACCAATGAGCCGCAGAACTACTCCAACGCCTGGGCGTTTGCCGTGGGTGGTGAGTACCAGTTGAATCCGCAGTTGGCACTGCGTGCCGGTGTGACGATCGACAATACTCCGACCAATGACATCGACCGCAGCGTACGCATCCCCTCTGATGACCGTCGCATCTTCTCCATCGGCGCCGGCTGGAGCCCGACGGACGATCTGACCCTTGACCTTGCCTATTCCTACCTGACTGAGAGGGGGACTCGTATTGAGCAGGGTGGCCCAACAGATCCTCGCGGGCAGTTTGGAGCCGACTACAAGAACGAAGCCCACGGCTTCGGCGCCCAGCTGACCTACCGCTTCTGAGCGGCAGCCAGCCAGGCGTGCCCAGGGAACCCGGCTTCGGCCGGGTTCCCTGCGTCTGGGCGGGGGAACGGGGCAACCCCGGCGGATGCGGCGTGGCGCCAGGTTCGCTACAATGCTCCCCCTCAGCACAAGCCCTTTAGCACAAGCCCTTTAGCACAAGCCTATCCGTGCCGCCGGGGCGCCGGTTCCATACCAGCGCCGCGGCGGTCGCTTTTCCACCGCAGATTCAGGCGAGCAAGCCATGCTGGAAACCAATCCGATTCACAATCTCATCAAGGACCTGTCTGAGCGGACAGACGTCCTGAGGGGGTATCTTTGACTATGCCGAGAAGAAGGATCGGCTAGAGGAAGTCACCCGCGAGCTCGAGGACCCGGCCATCTGGAACGATCCGGACTATGCCCAGAAGCTCGGCAAGGAGCGCGCCACGCTGGAAACCATCGTCCGGACCATCGACGAGCTGAACCAGGGCCTGGCGGATAGCCGCGACCTGCTGGAGCTGGCCGAGATGGAGGAGGACGAGGCCACCGTCGAGGAGGTCCAGAAGGAGCTTGGCGGCATGCAGGCCAGACTCGAGAAGCTCGAGTTCCGCCGCATGTTCTCCGGCGAGATGGACCCCAACAACGCCTACCTGGATATCCAGTCGGGTTCCGGCGGCACCGAGGCCCAGGACTGGGCCAACATGCTGCTGCGCATGTACCTGCGCTGGGCCGAGCACCACGGCTTCAAGGCCGAGATCATCGAGCTCTCCGCGGGCGAGGTGGCGGGCATCAAGTCGGCCACGGTGCATATCCAGGGTGACCACGCCTTCGGTTGGCTGCGTACCGAGACCGGCGTGCATCGCCTGGTGCGCAAGAGCCCGTTCGACTCCGGGGGCCGTCGCCACACCTCCTTCTGCTCGGTGTTCCTGTCACCCGAGATCGACGACAGCTTCGAGGTCGAGATCAACCCGGCGGACCTGCGCACGGATACCTATCGCTCCAGCGGCGCCGGCGGCCAGCACGTCAACACCACCGACTCGGCGGTGCGCATCACCCACGAGCCCTCCGGCATCGTGGTGGCCTGCCAGAGCCAGCGCAGCCAGCATGCCAACCGCGACTTCGCCATGAAGCAGCTCAAGGCCAAGCTGTGGGAGATGGAGATGGACAAGCGCAACGCCGCCAAGCAGGAGGCGGAGGATTCCAAGTCCGATATCGGCTGGGGCAGCCAGATCCGCTCCTATGTGCTGGACGACCAGCGCATCAAGGACCTGCGCACCGGCGTGCAGTCCAGCAACTGCGACAAGGTGCTGGATGGTGATATCGACCAGTTCATCGTCGCCAGCCTCAAGCAAGGATTGTAACGATATGGCCAATGAGAGCCCCTTCTCACAACATGACGAGAACCGCCTGATCGCCGAGCGCCGCGCCAAGCTGGCCGCGCGCCGCGAGCGGGCCGCCGAGCGCGGCGAGAGCGCCTTCCCCAACGACTTCCGCCGCGACAGCCATGCCGCCGAGCTGATCAATGAGCTGGGCGACAGGGAGAAGGACGAGCTGGAGGCGCTGGACCGGCAGGCCAGCGTGGCGGGGCGCATCATGCGCAAGCGCGGGCCCTTCGTCGTCATTCAGGACGTCAGCGGGCAGATCCAGCTCTACGTCGACAAGAAGGGGCTGCCGGCGGACACCCTCGAGGAGATCAAGGGCTGGGACATCGGCGACATCGTCGCGGCGCGCGGCCCGGTGCACAAGTCCGGCAAGGGCGACCTCTACGTGATGATGGTGGAGGCGAAGCTGCTCACCAAGAGCCTGCGCCCGCTGCCGGACAAGTTCCACGGCCTCACCGATCTCGAGGCGCGCTACCGCCAGCGTTACGTGGACCTGATCATGAACCCGGACTCGCGCCAGGTGTTCGAGACCCGCGCGGCGGTGATCAGCACCATGCGCCGCTTCTTCGAGGCCCGCGGCTACATGGAGGTGGAGACCCCCATGCTGCAGCAGATCCCCGGCGGCGCCACCGCGCGGCCCTTCGTCACCCACCACAACGCGCTGGACCAGGACATGTACCTGCGCATCGCGCCCGAGCTCTATCTCAAGCGCCTGGTGGTGGGCGGCTTCGAGAAGGTCTTCGAGATCAACCGCAACTTCCGCAACGAAGGGCTCTCCACTCGGCACAACCCCGAGTTCACCATGATCGAGTTCTACCAGGCCTACGCGGACTACCACGACCTGATGGACCTCACCGAGGAGATGCTGCGGACGATCACCCGGGAGGTGCTGGGCACCACCACCGTGGTCAACACCGTGCGCAACAGCGAAGGCGAGGTGCTCGAGCACTACGAGTACGATTTCGGCCAGCCGCTCAAGCGGATCACCGTGTTCGACTCGATCCTCGAGGTCAACCCGGACATCCACGCCGAGGCGCTGGCCGACGAGTCCGCCGCGCGCCAGATTGCCGAGCGCCTGGATATCGACGTCAAGGATGGCTGGGGCCTGGGCAAGATCCAGATCGAGATCTTCGAGAAGACCGTGGAGCACCGCCTCAAGCAGCCCACCTTCATCACCGAGTACCCCACCGAGGTGAGCCCGCTGGCGCGGCGCAAGGACGCCAACCCCTTCGTGACCGAGCGCTTCGAGTTCTTCGTGGGCGGGCGCGAGATCGCCAACGGCTTCTCGGAGCTCAACGACGCCGAGGACCAGGCCGAGCGCTTCCGCGAGCAGGTGGCGGAGAAGGAGGCCGGCGACGACGAAGCGATGTACTTCGACGCCGACTACGTGCGCGCCCTGGAGGTCGGCCTGCCGCCCACCGCGGGCGAGGGCATCGGCATCGACCGCCTGGTGATGCTGCTGACCGACAGCGCCTCGATCCGCGACGTGC
>NZ_JACUUD010000194.1 GCF_014859505.1 Halomonas sp.
AGGCCGGTGACGAACACCACGATCACCCCGATGGGCGCCACATAGCGGGCCACGAGGTGCCACAGCTGCTCCCTGCCGCCGCCCAGGTTGAGCTCGTCGGCCACGCTCTTGCGCTCCAGGCACCAGGCCACGAAGAGGATCGCCCCCAGGCCGGTCAGCGGCAGCAGCACCTTGCTGGTAAAGGTATCCAGCAGGTCGAAGATGTTCAGGCCGAAGATCAGGAAGCCCTCCCAGACGTTGAACGACATCAGCGCCGCGATGCCCAGCGCCCACACCGCCACGCCGCCCACCAGGGTGGCTGTCACGCGGGAGAGCGGGGTGCGCTCCTCCACCAGTTCCACCACCGGCTCCAGCAGCGAGATCGCCAAGGTCAGCGCCGCGAAGGTGAGCAGCAGGAAGAACATCAGGCCCAGGATGGTCCCACCCGTCATGTTGCCAAAGGCCACCGGCAGGCTGACGAAGATCAGGCCCGGCCCCTCGCCGGGGCTCATGCCGTTGGCGAAGACGATGGGGAAGATCGCCATGCCCGCCAGCAGCGCGATGGCCGTATCCAGGATGATCACGGTGCGGGCCGTGCTGATCAGGTTGACCTCCTCGCCCAGGTAGGAGCCGTAGGCCATCATGATGCCCATGCACAGCGACAGGGTGACGGGGCTGCCCAGCAGGCCGCCGAACAGGGCGCCGATGGCGTCGGCATCCTGCCCCGAGAAGGCGCCGGTGACCGAGCTCAGGGTGTAGGAGAGGGACCAGCCGCCGATCACGCTGTAGAAGGAGAGGATCAGGAAGGCCGCCAGCACGCCGCTGGCACCGACCAGGGCCCAGGCCGGCAGCCTGCCGTTCCTGCGGGCCAGATCGGCCATGGCGTTGATGGGGTTCTCCTGGCCGCGCCGACCGATCAGCCATTCGGCCACCAGTATCGGCAGGCCCACCAGGGCCACGCAGGCCAGATAGATGAGCACGAAGGCCGCCCCCCCGCTGTACGGGGCGTCAGAAGAGGGCCGTCTGGGCCTCGCCCGGGAAGTCCGCCAGGGACGGCAGGGAGCACGCCTCGGCGAGCCGTGCATGGAGGAATCTCGCCAGTTCCGGCGCCTGGCGGTTGTCCGGAGTATGCACCATCAGATAAGGGGTTTTCCCCTGTTTTATCCACAGGGCAAGCCGCGAAATCCAGGCGTCAAAATAGCGTTCGTTTATCGCGGGATCGAGGTGGCCGATGAAGCGCACCAGCGGGCGATCTGCCGTGGAAAGCACGTGTAAAGGGCGTCTTGGCTTTTCCCGATGGGCCGTGGCGAGGCCGGGACGGGCCGCCGGCGGGGTCGAGAAGAGCGGGCGCACGTCGAGCATCACCCGGTCGACGCCGTGACTTATCAACAATCTGTTCAGGGCAATCTCGGCGGTCCCCTTGTGGAAGAATTCACTGTGTCGTACCTCCACCGCACAGGGAATTTCTGCAGGCCACCGGCAGAGCAGAGATTCCAGCCGCGGCAGTTCTTCTATGCCGAAATCACGAGGCAGCTGAACCATCATCGGCCCCAGCCGATCATGCAGCGGGGCCAGCGCCTCGAGAAAGCCATCCAGCGCCGCCTCGATGTCCGCCAGGCGCGGCTCGGCGGTCAGCGTCACTCCACCGTCACGCTCTTGGCCAGGTTGCGCGGCTGGTCCACATCGGTACCCTTGAGCACCGCCACATGGTAGCTGAGCAGCTGCAGCGGCAGGGTGTAGAGGATCGGCGCCAGGGCCTCGTGCACATGGGGGAGGTGCAGCACATGCACGCCCTCCTCCTCGACCATCCCGACCTGCTCGTCGGCGAAGACGAAGAGCTCCCCGCCCCGGGCGCGCACTTCCTGGAGGTTGGACTTGAGCTTGTCGAGCAGCTCGTCGTTGGGGGCGACGGAGATGACCGGCATCTCGCTGTCCACCAGCGCCAGGGGACCGTGCTTGAGCTCCCCGGCCGGGTAGGCCTCGGCGTGGATATAGGAGATCTCCTTGAGCTTGAGCGCGCCCTCCAGGGCGATGGGAAAATGCGCCCCGCGACCCAGGAAGAGGGCGTGATGCTTCTCGGCGAAGGCCATGGAGAGCACCTCGATCTCGGGATCCAGCGCCAGCACCCGCGCCACCAGCCGCGGCAGGCCGCGCAGGGCCGTCACCAGCTCGGCCTGGACGGCCTCGTCGAGCCCCTTGACCCGCCCCAGCGCCAGGGTGAAGAGCATCAGGGCGGTGAGCTGGGTGGTGAAGGCCTTGGTGGAGGCCACGCCGATCTCGGGGCCCGCCTGGGTCATCAGGGTCAGGTCCGACTCGCGCACCAGGGAGCTGCCCGGCACGTTGCAGATCGCCAGGCTGGCCAGGTAGCCGCGTGCCTTGGCGAAGCGCAGCGCCGCCAGGGTATCGGCGGTTTCGCCGGACTGGGAGAGGGTGACGAAGAGGGTGCCCTCGGGCACCACCACCTGGCGATAGCGGTACTCCGAGGCGACTTCCACCTGGACCGGTACTCCGGCAAAGCGCTCGAGCCAGTAGCGGGCCACCATGCCGGCGTGATAGCTGGTGCCGCAGGCGACGATATGGATCTGGCACACGCGGCCGAACAGTTCCTCGGCGTCGGGGCCGAAGCTCTCCACCAGCACCGAGCGCTCGCCCAGGCGGCCCTCGAGGGCCGCGGCGATCACCGCCGGCTGCTCATGGATCTCCTTGAGCATGAAGTGGCGATAGTCGCCCTTACTGGCCGCCCCGTCGCCGTGCTCGAAGGTCTGCACCTTGCGCTCCACCGGGGTGCCGTCGGCATCGAAGACCTCGATGCGACCGCCCGCGGAGAGGCGCACCATATCCCCCTCCTCCAGATAGATGAAGCGGTCGGTGACCTGCAGCAACGCCAGCGGGTCGGAGCCCAGGAAGGCCTCGCCGATGCCGACACCCACCACCAGCGGGCTGCCCTTGCGGGCACCGATGATCACACCGGGCTCATCGGCGCTGACCACGCCCAGGGCATAGGCGCCCTCGAGCCGGGCCAGAACGCGACGCACCGCGGTCAGCAGGTCATCCGCCTCACGGTTCTCTTGCTCCAGCAGGTGGGCCACCACCTCGGTATCGGTCTCGGAGGTGAAGGCGTAGCCGGACGCCTTGAGCTCCCGGCGCAGGGGCTCGTGGTTCTCGATGATACCGTTGTGCACCACCGCCAGGCGCTCGCCGGACTGGTGGGGGTGGGCGTTGGCCTCGCTGGGGCGACCGTGGGTGGCCCAGCGGGTATGGGCGATGCCGCAGCGCCCCTTCAGCGGCTCGTCCGCCAGGCGCTTGGCCAGAGCGGCCACCTTGCCCACCGCCCGGCGGCGCGAAAGCGTGCCTTCCGGCGAGAGCACCGCCATGCCAGCAGAGTCATAGCCGCGATACTCAAGGCGCCTGAGCCCCTCGAGGAGGATGCCTTCCACGTTGCGCTCGGCAACGGCCCCGACGATTCCACACATGGTCTTTCTCCTTACCTGTCCTTGCTGGGCCGCGGCCAGTCGGCCTTGCTGATCTGGCGGCCGCGGGAAACGGCCAGGGCATTGTCCGGCACGTCCTTGCTGATGGTCGAGCCGGCGCCCACGGTGGCGTTGCTGCCCACGCTCACCGGGGCCACCAGGGCCGTGTTGGAGCCGATGAAGGCGCCATCGCCGATGTCGGTGAGATGCTTGTGGGCCCCGTCATAGTTGCAGGTGATGGTGCCGGCGCCGACGTTGACCTCGCGGCCCAGGCGGGCATCGCCCACGTAGCTGAGGTGGTTGATCTTGCTGCCCTCCCCCACCTCGGCGTTCTTGGTCTCGACGAAGTTGCCCACCTTGGCGCCCACCGCCAGGCGGGTACCGGGGCGCAGGCGAGCGAAGGGGCCGATGCGGTTGCGCCCGGCCACCACCGCGCCCTCGATGACGCTGTGGGGCTCGACCACCGTCTCGGCACCGATATGGCTGTCGCGGATCACGCAGTGTGGGCCGATGCGCAC
>NZ_JACUUD010000195.1 GCF_014859505.1 Halomonas sp.
GGGACCCGGGTCATGTTCTCGACGCCGCCGGCGAGGCCGACCTCGATGGCGCCGGCCTGGATCTCCCGGGCAGTGCTGCGCAGGGCGGCGAGCCCCGAGCCGCATTGCTGGTCGATCTGGCGGCTGGCGCAGGCACGGCCCCGCTCGCCCAGGCGCCCGGCGAGCCACAGCGGGTAGCGGCCGCCGAAGCTCCACTGCTCCTTGACCGGCAGGGCGCAGCCCACGCTCAGCTCCTCGACGGCGGCGCCGTCGAAATCGCCCCGTGCCAGCAGCGCATCGATCACGGCGGCCAGCAGGGCGTCGCTGCGGGTGTCGGCCCAGGCGTCCACCTCCGGCTTGCGGGGATGGGCGCGGGTGAAGGCGCTGCGGGCGTAGTCGGCGAGATAGACGTCTTTCATGCGCTCGGCTCCTGTCGGGTGGCCTGCTGTCCCCAGCGGTGGAGGAACAGCGCGTAGGTGGTCAGCACGTGGCGGATGGAGTCGATCTCCACGCACTCGTCCACGCCGTGGATGCGCTCGGCCACCGGCCCGTAGCAGGTGCCGTTGATCCCTCCGGCGACGTGGAAGGCGCGCAGGTCGGTGGTGCAGGTGGCGAGGTAGTGGGCCGGCGGCTCGCCTAGCAGCGCCTCGTGGCAGGCCGAGAGCAGCCGGATGCCGGGGGTGTCCAGGTCGACCAGGTGCCCCTCGGAGCGGAAGCCGTGGAAGCTGACCCGGGGAGGCGGCGTGGCGTCGTCGAGCTCGGCATGGCGGGCCATGATGACCTCACGCACCCGGCGCATCATCGCCTCGGGCGGCATGCCCGGCGGGAAGCCGACTCGTCCCTCCAGGATGGCGTGGGCCGGCACGCTTGAGGCCCAGTTGCCGCCCTCCACCCGGCCGATGCTGAGGTTGAAGGGGTGGGGGTGCTCCGCGTAGGGCGCCGGGCGGGGCAGGGCGTTGATCTCCTCCTCCAGGGCCTTGAGCGCCGGGAAATAGCCCTGCAGGGTCTCGATGGCATTGCGGCCGGCGGCGGTGTCCAGCACATGGGCGGGCACCCCGTCGAGGCGCATGCGGAACCACAGCACGCCCACCTGGCCGCTGAGGATTTGGGCGCCGAAGGGCTCGGGGATCAGCACGAAGTCGCCGCCGTAGCCCTGGTGGAGGCAGGCCAGGGCGCCGTTGCCGGTGCACTCCTCCTCGATCACCGTCTGCAGGGTCAGCGGGAAGTCGATGGCCACACCAGCCCGGCGCACTGCCGCCACCGACATCACCATGGCGGCGATGCCGGCCTTCATGTCGCCCGCGCCGCGGCCATAGAGCCAACCGTCCCGCTCCCAGGGCTCCCAGGGTGGCCGGGTCCACATGTCGGTGGGTTCGGCGGGCACCACGTCCAGGTGGCCGTTGAACACCAGGTGCGGGCCTTCGGATTCCGGGTTCAGCCGCGAGACCAGGTTGTAGCGCCCGGCGCACTCCCATTCCGTCGGGGCCCGGTTCGGGTGGTCGGCAAGGCCCGGGGCATCCAGAGGCACCCGGGTCGCCGGCAGGTCCAGCCGCGCGAGCCAGGCCTCCATGGTGTCCAGCGCCCCCTGCTCCTGGCCCAGCACGCTGTAGCCGCGCACCAGGTCGCGGGTCAGGGCCAGGGTGTCGTCCATCAGCGCCTCGCAGGCGGCGACGATGCGCGTCTCGGTGGCATCCAGCATCAGAACCTCCCCATCCGTGATTCATCGATGAGCAGCGGTGCCTCGGTGGCCGCCCGCAGGTCGGCAGGGTCGAGCCCCTCGGCGATGTCCACCACGGCAAGCCCCGCGGGGGTCACGTCCATCACCGCCTTGTCGGTGATGATGCGCGACACGCAGCCGCTGGCGGTGAGCGGCAGACGGCAGCGAGCCAGTATCTTGGGGTTGCCGTGCTTGTCGTTGTGGGAGCAGAGCACCACCAGCCGCCTGACCTTCTGGGCCAGCTCCATGGCGCCGCCGATCCCCGGCGAGAACTTGCCGGGGATCTTCCAGTTGGCCAGGTTGCCGTCGGCGTCGACCTCGAAGGCACCCATGAAGGTGAGGTCGACCCGGCTGCGCCGGATCATGGCGAAGGAGGTGGCGCTGTCGAAGACGCTGGCCCCGGGGCGGGTGGTGATGTAGGCCCCGCCGGAGTCGATCATGTCGTGGTCCGGCGCCTCGCCGTCGCGGCGCGGGCGGCAGCCCAGCACGCCGTTCTCCGAGTGCACCAGCACCTCCATCTCGTCGGGGAGGTAGTGGAAGAGGCGGGTCGGCAGGCCGATGCCGAGGTTGACGATCTGGCCGGGGATCACCTCCCGGGCGGCCCTGGCCAGGATGCGCTGGGTGTCAGAGGCCATGGGGGCGCACTCCCTGTTCGCTGGTGGCACGGTCCACCTGCACCACCTGGCTGACGAAGGCGCAGGGGGTGTGGATGGCATCGATGGGCAGCTCACCCGGCGCGTCGAGGCGGTAGGCCTGGGCGATCACCTGCTCGGCGGCCATGGCCATCAGCGGGTTGAAGTTGCTGGCGGTGGCGCGATAGATCAGGTTGCCGTAGCGGTCGGCCCGCTCGGCGTGTACCAGGGCGACATCGGCGTGCAGGGCGGGCTCGATGCCCCAGGGGCGGCCGTCGAGCTCGATCTCCCGGCGGCCCTCGGCGATCTCGGTGCCCTGGCCGATGTCGGTGAGAAAGCCTCCGTGGCCGGCGCCGGCGCAGCGGATCTTCTCGGCGAGCAGGCCCTGGGGATGGAAGATCACCTCGAGTCGCCCGGCATTCATCGCCTCGATGGCAGTGCGGTTGAGGCCCAGGTGGGAAGTGATCAGCCGCTTGACGCGGCCGGCCTCGATCAGCCTGCCGATGCCGATGCCGGGCTCGTTGGCGTCATTCTTGATCAGGGTGAGCCCGCCCTGGCCGGATTCGAGCAGGGCGTCGAGCAGCGCGAAGGGGGTGCCGGGCGAGCCGAACCCGCCAACCATGATCGTCGCCCCCTCGGGGATGGCGGCCACGGCCGCCTCGATGTCGCGGACCTTCTCGGTGAGCAGCGTCATGACGGGCGGCCCTCCGTCGGCCGGGCGGTGAAGGCGGCGGCCCCGTCGGCCAGCGCCCGGTCGAAGCGCGCCATGGCGAGCGCCAGGCGCTCGAGCAGGGTCCCCACCTCATCGGCGGTGATGGTCAGCGGCGGGGTGACCAGGAAGTGGTCGCCGGCCACGCCGTCCAGGGTGCGGCGGGGGTAGATCAGCAGGCCCTCCTCCTTGGCCAGGGCGGTGATCTGGGCGAAGCGGTTCTGCTCGGCGGGGAAGGGTGCGCGGGTCACGGGGTCGGCCACCAGCTCCACGCCCCACAGCAGGCCGAGGCCGCGCACCTGGCCGACCCAGGGGTAGCGCTCGGCCAGCGCCCGCAGGCCGGCCTCGAGCTGCTCTCCGCGCGCCCGGGTGTTCGCCAGCAGCCCCTCGCGGCGGATCGCCTCGATGACGGCGAGGCCGGTGGCGCAGGCCAGCGGGTTGCCGGCGTAGGTGTGCCCGTGCTGGAAGCCGCCGGCGGCCATCACCGCCGCGACGATGTCGTCACGGGCGAGCAGCGCCCCCACCGGGTAGTAGCCGGCCCCCAGCCCCTTGGCGGTGGCCAGCAGGTCGGGGACGACGCCGTAGTGCTGGTAAGCGAACCAGGCGCCGGTGCGGCCCACGCCGGTGAGCACCTCGTCGAGGATCAGCAGGCAGCCGAATTCGTCGCACAGTGTGCGGATGCCCTTGAGGTAGCGCTCGCCCAGCAGCCGCGCGCCGGTACTGGCGCCGCCCACCGGCTCCAGCACGAAGGCGATGATCGTCTCGGGTCCTGCGGCCTCCATGGCTGCGCGGGTCTCGGCCAGCACCCGGCCCACATGGGCGTCGTCGTCGCCGTCCCGGTGGCGGTAGAAGTCCGGCCCTGGCACCTTGAGCGAGGCGTGGATGAGGTCGGTGAAGGGCGCCTCC
>NZ_JACUUD010000038.1 GCF_014859505.1 Halomonas sp.
CATGCGCCCCCAGACGTCTGTACCGCAGTGGATCAGTGGATGTCGCGCCAGTACTCACGCTTCAGCAGATAGGCAATCACGCCGAAGATGAAGATGAAGATCAACACCTTGGGGGCCAGGGCCTGGGCCTGAAGCTTGGAGGGCTCACCCACGTAGACCAGGAAGTTGGTCAGATCGTAGACGGCCTCCTCGAACTCGTCCGGCTCCATGCTGCCGGGACGGGTCACCTGCAGCACGTCACATGACTGGTACTTGCCGGTCAGCGGGTCCAGCTCGGCCCCCGGCAGGGGACGATCGCTCTGGCTGCACACCCGCTCCTGCACGCCCTGCAGGGGCTCGAGCACGTTGGGCATTGCCACCAGGTCGAATACCGCGTTGTTGACCCCGGTGGGACGGCTAGGATCCTTGTAGAAGGAGAGCAGGTAGGAGTAGATCCAGTCACCGCCGCGCAGGCGACCATGCAGGGTCAGGTCCGGCGCAGGTGCACCAAACCAGTTGGCGCCATCCTCGGGGGTCATGGCGATGTGCATCTGGTCGTTGAACGCCACCTGGCTGGAGAAGATAAGGTTCTGCTCTACCAGGTCCTGGGGCATGCCCAGGTCCTCGGCAGAGCGTGCGAAGCGATTATGCTCCAGGGAGTGGCAGCCCATGCAGTAGTTGGTGAAGAGTTGCATGCCCCGCTGCAGGGACGCCTCGTCCTTGAGATCCGGCGTCATCGAGAAGGGAACATCTCCCGCGGGAGCCGCCATGGCCGTGAAGGGCACCAGCGCGAAGAGCAGTACGAACAGTTGCTTTTTCATTAGCCAGTCACCCTTTCCGGAACGGGTTTGGTCTTCTCCAGCCGTGTGTAGATCGGCATCAGCAGGAAGAAGGCGAAGTAGATCGCGGTGCACAGCTGAGACATCAGGGTGCGCATCGGGGTGGTCGGCAGCGCGCCGAGAATCCCTAGGATCACGAAACTGATGGCAAACAGCGCCAGCATCGACTTGGACATCCAGCCCTTGTAGCGCATGGAGCGCACCGGGCTGCGATCGAGCCAGGGCAGCACGAACAGCATGGCGATGGCACCGCCCATGAACAGCACGCCCAGGAACTTGGCATCGAGGCCGAACAGGTCGAAGGTGATCGCCCGCAGGATCGCGTAGAAGGGCGTGAAATACCACACCGGCGCGATATGGTCCGGGGTCACCATCGGATTGGCGGGCTCGAAGTTGGGCCGTTCGAGAAAGTAACCGCCGCCCTCGGGGAAGTAGAAGATCACGACCGCGAAGACGAACAGGAACACCGCCACACCGACCAGGTCCTTCACCGTGTAGTACGGATGGAAGGGAATGCCGTCCAGGGGCTTGCCGGCCTCGTCCTTCTTGGCCTTGATGTCGATGCCGTCAGGATTGTTGGAACCGACCTCGTGCAGGGCGATGATGTGCAGTACCACCAGCGCCAGGATCACGATGGGCAACGCCACCACGTGCAGGGCGAAGAAGCGATTCAGGGTGATGCCGGAGATCAGGAAGTCACCGCGAATCCACTGGGTCAGGTCGGGACCGATGACCGGGATCGCCGAGAACAGCGAGATTATCACCTGGGCGCCCCAGTAGGACATCTGGCCCCAGGGCAGCAGGTAGCCCATGAAGGCCTCGGCCATCAGCGCCAGGTAGATCGCCATGCCGAAGATCCACACCAGTTCGCGTGGCGCCTTGTAGGAACCGTAGAGCAGGCCACGGAACATGTGCAGGTAGATCACCACGAAGAAGGCCGTCGCACCGGTGGAGTGCATGTAGCGGATCAGCCAGCCGTACTCCACGTCGCGCATGATGTACTCGACGGAAGCAAAGGCGCCCTCGCCCGAGGGGTTGTAGCTCATGGTCAGCCACACGCCGGTCAAGATCTGGTTGACCAGCACCAGCAGGGCCAGCGAACCGAAGAAGTACCAGAAGTTGAAGTTCTTCGGCGCATAGTACTTCGCCATGTGGTCCTGCCACATCTGGGTGGCCGGAAAGCGGTCATCGACCCAGCGCATCAGGCCCTTTTCCGCCTTCACCTTGTTCGGGTTACCCATCAGGCAGTCTCCTCGTCTTCACCAACGATGATGATGTCGTCGGTCTCGAAGCGATACGGTGGCACCTCCAGGTTGGTGGGCGCCGGCACGTTGCGGAATACGCGACCCGCCAGGTCGAAGTAGGAGCCGTGGCAGGGACAGAAGAAACCGCCCGGCCAGTTGTCCACGTCCACCGCATCGGGCTCGGGACGGAAGAGCGGCGAGCAACCCAGGTGGGTGCAGATGCCGATCAGCACGCCGATCTCGGGTCGAATGGAGCGCAGCGGGCCGGAGACATAGCCGGGCTGCTGCGGCACCTCGGAATCGGGATCGGAGAGGCGCGAGCCGTCGAAGGACTCGGTGCGCTCGATCATCTCCGGCGTGCGGTTGATGATCCATATCGGCCGACCGCGCCACTCGACGGTCATGCGCTGACCCGGTTCAAGCTTCGACACATCTGCCTGAACCGGCGCACCCGCCGCTCTCGCCCTGGCACTGGGCTGCCAGGAAGCCACAAAGGGGACCGCTACCCCGACAGCACCCACCGCACCCACGACGGTGGTGGCACCTACGAGGAAACGGCGCCGACCCTTGTTTACGCCGTTGTCTGCCATTTCAAGGTTTCTCCCATCAGCTTACCCGTTGATCCATCACGGGCAGTAAGCGTCCCGCGACCACAGATACCAAATGCGGCCTATAGTAAGAAAATGCGCCTCACCATACAAGGACAACCACCCTTGACGAAGGTGTAACACAGCCAATAACCGATTGATCGGAAACAAAAACGCCCGGGTCGTAGACCCGGGCGTGAGCGTACATGGCGCGTTAATCGGCGCTTAACGCTTGGAGAACTGCGGGCGACGACGCGCCTTGCGCAGACCTACCTTCTTGCGCTCGACCTGGCGAGCATCGCGGGTCACGTAGCCGGCTTCACGCAGCTGACCGCGGAAATCCTCGTTGTACACCATCAGCGCACGGGTAATCCCGTGACGGATGGCGCCGGCCTGGGACGAACCGCCGCCGCCCTTGACGGTGACGAAGACGTCGAACTGGCTCAGGGTGTCGGTCAGCTCGAGGGGCTGGCGGACTACCATGCGACCGGTAACGCGACCGAAGTACTGGTCCAGCTCAAGGCTGTTGACGGTGATCTTGCCGGAGCCCGGCTTCATGAAGACGCGCGCGGTAGAGGTCTTGCGGCGCCCGGTACCGTAATACTGCTGTGTCATGGCGAAGACTCCCTCAGATGTTCAGTTCTTGCGGCTGCTGGGCGGCGTGCGGATGCTCGGCACCGGCATAGACCTTGAGCTTGGTGTACATGGCGCGACCCAGAGGACCCTTGGGCAGCATACCCTTGACGGCGCCCTCGATGATGCGCTCGGGCGCATGCACGATCAGCTTGTCGAAGGTCATGGAGCGCAGGCCACCGGGATAGCCGGTATGGCGGTAGTAGGTCTTGGCCTGGGCCTTGTTGCCGGTGACCCTCACCTTCTCGGCGTTGACCACGACAATGTAGTCGCCGGTATCGACGTGCGGGGTGAATTCCGGCTTGTGCTTGCCGCGCAGGCGACGAGCGATTTCGGTGGCCAGGCGGCCGAGCGTCTTGTCCGTGGCGTCGACGACATACCAGTCGCGCTGGACGGACTGCGGCTTCGCAGTGAACGTCTTCATGGAGCTATCACCAGTTCAAGTGTGTTGGGTTCTCAGCCGGCACTCCGGCATGGAACCTTCCCTATTCTTCTTGGTTGCCATCCGCCCGGGGCGGGGACAACTAGGTAGAGCGCGCGAAGTCTACATGAACTGCGACCTTGAGCGCAATGCCGCTCACGGTTTGTGGGGCAGCGCCAGGTAATCGTGGGACTGCATCTCCTGCAACCGCGAGAGGGTGCGCTGGAACTCGAACTCGAGCCGACCGTCGGCGTAGAGTCGCTCGGCGGGCTCCTCCGCAGACATCAGCAGCTTGACGCCGCGATCGTAGAACTCATCAACCATGTTGATGAAGCGCCGCGCCTGATCATCCGTCGCCCCGCTCATGCGGGTGACATTGGAGACCAGCACGGTATGGAATTCCCTGGCCAGCTCGATGTAGTCGTTCTGGCTGCGCGGGCCATTGCACAGTTCGCGGAACTCGAACCATACCACGTCGTCGTGCAGCCGGCGGGCATGCATCACGCGATGGTTGATCTCGATGGGCGCGTTCAGCTCGCCCTCGTGGCCGGCGATCTCCCGGAAGCTGCGCGCCAGCTCCGTCTCGGCGGCGGCGTCCAGCGGCGCATGGAAGATCTCGGCGCGCTCCAGAGCACGCAGCCGGTAATCGATGCCCGAGTCGACGTTGACCACCTGGCAGTGACGCTTGAGCAGCTCGATGGCCGGCAGGAAGCGGGCGCGCTGCAAGCCATCCTTGTAAAGGTCATCGGGCACGATATTGGACGTCGCCACCAGCACCACGCCATGCTCGAACAGCGCCTCGAGCAGGTTGGCCAGGATCATGGCATCGGTGATGTCCTTGACGAAGAACTCATCGAAGCAGATCACCCGCGCCTCGCCGGCAAACTTGGCGGCGATCAGCGTCAAGGGGTTCTTCTCGCCCTTGTAGTGGGTCAGCTCGTTGTGCACCCGCTGCATGAAGCGGTGGAAGTGGGTGCGCATCTTCTCCGGGAAGGGCAGCGACTCATAGAAGGCATCCACCAGATAGGTCTTGCCGCGCCCCACGCCGCCCCAGAAGTAGAGCCCCGTGACCTCGGGCAGCACCGGCTCGGGGGGAGATGTCTGGCGGCCGCGCTTGCCGAACAGCCCTGCCATGCGCGAGGCGACTCCCCCCCTGGGTGGCACGGCCCGGGGCCGAGTGCGCGGAGTAACCACCAGTTCGTCATGGAGGCGCTGGAGATGGGCGACCGCCTGCTCCTGGGCGGGATCGTACTGAAAGTCGTCCCGCTTCAGATCGGCGCGGTAGCGCTCTGTGGGCGACAGGCGAGCGTCTCGGGACTCGGATGGGGTCGGCGTGGCACTCATGCGGATAACGGACCGTCTCGGCTGGGAATGGCTGAGCATTATACGCCTAGCGGGAACGGCACGCATCGCCATGACCGCAGGCGAGCGGGCGCGTTGACCCGCCGCCGCGGCTCGGCCCTATAATAGGGTCCCGAGACGGGCCCGCTCAGGCGCGCTCCGTTCCACCGCCACAGGGAGACAGACGTGGACGCAAGCAAGATCAACTGGTTTCTGGCCATCGCCTGCCTGCTCGCCGGCATCGGGCTGGGAGCGCTGGGCTACTACCTGCTCAACTCCAGCGCCTCCAGCCTGCAGAAGCTTCGCCAGCGTCTGGCTGAGCGCGACCGGGAGCTGGCAGCCCTGCGCGATGGCATGGACGACCATCTGGGTGACGTCTCCCGCCTGGTGGCCGCCCTGCAGCGGGACAGCGAGGCACTGGCCAGCCGTCTGTCACAGGACGCCAGACGCCTGGGCGCCAAGGGAACCCCACCCGCCGCCCTGGTGGGTATCGCCAGCGAAGCACCCACGGAGGGGGTCAGCGAGGCGCCGGCCATGCCCCGTGACTATGCCGATGGCACCGGCGGCACCCTCTCGGAGGACTTTGGCCTCAAGGACGACGAAGACTCCAAGGCGCCGCAGCCACCCCGTTACTGAGCTGTTCCCCTCACCACCCAGACCTCCACCGGCCTCAGGCGGGATTGTCGATATCCACGAAGCGATGCTCGAGGCCGAACTCCCCGGCCAGCCACGCCCCCAGGGCCTGGACGCCATAGCGCTCGGTGGCATGGTGACCCGCGGCCAGGTAGTGGATGCCCAACTCCCGCGCCAGGTGGGTGGTGCGCTCGGAGATCTCCCCTGAGATGAAGGCGTCGGCCCCCGCCTCCCGGGCCGCGGTGATCATGTCCTGGGCGCCCCCCGTGCACCAGGCCACCCGGCGAATCTCGCCCTTGCCCGGCGCCTCCACCAGCAGTGGTTCACGCGAAAGCCGCTCGCCGACGTGATCGGCCAGCCCACGGGCATCCAACCCCGCGGGCGCCGCCCCCAGCCACAGCAGTCCCTCGCCGAGTTCGCCATCGGCGCAGCCCTGCACATGGAAGTCAAGCAGCCGGCCCAGCTCGGCGTTGTTGCCCAGAGTCGCGTGGGCATCCAGCGGCAGATGGTAGGCCAACAGGCTCATGTCATGGGCCAGCAGGGTCCGGATGCGCCGGCGCTTCATGCCGGTGATCGCGACCGGCTCGTTCTTCCAGAAGAAGCCGTGGTGGACCAGCACCAGGTCCGCCTGCCAGGCCACCGCCTCGTCGAGTAGCGCCTGGCAGGCGGTGACCCCGCTCAGCACCCGGCGGACAGTCTCCCGACCTTCGACCTGCAGGCCATTGAGGGTAAAGTCCGTGAAGCGCTCGACCGCCAGCTCTCGGTCACAGGCAACCACCAGGTCATCGCGATTCGTCATGGGTCCTCCCTACGTCTACCGGGTGACAATGTTACAATTCACATCATTGTACCGACGCGACCTCTTCTACCGCATTCTACCGCACCGCTTGGCCCTCGCCCTGCCCTCGCGACCGCCCGCCACAAGGACGCCGACCCGCATGCCACGCTTTCTGCGCACGCTTACGCCCTACCTGCTGCCGACCACCATCGGCGTGCTGCTGGCCGTGGTGCTGCTCAACGCCTTTCCCCAGCTCACGGGCCGACAGGCCGACCCCACGGCACCGCCCCGCCCCCCTGCGGAGGCGCCAGGCGCCCAGGTGCCACTGACCGTCTCCCCCCGGGTCGAGGCACCGCAGGAGACCGAACCGCGCCCCGCCCCGGAGCTGCGCCAGGCCGCCCCGCTCTCCCGCGAGCAGGGGCCGGTGAGCTATGCCGCCGCCGTGGAGAAGGCGGCGCCGGCGGTGGTCAACATCTACTCCTCCCGGGTGGTGGAGCGCGACCAGCACCCGCTGATGTCGGACCCCTTCTTCCGACAGTTCTTCGGTGATGACGTGCCGGCCCGCCAGCGCATGCTCTCGAGCCTCGGTTCCGGCGTGATCGTCAGCGAGGAGGGCTATGTGCTCACCAATCACCATGTCATCGGCGGCGCCGACCAGATCCAGGTGGCCCTGCGCGACGGTCGCGAGACCCTGGCCGAGGTGGTCGGCACCGACCCGGAGAGCGACCTGGCCGTGCTGCGCATCGACCTCGAGTCCCTGCCGGTGATCGAGCTGGCCGACTCCACCAAGGTCGCCATCGGCGATGTGTCGCTAGCCATCGGCAACCCCTTCGGCGTGGGTCAGACCGTCACCATGGGCATCATCAGCGCCACCGGGCGCAGCCATCTGGGGCTCAATGCCTATGAGGACTTCATCCAGACCGACGCCGCCATCAACCCCGGCAACTCCGGTGGCGCCCTGGTCAACGCCGAGGGTGCGCTGGTCGGCATCAACACCGCCATCTTCTCGCGCTCCGGTGGCTCCCAGGGGATCGGCTTCGCCATTCCCGCCAACCTGGCCGCCAACATTCTCGAGGAGCTGGTCACCCAGGGCCGGGTGATCCGCGGCTGGCTGGGGGTGGAGGCCCAGGAGCTCAACCCGGAGCTGGCGGCCTCCTTCGGCCTGCAGGCCCCCCGCGGCGTGGTGATCGCCGGCGTGGTAGCCGGCGGGCCTGCCGACCGGGCCGGCCTGCAGCCCGGCGACGTGCTGCTGGCCATCGACGGGCGGCCGATCCTCGATGCGCGGGCCACGATGGCCGATATCGCGGCGGTGGCGCCCGGCGAGTCCCTGCCGCTCACCGTGGTGCGCGGCGGCGAGACGCTTGAGGTCACCCTGGAGGTAGGCGAGCGCCCACCGCCGGAGCTGCGCCGCCCGGAACCACCGGAGCCGCGCCGCCCGGAGTAGCCGACACGGCGCCCGGTAGCACAGGGCGCCACTCTTCAGGCCCCCAACTCAGGCCCCCAACGCGCAGGCCCCGCCTAATGGCGGGGCCTGCGCGTTCAGTTCGGTGCATGCGATCGGCGCGAGCTCACTCCTTGATACGGTACTCGGCGCTGCGCGCGTGAGCGGTCAGCGACTCGCCCCTGGCCAGCACGGACGCTACCTTGCCCAGCGCCGAGGCCCCCTCGGCGGAGCAGTGGATGATCGAGGAGCGCTTCTGAAAGTCGTAGACCCCCAGCGGCGAGGAGAAGCGCGCCGTGCCGGAGGTGGGCAGCACGTGGTTGGGTCCAGCGCAGTAGTCGCCCAGCGCCTCGGCGGTGTAGCGACCCATGAAGATGGCCCCGGCGTGGCGGATCTCCGGCAGCCAGCCCTCGGGGTTGGCCACCGAGAGCTCGAGGTGCTCGGGGGCGATGCGATTGATCAGTGTCATGGCCTCGGCACGGTCGCGGCAGTGGATCAGCGCACCACGGCGCACCAGCGACTCGCGGGCGATCTCCTCGCGGGACAGCGTCGGCAGCAGCCGATCGATGGCGGCCCCGACGGCGTCGAGGTGCTCGGCGTCCCAGCTCACCAGGATCGCCTGGGCATCCTCGTCGTGCTCCGCCTGGGAGAAGAGGTCCATGGCCAGCCAGTCGGGATCGGTGCCGCCATCGGAGATCACCAGGATCTCCGAGGGGCCGGCGATCATGTCGATGCCCACCTGGCCGAACACCGCGCGCTTAGCGGTGGCCACATAGATGTTGCCGGGGCCGACGACCTTGTCCACCCGCGGCACCGTCTCGGTGCCGTAGGCCAGCGCTGCCACCGCCTGGGCGCCGCCCAGGGTAAACACCCGGTCTACGCCGGCCAGGTGGGCCGCCGCCAGCACCAGTTCGTTGAGCACACCATCCGGCGTCGGCACCACCATGATGATCTCGCGCACCCCGGCTACGTGGGCAGGGATGGCATTCATCAGCACCGAGGAGGGATAGGCGGCCTTGCCGCCGGGCACGTAGATGCCGGCGCGGTCCAGCGGCACCACCTGCTGGCCCAGCACGGTGCCGTCGGCCTCGGTGTAATGCCAGGATTCGGGCTTCTGGCGCTCGTGGTAGAGGCGGATGCGCTCGGCGGCCTGGGCCAGCGCCTCGCGCTGCTCGGCGGGCAGGCCGTCGTAGGCCTGGCGCAGACGCTCGGCGGAGAGGGTCAGCTCGGCCATGCTCGTCACCGTGAGGCGATCGAAGCGGTTGCTGGTCTCCACCAGGGCCTCATCACCACGGCTCTTCACCGCGGCGATAATCTCGTCGACGCGCGCCTGCACTGCGGCGTCGGAGACGCCCTCCCAGGCCAGCAGGGTCGACAGGCGATCTTCGAAGCCAGCATCGTCGGTGGAGAGCCGGGCGATGCCGGAGGGAGCGGTTGTCTCGGTCATGGCTGCTTCCGTCACGAATCGGGTGAATCAGGCATTGTTCGGCGCCAGGTCGCTCCGGGCAAGAGCCCTGCGACGATGGCATTGAGGCGCGGCGGCTATCGGCCAACAGCAGCCCTCGGGCGGTGACTTTCTCAAACGACGACTTGCCGGCGCGCGGCCACGGCCTGGCCGAGGCGCTCCAGCAGCGGCTTGATGTGCACGTGCTTCATGGTCATGGCGGCCTTGTTGACCACCAGCCGGGTGGAGATCGGCGCAATCAGCTCGCGGGGCTCCATGCCGTTGGCACGCAGGGTGTTGCCGGTATCGACGATGTCGACGATCTCGTCGGCCAGGTTCATCAGCGGCGCCAGCTCCATGGCCCCATAGAGCTTGATCATCTCGGCCTGGATGCCCTGCTCGGCGTACCAGCGCCGCGCCACATTGACGAACTTGGTGGCCACTCGCCGACGCGCCCGGGTCGGCTCGGCGCCGGTGATACCGGCGGTCATCAGCTTGCAGCGGGCGATCTCCAGGTCCAGCGGTTCATAGAGCCCCTCGGCGCCATGCTCGAGCAGCACATCCTTGCCGGCCACGCCGAGATCGGCGGCGCCCAGCTGGACGTAGGTCGGCACGTCGGTGGCGCGGATCACCACCAGCTTGACGTCGGGCAGGTTGGTGTCGAACAGCAGCTTGCGGCTCTTGCCCAGGTCCTCGGCCGGGGTGATGCCGGCATCGGCCAGCAGCGGCAGGGTCTCGTCGAGTATGCGGCCCTTCGACAGGGCCAGGATCAGTTGTTTGCTCATGCTCTCGCCTTGGTCGTCCTTAGCCCGGTACGCGTCGGATCTGCGCACCCAGCAGCTGCAGCTTCTCCTCGATGCACTCGTAGCCGCGGTCGATATGGTAGATGCGGTCCACCAGGGTCTCGCCCTCGGCCATCATCGCCGCGATCACCAGCGACGCCGAGGCGCGCAGGTCGGTGGCCATCACCGGGGCACCGGAGAGGCGCTCGACCCCCTCGATCACCGCGGTGTTGCCCTCCAGGGCGATCTTCGCCCCCATGCGGTTGAGCTCCTGGACGTGCATGAAGCGGTTCTCGAAGATGGTCTCCACCACCCGGGAGGTGCCCTCGGCCACCGCGTTCATGGCCACGAACTGCGCCTGCATGTCGGTGGGAAAGGCCGGATAGGGGGCGGTGCGGATATTGACCGGCCGCGGGCGCTTGCCGTGCATGTCCAGCGCGATCCAGTCGTCGCCGCTGGTGATCTCGGCGCCGGCCTCCTCCAGCTTGGCGAGCACCGCCTCGAGAATGTCGGCGCGGGTGCGACGCACCTTGACACGCCCCCGGGAGAGCGCCGCGGCCACCAGGAAGGTGCCGGTCTCGATGCGATCGGGCATCACGTGGTGATAGGCGCCGTGGAGGCGCTCGACGCCCTCGATGACGATGGTGTCGCTGCCGTGACCGCGGATCTTCGCGCCCATCTTGATCAGGCACTCGGCCAGGTCGACCACCTCGGGCTCCCGGGCGGCATTCTCCAGCACCGTGGTGCCGTCAGCAAGCGTCGCCGCCATCAGCAGGTTCTCGGTGCCGGTCACCGTCACGGTATCGAAGAAGATGGTGGCGCCCTTGAGGCGGCCGTCCACCCGGGCCAGGATATAGCCGCCCTCGACGCGGATCTCGGCGCCCATGGCCTCCAGGCCGCGCAGGTGCAGGTCCACCGGCCGCGAACCGATGGCGCAGCCGCCGGGCAGGGAGACGTCGGCATGGCCGAAGTGGGCGATCAGCGGTCCCAGCACCAGGATGGAGGCGCGCATCTTCTTGACCAGCTCGTAAGGCGCGTCGCAGTGCTTCACCTGGGCGCCGTCGAGCTGGATGGTCATCTTCTCGCCCATCACCGGCTCGAGGCCCAGATGACCGAGCAGCTCCAGCGTCGTGGTGATGTCCTGCAGGTGCGGCAGGTTGCCGATGGTCACCGGCTCCTCGGAGAGCAGGGTGGCGCAGAGGATCGGAAGGGCAGCGTTCTTGGCGCCGCTGGCCCACACCTCGCCGTCGACCGGCCCATTGCCGGTGATGATCAACTTGTCCATGGGGTTCGATCTCAGGCGCCAGCGTTTTCCGGCGCGCTGCTCCATTGCGCCGGGGTATAGGTCTTGATGCTGACCGCATGCAGGGCGCCGGAGGCGATCTCCTCGGCGAGCGCGCCGTAGATGAGCTGCTGGCGCTTGACCGGCGAGAGACCGTCGAAGACCTCGCCCACGGCGACCACCTGGAAGTTGCAGCCTTCGCCCTGGATATGAAACTCGCAGCCATCGATGCGCGTATCGAGCAGCGCCTTGACGTCGCTGGGGTGCATGGTGAGGCACTCCTGTGTCTGAAACGGGAAGGCCACCGGGCGCGACGCGGCCGATGGCACGAAACGGGGTTGGCCCATGGTAATGAAAAGCGCGTCGCTTGGCGATCTCGGCGCCGCCGCGACTCAGGCGGCGGCGCTCTCCACGGGGAGCAGGCGCTCCAGTCCGGCGAGATCGGCGAGACGGCGCAGGGCCGGGGAGAGCCGCACCGCCTGCAGCTCTAGGCCGGCGGTGCGGGCGGCGCGGGCCCACTCCAGCAGTACACTGAACGCCGCGCTGCTGACGTCGGCCACACCGGAGAGGTCGAAGGTCACCCGGCTGCCGGCAGGCTGCTCGGCGAGCCAGTCGCGGCCTGTCTCGGCCAATGCCGTGGCGGCATCGAAGCCCACCTGGCCCTCGACCTTGAGCACGCTGTCATCTGCCTCCAGCCTCACGCTGCCGCTCTCCAGCAGGGCCGTCATGCGCTGCCGCCCTCCTCCAGTTCCTCGACGGCGAGTTCCGGCGCCCAGCCGTCGATCACCGCGTCGAAGTCGCGCCCCTTGTCACGCATCGCCTGATCGAACTGGTTGCGGAAGGTCAGGCCCAGGTTGATGCCATTGACGATCACGTTGACCACCCGCCACTCATTGTCGGAGAGGCGCAGGGAGTAGCTGACCGGATAGACCTGACCGCTGGCGGCCACCACCTCCATGTCGACGCTGGCCTGATCCTCGTGCCGCTGGGGTCGCTGGGTGTCCAGCACGCGCAGCTCACGATAATCGAAGGTAACCAGGCCCTTGGTGTAGGTGTCGATCAGGGTCTTGCGGAAGGTGTCGGCGAAGCGCGAGCGCTGCTGAGGGGTGGCATTCTGGAAGTAGCGCCCCATCACGCTGGCACCGATATAGCGGAAGTCGGCGATGTCATCGAGACTGTCGTCGACCAGTCCCTTGAGCTCGTCGATGTTGGCGGCGAAGTAGTCGCGACGCCCCTCGATCTCGGCGGTCAGCGTTTCGACGCTCAGGCGGATCACCTGCTCGGGGGTGCGCTCGGGGGCCGCCGCGGCCGGCAGGGCAAACAGGGTCAGCAGCAGGCCGACCAGCAGCGAACGGATGGGAAGGTAAAGGCGGTGCATGCTGTCACTCTCCTTGAAGCGGACCAGATTGACGCGCCTGCGCGTCAATCGCTGACCATATTGGACACGAACTGCTGGATGAGTTCTTCCAGCACGATGGCCGACTGGGTGTCACGCAGGGTGTCACCATTGGCCAGGGTCTCCGGGTCGCCGCCCACGGAGAGCCCGATATACTGCTCGCCGAGCAGGCCGGCGGTGAGAATCGCCGCGGTAGTATCCCGGGAGAGCTTGCCCTCCAGGTCACCATCCAGCTCCAGCATCACCCGGGCGTCGTACCAGTCAGTATCCAGCTCGATGGCCGACACCCGGCCCACCGTAACGCCGGCCATGGTGACGCGTGCCCGCGGCTTGAGGCTGCCGATGTTGGCGAAATTGGCCTCCAGGCGGAAGCTATCCCCCGGGGGCTGGAGGGTCATCCCGCTGACCCGCAGGCCGAGGAATACCAGGCCGAGAATGCCGGCGAGCATGAACAGCCCCACCCCCAGCTCCATCATCTTGCTGCGCTTCATCGCTTCTCTCCGAACATCAAGGCTTGCCGCCGCTCCTCGCTCACGATCAGGAGAGGCCGCCGAACATCACTGCAGTCAGGACGAAATCGAGGCCGAGCACGGCCAGCGAGGAATAGACCACCGTGCGGGTGGTGGCCCGGGAGATCCCCTCCGAGGTGGGCACCAGGTCATAGCCCTGGAATACCGCGATCCAGGTCACCACCACAGCGAAGACCAGGCTCTTGACCATGCCGTTGCCGATGTCACCGACGAACTCGACGCTGGCCTGCATATTGCCCCAGTAGGAGCCCTCGAAGACACCGAGCCACTCCACGCCCACCAGGTAGCCCCCGTAGATGCCGACCACGCTGAAGCCGATGGTCAGCAGCGGCAGGGCCACGAAACCCGCCCACAGGCGAGGCGCCACCACTCGGCGCAGGGGGTCGACGCCGATCATCTCCATGCTGGAGAGCTGCTCGGTGGCCTTCATCAGGCCGATCTCGGCGGTCAGCGCCGAGCCGGCCCGGCCGGCGAAGAGCAGCGCCGCCACCACCGGCGCCAGCTCGCGCAACAGCGACAGCGCCACCATCTGCCCCAGCGCCTGCTCGGCGCCGAAGTCGACCAGGAGGGTGTAGCCCTGCAGCGCCAGCACCATCCCGATGAAGAGCCCCGAGACCAGCACGATGGCCAGCGACAGCACGCCCACGAAGTGCATCTGGCGCAGCCACAGGTGCCAGCCCTCGCGACTGGGCACACCCACCGCCGACTGGGCAACGAAGATGCCGGCGCGGCCCAGCGACTCGAGCAGGTCGCAGCCGCGCCGCCCCAGGCCCATGATACGCGCGATCATCGCCGCCCTCCCGCGTCGAGGATGTCGGTGTAGAAGTCCACCGCCGGATAGTGGAAGGGCACCGGACCGTCGGGCTCGCCGTGGACGAACTGGCTGACCCGAGGGTCCCGGTCCACGTCGAGGCTCTGCGGGGTGCCGTGGGCCATCACCTGACCATCGGCGATCACATAGACATAGTCGGCAATGGTCAGGGTCTCCTTGATATCGTGGGAGACCACAATGGAGGTGAGCCCCAGGGCCTCGTTGAGCCGCTTGATCAGTTGCACCAGCACGCCCATGGAGATCGGATCCTGGCCGACGAAGGGCTCGTCGTAGAGGATCAGCTCCGGGTCCAGGGCCATCGCCCGGGCCAGCGCCACCCGGCGCGCCATGCCGCCGGAGAGCTCAGCGGGCATCAGCTCCCGGGCGCCGCGCAACCCCACCGCCTCGAGCTTCATCAGCACCAGATCGCGGATCATCGCCTGGGGCAGATCGGTGTGCACGCGCAGCGGAAAGGCGACGTTCTCGAACACGCTGAGGTCCGAGAACAGCGCCCCGCTCTGGAACAGCATGCCCATGCGCTGTCGCATGGTGAACAGCGCGCGGCGCGACTGGCGATGCACGTCCTCGCCGTCGATCAGCACACGACCCGAATCGGGGGTCAGCTGACCGCCGATCAGCTTCAGCATCGTGGTCTTGCCGGTGCCGCTGGGACCCATGATGGCGGTAATCCTGCCCCGGGGAATGGAGAGATCGACGCCGCGAAAGATCTCCATGTCACCTCGCGAGAAATGCAGGCCCTCGACCACCACGAAGGGTGTGTCACTCATCGGCTCTTCAACTCTCTCGGTAACCCTGGGAATAATTATCGAACATCGTATCCTAACTACCCTGGCCGGCGCCAGCGACACGCTCATCGCCCGCCCCTCGCGGCCTTGCACTCCCCGAGGCCAACGCGTCTAATGCGCCCTTTCCGCTTCTCGGCCAAGGACACCCCATGCTGGTACCGCTTATTGTCGTGCTGCTGGGCCTGGCGGCCCTGCTGTGGAGCGCCGACCGCTTTGTGGGCGCGGCGGCGGCCACCGCCCACAAGGCCGGCATGAGCACACTGCTGGTGGGCATGACAGTGGTGGCGCTGGGCACCTCGGCCCCGGAAATGGTGGTCTCGACGATGGCGTCCCTCGACGGCATCCCCGACCTGGCCACCGGCAACGCCCTGGGCTCCAACATCGCCAACATCGGCCTGGTGCTGGGCATCACCGCCCTGATCGTGCCGATCCCGGTGCGCTTCTCCATCGTGCGCCGCGAGCTCCCCCTGCTGCTGGGTGCCACGGGCCTGGCCGGCTATGCCCTGGCCAACGGCATCCTCGGCCGCTTCGACGCCCTCTTCCTGCTGTTGCTGCTGATGTTCAGCCTGTGGTGGCTGTTCCGCGCCGACACCCCGGACGTTCCCGACGCCGCCGCCGGCGAGATCCCCGACATGCCGCTGCCTCGCGCGCTTGCCTGGCTGGCGGCGACACTGCTGGTGCTGGCCGTCGGCTCACGCGCCGTGGTGTGGGGCGCCAGCGAACTGGCCAGCGGCCTGGGCGTCAGCGAACTGGTCATCGGGCTGACCGTGGTCGCCATCGGCACCAGCCTGCCGGAACTCGCCGCCTGCGTGGCCAGCGCCCTCAAGCGCCACCACGACATCGCCATCGGCAACGTGATCGGCTCCAACCTCTTCAACCTCCTTATCGTGCTGCCCATCCCCGGCCTGCTGGCCCCCGGCCCCAGCGACCCCGCCGCCGCGGGCCGCGACTACCCGGTGATGCTCGCGCTGACCCTGGCGCTGGGCATGCTGCTGCTTTGGCAGCGCCGCGGGCGGATCGGGAGAGTCCCCGGCGCCCTGCTGGCGACCAGCTATCTGGGCTACCTGGCCTGGGTCGGCGTGGCCAGTCTCGGCGTCGCCACTTGAGTGAACCCGCGCAACAGGCAACAATCACCGCCATGACTCAACATATCCCCCAGCCCACGGCCACCTCCCTGCTGCGCGACAGCGCCCGTCGCACTCTACGGCTCGAGCAGCAGGCCATCGGGGCGCTCGTCGAGCGACTCGACGCGGACTTCGACCACGCCTGCCAGCTGATCCTGGCCTGCCACGGCCGCGTGATCGTCACCGGCATGGGCAAGTCGGGCCACGTCGCCGGCAAGATCGCCGCGACCCTGGCCAGTACCGGGACGCCCGCCTTCTTCGTGCACCCCGGCGAGGCCAGCCACGGCGATCTGGGCATGATCACCCCCGGTGACGTGGTACTGGCGCTCTCCAACTCCGGCGAGACCGCCGAGGTGACCGCCCTGCTGCCGCTGCTCAAGCGCATGGGCGTGCCGTTGATCAGCATGACCGGCCGCCCCGTCTCCACGCTTGCGCGCCACGCCGAGGCTCACCTCGACGCCGGGGTCGAGCGCGAGGCCTGCCCGCTGGACCTGGCCCCCACCGCCTCCACCACCGCCGCCCTGGCGCTGGGCGATGCCCTGGCAGTGGCGCTACTGGAGTCCCGCGGCTTCACCGCCGAGGAGTTCGCCCTCTCCCATCCCGGCGGCAGCCTCGGCAAGCGGCTGCTGCTGCGGGTCGGCGACCTGATGCATGACGGCGCACGGCTGCCCATCGTACCGCTGGGCAGCCCACTGCGGGACGCCCTGCTGGAGATCACCCGCCAGGGTCTCGGCTTTACCTGCGTGGTGGACGAACAGGGCCAGCTGGCCGGGGTCTACACCGACGGCGACCTGCGCCGCACCCTGGACCAGCACAGCGACCTCTCGGGCCTGACCGTCGATGAGGTAATGACTCGCCCCGGCAAGCGGGTGGCAGCGGAAATGCTTGCCGCCGAGGCGGTGAAGCTGATGGAGGACCACCGCATCTCCGCCCTGGCAGTGGTCGACGACACGGGCCGCCCGGTGGGCGCCCTGAACATGCACGACCTGCTGGCCAGCGGCGTGATCTGATTCCCACTCACCGAACCGGAGCTCCCATGCCCCACAACCTTCCGCTGCAGGACCCCCGACTGGTGGACCGCCTGCGCCGCATCCGCCTGCTGGCCCTGGACGTCGACGGCGTCCTCACCGACGGCCAGCTCTTCTTCCAGGCCGACGGCACCGAGATCAAGGCGTTCAACGTCCAGGATGGCCATGGTCTCAAGCTGCTCAAGCGTGCCGGCATCGAGGTGGCGCTGATCACCGGCCGCGACTCGCCCACGGTGAGCCACCGTGCCGCGGCACTGGGGGTCCAGCACGTCTTCCAGGGCGTGGAGAAGAAGCTGCCGGTGCTGCGCGACCTCTGCACCCGCCTCGGCCTGGAGTTCGACCAGGTCGCCTACTGCGGCGACGACATGCCCGATGTGGGCGCCATCCGCCGCGCCGGCGTGGGAATCAGCGTGCCCAACGCCCCCGAGTACATCCGCAAGCACGCCGACTGGGTGACGGTCAGAAGCGGCGGTCAGGGGGCGGCCCGCGAGGTCTGCGACACCCTGCTCAAGGCCCAGGGCCACTGGGATGCGGTGCTCGATACCTACCTGCACGGGGCCGGTTGAGCCCATGACCCTGCCGCGGCCATCATTTCGGGTCTGGCTGTTCCTGCTGCTGGTGGCGCTGGGCGGCGTGATGGTGCTGCTCGACTCGCGCAGCGTGCGCGAGCCCGGCGCGGTGCCCAGGGACGCGGCCGGCGAACCCGACTTCTACCTGGAGGGCGCGCGGCTGACTCGCTTCGACGCCCAGGGGCGTGCCCACCAGCGCGTCGATACCCCGCGCCTGGTGCACACCCCCCATGACGACGTCACCCGCCTCGAGACCCCCGACGCCCGGCTCTTCGACAGCGCCGGCCGCGAATGGCTGGCAACGGCCGACAGCGGCGTGCTGGGTGCCGGCGGCAACCCGCTGACGCTCTCCGGCAGCGCCCGCCTCCTCGCCCCCGAGGAGCGCTGGCAGCTCGACACCGAGGTGCTCCACTATGACGCCAACAGCGGCCACGCCTGGAGCGACACCCCGGCCCTGCTCCAGCAGCCTCCCCAGCACATGCGCGGTGAGCGCTTCGACGCCTGGCTCCATGACAACCGCGCCCGGCTGACCGACAATGTGCGCGGCCACCATCCGCCCGAGACCCGAGAGGACCCCCAGCCATGAAGCGAACCTCCGCCCTGCTGCTCTGCCTGCTGCTGCCGCTGGTCGCCGCGCCGACCCTGGCCCAGAGCCGCGACGCCGAGGCCCCCATCGAGGTGGAGGCCGACCGGCTCGACCTGGACGACCGCGCCGGCACCGCCATCTACACCGGCGAGGTGGATATCCGCCAGGGCAGCATGCGCCTGACCGGCGACCGGGTGGAGATCCAGCGCAACGCCCAGGGCCAGCTCTCGCGAGCCATCGCCACCGGCGAGCGCGCCTACCTGGAGCAGCAACCCGACCCCAGCGAGCCGATGGTGCGCGGCTGGGGCCGCACCATCATCTACCACGTGGCCGAGCGCCGCATGGAGCTGATCGACCGCGCCGAGCTGCATCAGGGCGGCGACACCTTCGACGGCGGCTACCTGGAGTACTTCCTCGACCGCCGCGTGGTCCAGGCCCGCAGCGAGAGCGAGGGCGTCGAAGGGCGCCAGCGCATCCGCATGACCCTCCAGCCCGAGCAGTAAGGCCGCCCATGAAGACCCTCCACGCCCGCCACCTGGCCAAGAGCTACAAGCGCCGCCGGGTGGTCAAGGACATCAACCTGTCCATCCGCCAGGGCAGCATCGTCGGCCTGCTCGGGCCCAACGGGGCCGGCAAGACCACCTCCTTCTACATGATCGTGGGACTGGTGCGCGCCGATGCCGGCGAGGTGGCCATCGACGACCTGGACCTGTCGCGGGCCGCCATGCACCAGCGCGCCCGGGCCGGCATCGGCTATCTGCCTCAGGAGGCCTCGATCTTTCGCAAGCTCTCCGTGGCCGACAACATCATGGCAATCCTCGAGACCCGCAAGGACCTCGATCGGGATGGGCGTCGCGCCCGCCTCGAGCAGCTGCTCGAGGAGTTTCATGTGACTCATATCCGCGACAACCTCGGCATGAGCCTCTCCGGCGGCGAGCGACGGCGGGTGGAGATTGCCAGGGCCCTGGCGACGGAACCCGCCTTCATCCTGCTCGACGAGCCCTTCGCCGGGGTCGACCCCATCTCGGTGGGCGAGATCAAGGGCGTCATCCGCCAGCTCAAGGCCCGCGGCATCGGCGTGCTGATCACCGACCACAATGTTCGCGAGACACTCGACATCTGCGACACCGCCTACATCGTCGGCGACGGCCAGATCATCGCCGAGGGGAACGCCGAGGCGATACTGGCCAACCAGCGGGTGCGCGAGGTCTACCTGGGCCAGGATTTCCGTCTCTGACCACGGGTCTCCTGTCCATCGGCATCTTTCCTGCGGCCCTCATGATCGCAATCCTCTGATATGCCTGTCGTAATTCAATGACGGTATGTGAATTGCGTCTGGCATACAATTTGCAGGACCAGCGCTTGCAAGACCGCGGCACCCGGGCTAGGGTGAGGCTTTCGGCCACTTCCTGGCACACGAGGGCAGACCATCACGATGGCCATGAAAGCCTCCCTGCAGCTGCGCGTCGGCACCCAGCTGACCATGACCCCCCAACTCCAGCAGGCCATCGCCCTGCTGCAGCTCTCCACCCTCGACCTGCGCCAGGAGATCCAGCAGGCGCTGGAGTCCAATCCCATGCTGGAGCTCGAGGAGGAGTTCGGCGAACAGACGGTGAGCGAGACCCCGGAGGACGACTGGGCCAACGAGATCCCCGAGGAGCTCGTCACCGACAGCGACTGGTCGGATACCTACCAGGATCTGGCCGCCCCCGCCGGTGGCGGCGAGGGCCCGGACTTCGAGCGCGAGGCGGCTGGCCAGAGCCTGCAGGGACACCTGACCTGGCAGCTGGCGATGACCGACCTGGCCCCACGCGAGCGCCAGGTCGCCGAGAGCCTGATCGACGCCGTGGACGCCGCCGGCTACCTGGCCCAGCCCCTTGACGAGATCCGCGATGGCCTCAGGACTCAGGGCCTCGAGGGACTGCGCAGCGCCGAGATCGAACAGGTGCTGCTGCGCCTTCAGCAGTTCGAACCCACCGGCGTCTTTGCCCGGGACCTGCGCGAGTGCCTGATGCTGCAGCTTGCCGTCCAGCCCGCCGACACCCCGCTGCTGCCCCAGGCGCGGCGACTGGTTCGCCAGTTCCTCGAGGCCCTGGCCGGCGACGATCGACGCCTGCTGAAGCGCCGCCTGGGCCTCGACGACGACGCACTGGACACGGCCATCGCCCTGGTACGCTCCCTGGACCCGCGCCCCGGCAGCGCCTACTCGAGCGTCGAGAATGACTATGTGATTCCCGACCTGGTGGCACACCACGACAGCCGCGGCTGGCACGTGGAGCTCAACCAGGAGGCCCTGCCGCGGCTGCGCATCCAGCCCGACTATGCTGCCCTGATCCGTCGCGCGGACAAGAGCCAGGACAACCAGTTTCTCAAGGACCACCTGCTGGAGGCTCGCTGGCTGATGAAGAGCCTCTCCAGCCGCAACGATACCCTGCTGCGCGTCGGGCGCGAGATCATGGTCCGCCAGCTCGACTTCCTGGAGCGCGGCGAGGAGGCGATGAGGCCGTTGATCCTGGCCGATATCGCCAAGGTCGTGGAGATGCACGAGTCGACCATCTCCCGGGTCACCACCCAGAAATACATCCACACCCCGCGAGGCGTGTTCGAGCTGAAGTTCTTCTTCTCCAGCCAGGTGGGTGGCAACGGCGAGGGCGACGCCCACTCCAGCACTGCCATCCGCGCGCGCCTGCGCAAGCTGATCCAGGAGGAATCGCCGCGCAAGCCGCTCTCCGACAGCAAGCTGGTGACCCTGCTCGACGAGGCCGGCATCCAGGTGGCCAGGCGAACCGTCGCGAAGTACCGCGAGGCCATGGGCATCCCCTCCTCCAGCGAACGCAAGCGGCTGAGATAGCTCAGGCGCACCGTCGCGCTCTCGATAGCCGGCCGCGAGGCCATGGGTATCCCCTCCTCCAGCGAACGCAAGCGGCTGAGATGATACCAACGCGGCACCGATCCCACCTCCCAGCATGCCCCGGAACGCCGGCCGCGTCGCGTGCCGGGCACCACCCGCGCGCGCTTCGCTGACCTGCATCAGGCCCGCCGACCCGGCGGCAGTGCGAGGGGTATGCAAGGCAGGAAAAAGGGTTACAATCGACTCATAACCAACGAGCAAGGAGCGTGTCATGCAAGTCAACATCACCGGCCATCATGTGGAACTGACCGATGCCCTGCGTGGCTATGTGGACGAAAAACTGGCACGCGTGGAGCGCCACTACGACAACATCACCAACGTGCATGTGACCCTGTCCGTGGAGAAGGAGCGCCAGCACGCCGCCTGTACCCTGCACGCCGCCGGTGCCGACCTGCACGCCGAGGCCCAGGATGGCGACATGTACGCTGCCATCGACGCCCTGGCCGACAAGCTCGATCGCCAGCTGGTCAAGCACAAGGAAAAGGCCCAGGCCCGCGCCCAGGGCGCCGGCGCTCGCTGAGCCTGTCATGTCACTGGAAACCATCCTGCCCCCGGAGCGCACCCTGTTCGGTGTCCCCGGGGGCAGCAAGAAACGGGTGCTGGAGTTCTTCAGCACCTTCATCGCCCAGAATACGCCGAGTCTCGACAGCCAGGAGGTATTCAGCCGGCTGATCGGACGCGAGCGGCTGGGCAGTACCGGCATCGGCCACGGGGTGGCCATCCCCCATGCCCGCAGCCCCCACTGCAAGACTCCCATCGCCGGCTTCCTGAAACTGGCCGAACCGGTCGACTTCGATGCCATCGACGGCGAGCCGGTCGACCTGGTATTTGTGCTGCTGGTGCCCGAGGAGGCCGACGACGCCCACCTGGCCCTGCTCGCCCAGGTGGCCGGCGTCATGAACGACGCCGAGACCCGCAGCGGGCTGCGCAAGAGCGAAAGCCAGCGTGAGCTCCACGAACGGCTCATCGAGGCGATCCGACGACAGGGGTAACTCGCCCCACGGGCCGCCCGGCCAGATTAACGACCAGGAGACCCCATGCAGCTCGTGATCATCAGCGGTCGTTCCGGCTCGGGCAAGTCGATCGCGCTGCAGGCCCTGGAAGACCTCGGCTATTACGCCATCGACAACCTGCCGGCCATGCTGCTCGGCTCAATGGTCGACGAGCTCAAGGGACCGGAATCGCCGCGCTCTTCCATTGCCGTCAGCATCGATGCCCGCAACCTGCCCCAGGCCCTGCAGCGCTTCCCCAGCCTACTGCAGGAGGTGCGCGACCGCGGCATCGCCTGCCAGGTGATCTACCTGACCACCGATGCCCGCATCCTGCTGGAGCGCTACTCGGAAACGCGCCGCCGACATCCGCTGACCCGGGACAGCCAGATGACCCTGGCCGAGGCGATAGACTCCGAGGAGCTGGCGCTCTCCGAGATTCGTGACCTGGCGGACCTGGTCATCGACACCTCGCGGCTCTCGGTCCACGAATTGCGGGGCCGTATCGCCGACCAGGTGGCCCGCCACCGGCCCGACCAGCTCACCCTGACCTTCGAGTCCTTCGGCTTCAAGCGTGGGGTTCCGCTGGACGCCGACCTGGTATTCGATGCCCGCTGCCTGCCCAATCCCTACTGGGACCCGCAGCTGCGCGCCAGCACCGGCCGCGACGCGCCGGTCATCGCCTTTCTGGAGAGCTATGCGCTGGTCGACGAGATGCGCGCCGATATCCAGGCCTGGGTAGAGCGCTGGCTGCCCGCCTACCTGGCCAGCCACCGCAGCTACCTGACGGTGGCCATCGGCTGCACCGGCGGCCAGCACCGCTCGGT
>NZ_JACUUD010000196.1 GCF_014859505.1 Halomonas sp.
TCACCCGCCTGCTGCCGGGCACCGCGCGCCCCATGCGGCGCATCGACAAGATCACTGGCCGCAGCGACGACATGCTGATCATCCGCGGCGTCAACGTCTTCCCGACCCAGATCGAGGAGCAGCTGCTCAAGATCGAGCAGCTTTCGCCCCACTACGAGATCGAAGTGACACGCCAGGGCAACATGGACATGGTCCGTGTGCGCGTCGAAGCGTGCAGCAACGACGTGGCCCGCGACCCGGTGGTCTGCGAACAGCTTGGCAAGCACCTGCAGCACGCCATCAAGACCTATGTGGGCATCAGCACTCAGGTCGACGTCTGCGGGGTTGAGGAGGTCATGCGCTCGGTCGGCAAGGCCAAGCGTGTAAAGGACCTGCGCTAACCGAAAATTGCGACACGCATAATCCACTTTAACAGAATTTAGTGTGTCGCTTTTGGGGTCTATCTGCTATGCTGGGACGACAGCTCGAGCAGCACAGGCTCAAACCAACAATGGAGAGTGTCACGATGTCCTCCGAACAGAAACTATCTCTTCAAGAACAGCAGTTTATGGGCAAGATCAATGCCGAGGAGAAGATCGAGCCCAAGGACTGGATGCCCGAGAAGTATCGCAAGAATCTGATACGTCAGATTTCTCAGCATGCGCATTCCGAAGTCATCGGCATGCAGCCGGAAGGCAACTTCCTCACCCGCGCACCCTCCCTGCGCCGCAAGGCGATCCTGCTGTCGAAGATCCAGGATGAGGCGGGTCACGGGCTTTATCTCTACAGCGCGGCGGAGACCCTGGGGATCTCCCGCGACGAGATGATCGAGGCACTGCAGAGCGGACGGGCCAAGTACGCCTCCATCTTCAACTACCCGGCCCTGACCTGGGCCGACATGGGGGCGATTGGCTGGCTGGTGGATGGTGCGGCCATCGTCAATCAGGTATCCCTGCAGCGCACCTCCTACGGCCCCTACTCACGCGGCATGATTCGCATCTGCAAGGAAGAGAGTTTCCACCAGCGTCAGGGCTACGACATCATGCTGTCGCTGGTAAATGGCACTCAGGAACAGAAGGCCATGGCTCAGGACGCCCTGAACCGTTTCTACTGGCCCGCGCTGATGATGTTCGGTCCCCACGACTCCGAGTCTGCGCACTCCGCAAAATCCATGGAGTGGAAGATCAAGCGCGAGACCAACGATGACCTTCGACAGAAGTTCATCGATCAGACCGCGTCACAGATTGAATTCCTGGGGCTCGAGCATCCAGACAAGGAACTGAAGTGGAGCGAGGAACGCGGCCACTACGACAGCGGTGAGATCGACTGGGAAGAGTTCCATAGCGTGATCGCGGGTAACGGTCACTGCAACCGTCAGCGCCTGGAGCATCATATCAAGGCGCACCAGGAAGGCGCCTGGGTCCGTGAAGCTCTCGCTGCCTACAATGCCAAGAAACAGGCCAAGCAAGCCGAAGCCGCCTGAGGAGTTATCGCCATGCAAGACAACGCCCTGGAACTCTTTGAGGTCTTTATCCGCTCCAAGCGCGGACTCGATCATAAGCATGTCGGCAGCCTGCATTCCGAAGACCACGAACAGGCGCTGGAGTATGCCCGAGATGTCTACACTCGGCGCAGTGAAGGTGTGAGCATCTGGGTGGTCAAGTCAAGTGACATCTGCGCCTCCCAGGAGGACGATGCGGAAGACTTTTTCGACCCCAACGATGACAAACCCTATCGGCACGCGACTTATTACGAACTTCCCGATGCCGTCAACAACATGTAGCAGCGCTGGAGACTACGTAATGAGTGATACCATCAAGGATGCCACCCTCGAATATGCGGTTCGCCTGGGTGATGACGCCAACGTCCTGGGTCATCGAATCTCCGAATGGGTCAGTCACGGACCCTTCCTGGAAGAAGACATCGCCTATGCCAACGTGGCGCTGGACTATATCGGTCGCGCCCGCATGTTCTATGGCTATGCGTCGGAGCTGGCCGACGATGGACGCACCGAGGACGACTTCGCCTATATGCGCGACGACCGTCAGTATCACAACCTGCTGCTGATGGAGATGCCGAGGGGAGACTTTGCCTACTCGCAGGTGCGCCAGTTGCTCATTGATGTCTACTACAACCTGTTGCTGCCCAAGCTTGCCGAGTCCAGGGACGATACCCTGGCCGCTATCGCCGCCAAGGCGATCAAGGAAAGCCGCTATCACTTGCGCCGCAGCCGGGACTGGGTGCTGCGTCTGGGCGATGGCACCGAAGAGAGTCATCGACGCACGCAGGCCGCGCTGGACAGCCTGTGGGGATACACCCACGAGATGTTCGAGATGGACGAGACCGAGCGACTGCTGGCCGACAAAGGCATTGCCGTCGACACCACCAGGCTGCGTGACGAGTGGCATCGGCAGGTCAGCAGCATCCTCACGGAAGCGACCCTGAGCGTGCCTGAAGATGGCTGGGCGGTGCGCGGTGGGCGCATCGGCTATCACACCGAGAACCTGGGTCACCTGCTGACGGAAATGCAGTTTGTACACCGCTCCTACCCTGGCTGCCAGTGGTAACCGAGTAACGGATGCCCGACCATGAGTGCAATTCCATTAATGCCGGAAGAACATTATCGCCGGCTACAACAGCGTGACTCGTCCGAGGTCAAGGAGCTCTGGGACCTGCTCGACGAGGTCAAGGATCCTGAAATACCGGTGCTGAGCATCTGGGATCTCGGGATCTTGCGAGACATCGAGCGTCAGGGTGAACACATTATCGTGACCATCACCCCAACCTATTCCGGCTGCCCGGCAATGGACACCATTACCGAAGACGTCAAGGCCGCCCTGAGCGCCAAAGGCTACGATAGCCATGAAGTCAAGATGCAGCTATCGCCGGCCTGGAGTTCGGAATGGATGTCACCGGAGGGGCGTCGTAAATTACGCCACTATGGCGTCGCCCCGCCGGAAGATGCTGATGCCACGGAAGACGGCCTGACCCCCGACGCCCATGCGCTATGCCCGCACTGTGGTTCGAGTGATACACGACTCCTCAGCGAATTCGGCTCCACTGCCTGCAAGGCACTGTTTCAGTGCCAGGCATGCAAGGAGACCTTCGACTATTTCAAGAAAATATAGGCTACGTGATGTCTGACACGAACTTCTATACGCTGAGAATCGCCGACGTCCAGCCGGAGACCGATACCGCCATCCGCGTGACCTTCGATATTCCTGAGGAGTTAAAGGAAACCTTCAACTTCATTCAGGGCCAGTTCCTGACGCTTAGAGCCCGGATCGAAGGAGAGGAAGTACGCCGCTCCTACTCCATCTGCTCCGGCGTCAATGACGGGTACTTGCGAGTCGGGATCAAGCGCGTCAAGAATGGGCTGTTCTCCAACTTCGCCAACGATCATTTCAAGCGCGGCATGGAGATTGATGTCATGCCGCCTCAGGGGAATTTCTACACCAGGCTCGACCCCGAGAACGCCAAGCGCTATATGTGCATTGCCGCGGGTTCGGGCATCACACCGATCCTGTCCATCATCAAGTCGGTGCTTGATACGGAACCCGAGAGCAGGGTGACGCTGATCTATGGCAACCGCCGCAGCAACTCGGTCATGTTCAAGGATGAGCTGAGCTTCGTGAAGAATCGCCACCTGGACCGCTTCCAGTGGATCAACATCATGAACTACGAAGATCAGGGAGCGGATCTTTTCAACGGCATTATCGATAACAAGAAAGGCTATGCCCTGCAGAAAAGCGGCCTGATCGATATCAGGAATACCGACGAGGCCTTTATCTGCGGCCCCGAGGCCATGATGGCCGAAGTCTCTCATGGCTTCCGCCTCGAGGGCCTGAGCAATGAGCAGATCCATTACGAGCTCTTCGCCAACGCCGCGGCAGATTCCA
>NZ_JACUUD010000039.1 GCF_014859505.1 Halomonas sp.
GCCCGAGCCCGAGCCCGAGCCCGAGCCCGAGCCCGAGCCGAGTTCGGAGGAGGAGCCCCTCGACGGCGCCTCCTAGACGAATAGGGGAGAGGGGGCGGGCTATCATTCAACGCAGTGCCTCGTAGACTATTTCCTGCCGACAACAACGACGCTCCCGGTATCCCGCCGGGTGCCGCAGCAAGGACACGCCATGACCGCCACACGCTCTCTCACCAGGCTGGCCGCCGCCCTGGCCGGCGCCGCCGTGCTCTCCGCCTCGCTCTCCGCCCAGGCCCGCGAGCTCTCCGTCTCCACCGTGCTCTCAGACGCCTTCCCCTGGGGCCAGGCGGCCGAGAAATGGGCCGAGCTCGTCGAGGAGCGCACCGAAGGCCGCCTCACCCTGCGCGTCTACCCCAACTCCCAACTGGTGGCCGGGGACCAGACCCGCGAGTTCTCCGCCATGCGCTCCGGGCTGATCGATGCGGCGGTGGGCTCCACCATCAACTGGTCGCCCCAGGTGTCGGAGCTCAACCTCTTCTCGCTGCCCTTCTTCCTGCCCGACGAGGCGGCGGTGGACGCGGTGACCGGCGGCGCCGCCGGCGAGATGGTCTTCGAGGCCATCGAGTCCCGCGACGTGATTCCGCTGGCCTGGGGTGAGAACGGCTTCCGCCAGCTCTCCAACTCCCGCGGCGCGATCGCCGAGCCCGGCGACCTGGACGGACTGAAGATCCGCGTGGTGGGCTCGCCGCTGTTCCAGGACACCTTCAACGCCCTGGGCGCCGACCCCACCCAGATGAGCTGGACCGACGCCCAGCCGGCGCTGACCACCGGTGCGGTGGACGGCCAGGAGAACCCGCTTTCGGTGTTCGACGTGGCGCGCATCGACCAGGTGGGCCAGCAGCACCTGACGCTGTGGAACTACATGAACGACCCGCTGATCTTCGCCGTGAACCGCCAGGTGTGGGATTCCCTGGATGAGGGCGACCGCGAGATCCTGCGCGAGGCGGCCGTGGAAGCCGGCCAGTGGGAGATCGCGATGACCCGCGAGGAGGAGGGCGAGCGCCTGGCCGCCATCCAGGAGCGCGGCGTCAATGTCACCGAGCTGACCGACGAGCAGTACCAGGCCTTCGTCGACGCCACCGCCGAGGTCCACGACAAGTGGGTGCCGCGCATCGGCGAGGCGCTGGTCGAAGCGGCCCGCGAGGCCGTCGAGGCGCGCTGATCCGGCCATCCCCGGCACCATGCGATCGGCCCCTGTGGGGCCGGTCTTCTTTCCCGAGGTCGTCATGAAACCCACCCCCGATGCCCGCCCGGAGCGCTGGCTCGCCTCCCTGGCGCTGGTGATCATCGCACTGATCAGCCTTGGCAACGTGGTCACCCGCTATATCACCGGCGGTTCGCTGGCCTTCACCGAGGAGTTCTCGGTGTTCCTGCTGGTGGTGCTCACCTTCGCCGGGGCTGCGGTGGCCCTGCGCCGCAACGGCCATATCCGCGTGGGTCTGCTGGAGCGGGCGCTGCCCGCCGCACCTCGTCGGGTGCTGATCCTCTTCCAGTGGGGCTGCGGCATGGCGGTGCTGGGCCTGATCACCTGGTTCGGCGGCAAGCTTGCCTGGCAGGAGTACCAGTGGGAGTCGCTCTCGCCGGGGCTGGGGCTGCCCCAGTGGTGGTACATCGTCTGGCTGCCGCTGCTCTCGGCGGCGATGATGGTCCGCCAGACCCAGCAGACCTGGGACCGCCTTCGCGGGAGGCTCAATGATGAGCCCTGACCTGTGGATGCTGCTGGCCTTCGCGGGTCTGTTGATCGCCGGGGTGCCGGTGGCCTTCTCCCTGGGGCTGGCCGGCGCCGTGGGCATCCTGGCCGGGCTGCCGCCGGCGATGCTGGCCACGCTGGGCACCAATACCTACAACAGCATCGCCAAGTACCCGCTGATCGCCATCCCGCTGTTCATCCTCACCGGACTGATCTTCGAGCGCTCGGGGGTGGCGCTGCGCCTGGTGCGCTTCGCCCAGGCGCTGATCGGTCCGCGCCACGGGGGGCTTGCCCTGGTGGCGGTGCTGGTGTGCATGATCATGGGCGGCATGAGCGGCTCGGGGCCGGCGGACGCCGCGGCGGTGGCCATGGTGATGCTGCCGAGCATGACAAAGGCGGGCTACCCGAAGCCCTTCTCGGCGACGCTGATCGCCGCCTCGGCCTCCACGGCGATCCTGATTCCGCCCTCGGTGGCGCTGATCCTCTACTCCATCGTGGTGCCGGGGGTGGACCTGCGCGCGCTCTTCGCCGCGGGGCTCTTCCCCGGCATCCTGGCCGGCCTGGCGCTGCTGGTGCCGGCGCTGCTGGTATCCAAGCGTTACGGATGGGAGGGCGGGACGCCGGTGGAGGGCGCCGAGCGCCTGAAGGTGCGGGAGACCTTCAAGCAGGCGCTGCCGGCGCTCTTCGCCCCGGTGCTGATCCTCGGCGGGCTGCGCTCCGGGCTCTTCACCCCCACCGAGGCGGCGGTGGTGGCGGTGGCCTACGGGGTGGTGATCGGGCTCTTCGTGACCCGCGAGATCGGCGTGCGCGACCTGTGGCGGCTGTTCGGCGAGGCGGCGGTGATCGCTGGCGTGGTGATGCTGATCATCGCGCTCGCCGGCATCTTCGCCTGGGCCGGCACCATGCTCGGCACCTTCCGCGACCTGGCCCAGTGGATCATCGCGCTGACCGACAACGGGGTGCTGCTGCTGATCCTGATCATGCTGGCGGTGCTGGCCGCCGGCATGTTGCTCGATGCCATCTCCATCTACCTGATCCTGATGCCGATCCTGATCCCGGTGATGCAGCACTTCGAGTGGAACCCGGTGTGGTTCGGGATCCTGCTGGCCATGAACATCGCCATCGGCCAGTTCACCCCGCCGGTGGCGGTGAACCTGATGGTGACCACCGAGGTGGCGAAGATCCGCCTGGAGCAGACCCTGGGCTGGGCGCTGCTCTTCGTGGTGGCCATGGCCGGTGCCCTGGCGCTGGTTGCCGTCTTCCCCGAGATCGCCCTGTGGCTGCCGAGGACCCTGGGCTACAACGTCGGCTAGGGCCCTGGTCGATCGCGACGTGAATCAGCGCTTTTCAGATTCCGACTGCTGCAGGCTCGCCAGGGTGCGCCGGAAGAGCTCGGCGCTCCTGGCGTCGAAGAGCACGAAGCGCACCCGCTCGATATGCGGGCAGTCGGGCAGGGTGGCGAGCACCGTGGTGAGCGCCACCCGCGCCGCCTCCGCCGGCGGGTAGCCGAAGGCCCCGGCGGAGATCGCCGGAAAGGCGACGGAGGCGATACCGTGCGCCTCCGCCAGGGTCAGGGCGTTGCGGTAGCAGGCGGTGAGCAGCTGGTCGGCGGGCTCGTCGACCCCGTAGACCGGGCCCAGGCAGTGGATCACGTGTCGGTTGGGCAGGCCGAAGGCCTCGGTGATCACCGCCTCCCCGGGGCGGATCGGGGCCAGCGGTCGGCAGGCGCGGTCAAGCGCCGGGCCGGCGGCGCGGTGCAGGGCGCCGGCCACGCCGCCGCCGGGATGCAGCTGGGCGTTGGCGGCGTTGACCACGGCATCGATGTCGGGCTGGTGGGCGATGTCGCCCTGCAGGCACTCGAGAGTGGCGTTCATGGGGCTCCTCCTGGCTGGGGCTGGCACCTTCCAGTCTGGCCGCTCCCCGGGGCCCCGGGCAACCGAGGTGCGACGCCTGGCCGATCGCCTTCGCGCTGATCCTGGGCGGGGCGCCACGCCTGCAGCGCCTCGCGGCGAAGCTGATTCGCCGCTCGGGGTGAGGCCATGAAGGACAAGAAGCAGGCGCTGATCATGAGGGCCTCCTGACGGCCTCCTGGGAACTGCCGGTCAAGGGCAGAGCCGCGCCATGGCACGGCTCTCCTGTGTTTAGAGCGCTAACTTCCAACGCAGCATAAACGCCGGCAGCGACTAGACTGCAGTTTGATGACATCCAGTTTTCCGTTGAGGGAGGTGGATTACCCGAAAGCGGCATTATCCGCTAAAGTAGAAGTTACTGGCAGATTTTCCGACCCGAGTGTCCTGGCTGCCAAGTACGATTGACTACAAAATCGAGGTATATTCATGAAACGTCATGCTTTCTCCGCTGCAGCCTTCTCCGGCGCCCTGCTCGGAGCCGCGATGTTCTCGGCCCCCGCCGTAGCCCAGGAGCGCTTTATCACCATCGGTACCGGCGGCCAGACCGGCGTCTACTATGTCGTCGGCCAGTCGGTCTGCCGGATGGTCAACCGCGGGAGCGACGATCACAACATACGCTGCAATGCCCCCACCACCGGCGGCTCCGTCGCCAACGTCAACGGCATGAAGAGCGGCGAGCTGGACATGGGCGTGGTGCAGTCAGACGTCCAGTACCGTGCCTATCACGGCGAGGACAGCTTTGCCGACGACGGTGCCTGGGAGGAGATGCGCGCCGTCTTCACCATGCACGGTGAGCCGCTGACCGTGGTGGCGCGTGCTGACTCCGGTATCGAGCACATCAGCGACTTTCCGGGCAAGCGCGTCAACATCGGCAACCCGGGCTCCGGCCAGCGCAACACCATGAACGTGGTGATGGACGCCATGGGTTGGGATACCGACATCTTCTCGCTGGCCTCCCAACTGGATGCCGCCGAGCAGGCCGCGGCCCTCTCCGACAACAATATCGATGCCATGGTCTATGTGGTGGGCCACCCCAACGGCTCCATCCAGGAGGCCACCACCACCATCGATGCCCGCCTGGTGCCGGTGACCGGTCCGGAGATCGAGAAGATCATCGAGGACAACCCCTTCTACACCCATTCGGTGATCCCGGGAGGCATGTACCGCGGCAACGACGAGGACGTCGAGACCTTCGGTGTGGCAGCGACCTTCGTGTCTTCCACGGCAGTTGACGAGGACATCATCTACGAGACCGTCAAGGCGGTGTTCGAGAATTTCGATCGCTTCACGCGTCTGCATCCTGCCTTCGAGAACCTCAACGAAGAGGACATGATCTCCGACGGCCTGACCGCTCCGCTGCACGACGGTGCGGCTCGTTACTACCGTGAGCGCGGCTGGATCGAGTGATTCCGGCAGCGTCAGCCAATCACCCTTGGTGATCGATGCGCGGACTCCCTTCGGGGCGTCCGCGCATCTCGTTGGTAAGTCGGCTTCCTGCCTTGGCCGCGGGAAGGATATCAACCATAAGTCATTGACACTGGGTAGGGCCAACGTATGACGGATGAGAAGAACAACACCCGCGCCTCGGAGGTCGACCTGGAAGACATGGTCGCCTCCAGCGACTCGGGGGCACGCAAGCCGGCGGGGGCGCCCGGCAAGCTGCTGTTGGGGATCGCGGCCACCTGGTCGCTCTTCCAGCTCTGGATCGCCTCGCCGCTCCCCTACATGTTTCGCTTCGGCGTCTTCAATGCCACCGAGGCGCGCTCGATTCACCTCGCCTTCGCGCTCTTCCTGGCCTTCATGGCCTATCCGGCGTTCAAGCGTTCGCCACGTGATCGCATACCGATCCAGGACTGGGTGCTGGCGGCCGTCGCGGCCTTCTGCGGCGCCTACATGTTCCTCTTCTACGAGCAGCTCTCGACGCGGCCGGGGGCACCGCTCACCCAGGACGTGATCGTCGGCATCGTCGGTATCCTGATGCTGCTGGAGGCAACACGTCGAGCCCTGGGGCCGCCGCTGATGATCGTGGCCACGGTCTTCATCCTCTACTCGCTGTTTGGCCCTTATATGCCGGGGATACTGGCCCACCGCGGCGTGAGCTTCAACGGCCTGGTCAATCACCAGTGGCTGACTACCCAGGGGGTGTTCGGCATTGCGCTGGGGGTCTCGACCAGCTTCGTGTTCCTGTTCGTGCTGTTCGGCGCCCTGCTCGACAAGGCCGGGGCCGGCAACTATTTCATCAAGGTGGCCTTCTCCCTGCTGGGCCACTACAAGGGTGGCCCGGCCAAGGCGGCCGTGGTGGCCTCGGGCATGACCGGTCTGATCTCGGGCTCCTCGATTGCCAACGTGGTGACCACCGGCACCTTCACCATCCCGATGATGAAACGCGTCGGCTTCTCCTCCGAGAAGGCCGGCGCGGTGGAGGTCGCTTCCTCGGTGAACGGCCAGATCATGCCGCCGGTGATGGGCGCCGCGGCCTTCCTGATGGTGGAGTACGTCGGCATCAGCTATGTGGAGGTGATCAAGCACGCCTTCCTGCCGGCGCTGATCTCCTATATCGCGCTGGTCTACATCGTCCACCTCGAGGCGCTCAAGGCCAACATGCGGGGCCTGCCCACCAGCAACCCGGCGCGCCCCTTCCTGAACAAGATCATCGGCTTCCTGACCGGCCTGCTGCTGTTGATGGCGCTGTCGTTTGCCGTCTATTACGGACTCGGTTGGCTCAAGCCGGTGCTGGGTGATGCTACCCCCTGGGTGGTGGCAGTGGTGCTGGCAGTGGTCTACATCGGATTGCTCAAGGTCGGCGCGAAGTACCCCGAGCTCGAGCTCGACGATCCGAATTCCAAGGTGCTCACATTGCCCCAGACCCGGCCCACCGTGATGGTCGGGCTGCACTATATCCTGCCGGTGATCGTGCTGGTCTGGTGTCTGATGGTCGAGCGCCTCTCGCCCGGCCTCTCGGCCTTCTGGGCGACAGTATTCATGATCTTCGTCATGGTGACCCAGCGTCCTGTCATCGCGTTCTTCCGCGGCCGCAGCAAGGTGGCCGAAGACGTCAAGGAGGGCTTCAAGGACCTCTGGGACGGCCTGGTGGCCGGTGCTCGCAACATGATCGGCATCGGCATCGCCACCGCGGCGGCGGGCATCATCGTCGGCGCGGTCTCCCAGACCGGCGTCGGCCTGGTGCTGGCCGACGTGGTAGAGATCCTCTCCATGGGCAATCTGATGCTGATCCTGGTGTTCACCGCACTGCTCAGCCTGATCCTCGGCATGGGCCTGCCCACCACGGCCAACTACATCGTGGTATCGGCCCTGCTGGCGCCGGTGATCGTGACGCTGGGTCAGCAGAGCGGTCTGATCGTGCCGCTGATCGCCGTGCACCTGTTCGTCTTCTACTTCGGCATCATGGCTGACGTGACGCCCCCGGTGGGCCTGGCCTCCTTCGCGGCGGCGGCGGTCTCCGGCGGCGACCCGCTGCGCACCGGTTTCCAGGCCTTCTACTACAGCCTGCGCACGGCGGCGCTACCCTTCCTGTTCATCTTCAACACCGATCTGCTGCTGATCGACGTGACCTTCCTGCAGGGCATCGTGATCTTTATTATCTCGACGATCGCGATGCTGATCTTCGCGGCAGGGACCCAGGGCTTCATGATCGCCCGCAACCGCTGGTACGAGTCGATCCTGCTGCTGCTGGTGGCCTTCACCCTGTTCCGCCCCGGTTTCTGGATGGACCAGCTTCACGACCCCTACCAGCAGGTGCCACCGGCACAGTTCGCTCAGGCGCTGGGAGATGTCGATGAGGGTAGCAACCTGCGGGTGCAGATCGCCGGCGAGGACGCCTTCGGCGACCCCATGACCACCTATGTGCTGGTGCCGGTCCCCGGTGGTGACAGCGTCGAGGAGCGCATGGAGAACCTGGGGCTGGAGCTCTACATCGACGGCGACCAGGCCATGGTGGACTTCGTCGAGTTCGGCAGCCTGGCGGCGGATCTCGGCTTCGATTTCGACCAGGAGATCATCGAGGTATCGGCGCCGGTGGATCGCTGGGCCAAGGAATGGATGTGGATACCGGGGTTCCTGGTGTTCGGCCTGGTGGTGATGCTGCAGCGTCGCCGTCGTGAACCCGATGCCGGCCAGGCGGCTACCGCCTGAAGGAGACGATGACATGTACAACAAGATCATGCTGCCGGTGGACCTCAACGAGGAGAGCTCCTGGGAGAAGGCGCTGCCCACGGCCGTGACTCTCTGCCGGACCTTTGGAGCCTCGCTGCACGTGGTGACGGTGTTGCCCGACTACCGGATGCCGCTGGTGGGTTCCTACTTCCCCAAGGACTTCGCGAAGAAAGCCCATGAGGCCGTGACCGAGGCCCAGCACAAGTTCATCCAGGAGCACGTACCCGAGGACATCCAGACCCAGTCGGTGATCGTCGACGGCTCGCCCTGGGAGGCGATCATCAAGGCAGGCAAGAAGCTCGAGGTGGACCTGATCGTGATGGCGTCCCACAACAAGCGCAAGTTCGCCGACTACGTGCTCGGTCCCAATGCCGAGCACGTGGTGCACCACTCAAAGGTGTCGGTGATGATTGTGCGCTGAACCCACAACGCGGCCATCATGGCCGCCACAACCGCAGGAGCCCCGGCCAGTTGGCCGGGGCTCCTGCGTTCAGGGGGCAGCCGGGAATCAGCCGACGATGACGCTCCCAAAGAATATTTCGTTATTTTCTTATGAAGAAAACGCTGGATCGCCAGCGTGGAAAGTCATGGTGTTCGCGTCTGCAGAATTGACTCGAGTCAACTACATTAAACCTGTATTAATAGATGAAGTCGGCATTAAGGCGTCAGCCTGTGCCGGGAATTGGCCCGCCTGAGGCGGGAATTATAAAAAAGGCGTAATTAGGGGTGACAGCATGAACGTGGCAACAACGAAAGAGCATCACAAGGCTGCAGCGCCCGGGGTCAAGATCACCATCAACCCGGTGGGAATGGATCGACCGAGGGCTTGGCTGGCGTCTGGCATCGAAGACTTTCGCCAGGCCACGGCGGTGAGTCTCGCCTACGGCATGTTCTGGGTGGGCCTGAGCATTGCCATCACCGCGGGTGCCATCACCCTTGGGCTGTGGCACTGGCTGTTGCCCATGGTGGCCGGCTTCATGTTCCTGGGTCCGCTGGTGGCGGTGGGTTCCTACGGCGTCAGTCGCGCCCTGGAAGCCAATCGGGCGCCCCATCTGGGTGATGCCTTCGGCGCCTGGCGTCCCCATGCCGGCCAGCTCGCCATGATGGGTGTGATGATGATGATCTTCTTCCTCGCCTGGATCCGGCTGGCGACCCTGCTGTTTGCCCTGTTCTTCGGTTTCGAGGTCCCCAGCCCCGCCGGCCTCTACTCGGCCCTGCTGACCACCCCCGAGGGCCTCGGCATGATCGCGGTTGGCAGCGTGCTGGGCGGCATCCTGGCCTTCGGGGCCTTCACCATCAGCGTGGTGGCCATTCCCACCCTGATGCACCACGATCTCACCTTCATGGAGGGCATCGAGGCCAGCGTGCGTTCCGTCGCCCGCAACTTCCGCCCGATGCTGTTGTGGGCGGCCATCCTGACCGGCTCCGTGCTGGTGGGGGTGATGACCTTCTACATCGGTCTGGCGCTTATCCTGCCCGTGCTGGGCCATGCCAGCTGGCATGCCTATGAGGATCTGGTCCGCGTCGATGTGATCGACGAGGGCGAGCAACTACACGGTTGAGCTTGCTCGCCTCGCGCAGTCGGGGCCGGGTCGCTATGCTGGGGGGCGTTGACGCCCCCCTTTTTCATTGCTGGCCGGGGCCAGCGCCCGCAAGGTGATGCCATGCCAATACTGCGCCCGCTTGCCTGCCTGCTGCCCTTGCTGCTTCCCCTGATGCCGCTCCACGCTCAGCCCCTCACTCTTCCACTTTCCGGAGGAGGCCAGGTCATTGCCCATGAACTCGACGCCTGCCTGTCCGACGCTCAGTGGCAGCCGGAACCTGCCCTGGGCTGTGCGCAGGATGCCGAGACTCGCTGGGAGGAGGAGGTCGAGCGCCTCGGCGCTCGGCTCGACAAGGTGCTGGGGCGGGAAGCGCGCCTGGCCCTGGAGGCCTCTCGGGCGGCCTGGGAGCAGGGGCGAGCGGCTGACCTGGCGCTGGTAGAGGCCTACCATGGCCAGCTGGCAGAGGCGCAACTGGGTGACCCCGACCTGCTGCCGCTGTCACGCCAGCTTCACCGCAACGCCGTGTGGGAACAGCGCGCCCGCTACCTGCAGCGGCTGCTGGATGGCCTGGAGGAGCGTCTGCCGGAGCCGACCCGGGAGGCGCCATGACAACTCCCGGTGCCAACGGTGGCAGATTGGCTGACTGATCTTTGTCGAGGGATCGGGTAAGCTTGTGCCTTCGCGGGTCTCGCCAAAGGATTGCTCTCATGCGTCAAAGCGTCCTGCACCTTCTGCTCGCCCTTGTCTCCCTCGCATGGCTGCCGATGTCGGCCGTCGCCGAGGGGACGCTGCCGGCGCCGAGCGGCGAGGTGCTGCTGACCATCAGTGGCAACATCGACTTTCCCAATGTGGATGACCAGGCCAGGTTCGACCGCGAGATGCTGATGGCCATCGCCCCCACCGAGATTCACACTCGCACCCCCTGGCATTCGGACGCTGGTCGCTACGAGGGTCCGCTGTTCCGGGAGGTGCTGGCGGCGGCCGGAGTTCGCAGCGATCGCGTCCTGGTCCGGGCGCTGAACGACTACGAGGCGGAGATCCCCCTCGCCCAACTGCATGACTACGACGTCATCCTGGCCATGAGCCGCAACGGCGCTCCGGTGCAGATCCGCGAGTTCGGCCCGCTTTTCGTGCTCTATCCCTTCGACGATCATCCGCAACTGCACAACGAGTCCGTGCGTTTCCGCTCGGTGTGGCACGTCGTGCACATTCACGCCCCCTGAGGGCCCGCTATCGGGAGCGTTCCATGCTGCGCCTGCCCCTGCGAGTCAAGCTTGGCGCCATCAGTGCGCTGCTGCTGCTGGCGGCGGCGCTGGTGGTGGTGGGGCTGGTCTCCTGGCGCCAGGACAGCCTGGCCCAGAGCGTGGGCGGAGACACCTCCTGGCACGCCTACAAGCTCGATCGCGACGTGGTCCAGCTGCGCAACTACCTGGCGCAGCCGGAGGCCGACCGGGCAGGATTGACGTTGCGCTTCGAGCTCTTCCACAGCCGGTTGTACCTGATGCGCGGGGGGGGCGATATCACCGAGCTGCTGGCCTCGATTCCCGCGGCCAGCGCCCTGCTGGAGCAGATCGAGCAGCGCATCGACGAGCTCGACCGCCTCATCCTTGCCCTCGAGGTTCTTCGCGAGAGTGACCGCCATGCCCTGGACCGGCACCTCGATACCCTGGGAAACCGCACCGAGCGGCTGGTGATCGCCATCAATGGCCACCTGGCCGAGTCCGCCACCCGCGAGCGTGTCCAGTTGCAGCGGCTCTATGCCCTGCTGCTGGTGTTGATCCTGGCAATGAGCCTGTCGGCCATGCTGGTGGCGCTCATCCTGTTCCGCGAGGCGCGGGACAACGCCGCGGCACGTCGTGACCTGGAGACGCTGAGTCGAGAGCTGGAGGCGACCGCCCGGCAGGCGGAGTCGGCCAGCCAGGCCAAGTCGGAATTCCTCGCCACGGTCAGCCATGAGATCCGTACGCCGCTCAACGGCGTCATCGGCATGAGTGATGTGCTGCTGGAGCATCGGCTCGAGGGATCGGCGCGCCATTGCGCCGCCACCATTCACGACAGCGCCGTGCTGCTGCTGGAGCTGATCAACGATCTGCTGGACTTTTCCAAGATCGAGTCCGGGCGTCTCGAGCTTGAACAGCGGGCCCTGGCGCTGGATGAGCTTGTCGATGGGGTAGTGGCCCTGCTCGCGCCCCGCGCCGAGGCGCGGGGCGTGGTGCTGATGACCCATCTGGACCCGCAGCTGCCGGAGCGGGTGCTGGCCGATCCGGGGCGCCTGCGCCAGGTGCTGATCAACCTGGTCTCCAACGCGGTGAAGTTCACCGAGGAGGGGGAGATTCGCCTGGAGGTACGCCCCGAAGGAAACGGGCGGGTCCGCTTCGAGGTGGTGGATACCGGCTGCGGTATCGCCCCCGAACAGCTCTCGCGGATCTTCGAGCCGTTCCGCCAGGGGGATGCCTCCACCGCGCGGCGTTTCGGTGGCACCGGGTTGGGCCTGGCGATCTGCCGTCGTCTGGTGGAGGCCATGGGCGGGCGTGTCGAGGTGGCCAGCGAGCCCGGGGTGGGCAGCCGCTTCTGGTTTGTGCTGACTCTGGCGACCGCCGAGGGACCTGCCCCGGCCCTGCCAATGACAAGGGGCTCGCGCCGGAAGGATCTGCGCAGCGCCCATCTGCTGGTGGTGGAAGACAACCCGGTCAACCAGCAAGTGGCCAGGGCCATGCTCGAGCGCCTCGGTTGCTCGGTCGCCATCGCCGGCTCAGGTGCGGCCGCCCTGCAGCTGGCGGCGGCAGGCCGGTTCGATCTGATCTTCATGGATATCCAGATGCCGGACATGGACGGTCTGGAGGTGACCCGCCGGCTGCGCGCCCGTGACGGCTGGGCGGCAGAGGTGCCAATCGTGGCGATGACCGCCGGCGGCCCCGGGGGCGAACAGGCCCGCTGCCTGGCCGCCGGCATGAACGGCTACCTGACCAAGCCGCTGCGCCAGGAACTGCTGCTGGAGGCGCTGATTCGCTACCTGGGCGATGGGGAGCTGTCGACGCGCACTATCGGCGCCGGGACGGCCGCCGGCTGCGACAGCCTGGTCGATCCGCTGACACTGCAGGCGCTGCGCGATTCCCTGGGTGAGGAGGGGCTCGCCTCGCTGGTGGCGCTCTTCGTTGGCCAGGCCGAGTCTCGGCTGGCCAGCCTGGAGCGTGCCCTCGGCGAGGATGACCTCAAGGAGGCTCGCCATGCGGCGCATCAGCTCAAGGGGGAGTCGTCGAGCCTGGGGGCCGTCAAGGTAGCCGGCCTTGCCACGCGGCTCGAGCGCCTGGCCAGCGAGGGGGACGGAATGGCGGCCAGGGCCCTGCTGGAAGAGCTTGCTTCCTGCCTGGCGGCCACTCTGACCGCCCTGACCGCCTGGCGGGCTCCGTCGGCCCTCTGAGCCGATCGTTTGTGGCGTATCCTTCCGGCGGCCTACACTGGGCAAGCGTTGAAGTCGGAGACTGCCATGCCAGATGCCACGAGCCTCACCCCCGTTCCACTGCCTGCCGGGGCTGACCTGCTGCGCACCGCCGTCAGTCATCGATCCGACCCGGCCGAGGCGGTGGCTGAGCTTGCCTCCGACCTGTGCCATCCCTGGCTGGGGTTCGTGCTCTTCTTCTGCAGCGTCGAGTATCCCCTGGAGGCCCTGTCTCGCGCCCTCAACCAGGCCTTCGACGACATCCCGGTGGCGGGTTGCACGTCGGCTGGGGAGATCACCCCGGCGGGCTATGCCCGGGGCAGCATCGTGGCGATCGGTTTCGATCGCCGCCACTTCGAACTGGCTCCGGCGCTGGTGGAGTCGCTCGACACCTTCGACCTGCCCTGTGCCCAGCGACTGGTGGATGACCTGCTCGGCCGCTGCCGCGAACGCGCCCTGGCGCCCCTGGCGGACAACAGTTTCGTGGTGACCCTGCTCGACGGCCTCTCGAGCAGCGAGGAGAGCGTGATCGCGACCCTCGATGCCGCACTCGGCAGCATTCCCAGCTTCGGCGGCTCGGCCGGGGACGACAACCGCCTCGCCCGCACCCACGTCTTCTGCCAAGGTCGCTTCCACACCCAGGCGGCGGTGGTGCTGATGGTGAATACGCCGCTGCCCTTCGAGGTCTTCTCCACCCACCACCTGAGGCCCCGGCATGAAAAGCTGGTGGTCACCGCGGTCGATCGGGAGTCGCGACGGGTGCTGGAGCTCAATGCGGCGCCAGCCGTGGAGGCCTATGCGGCCCTGGTGGGGCAGTCGGTGGCGCAACTGGGACCGGAACTGTTCGCCCGGCATCCGCTGGCGGTGCGCATCGGCGATCACTACTACGTGCGCTCCATCCAGCGTGCCAACGAGGACGGCAGCCTGAGCTTCTACTGCGCCGTGGAGAACGGCATCGTGCTCACCGCCATGACGTCCGCTCCGATCCATGGGGAGTTGGTGCTGACGCTGAGGGGTCTCGAGGATCGCCTGGGCCGCCCCGAGCTGGTCATTGGCTGCGACTGCTTCCTCAGGCGCCTGGAACTGGAGGTGCTGGACGAGGATGCGGCGGTTTCGGATCTGCTGAGCCGCAGCCGGGTGATCGGCTTCAATACCTACGGGGAGCAGTACCATGGCATGCACATCAACCAGACCTTTACCGGGGTGGCCATTGGCACCGCTCGCGACGACGGCGCTGCCTGAGGCGCCGGAGGCCCGGGCGGCACTCCTGGCCGAGGAGAATGACCGCCTGCGACGCATCTGCCAAGCGCTGATCGAGAGGGTGGAGTCCAGCGGCGTGCCCGGTGGGGCGCCCTATGCGGCCTTCGAGCACTCGGTGCTGCTGGCCGAGCAGGTGCGCGAGCGTACCGAGACCCTGCAACGCACCCTGGGCGAACTGCACCGGGCCAAGGCCGAGGCCGAGGCAGCCAACCTCTCCAAGACCAGGTTCCTCGCCGCGGTAAGCCATGACCTGCTCCAGCCGCTGAACGCGGCGCGGCTGTTCGCCAGCGCCCTGGAGGAGCAGCCGCTGCCGGACGGCTCCCGGCGCCTGGTGGGCAACATCGGGCGCTCGCTCAAGGACGTCGAGGCGCTGATCGGCAGCCTGGTGGATATCTCGCGGCTCGATGCCGGGGTGCTCAGGCCCGATATTGCGCCCTTTCCCGCCGAGGAACTGCTCGGCGTGATGGCGGAGGAGTATCGGCAGATGGCCGCGGCCAGGGGGCTGGCTTTCCACCACGTGCCCACCCGGGCGGTGATCGAGACCGATCTGGCGCTGCTGGCGCGGGTGGTACGCAACTTCCTCGGCAACGCGATTCGCTATACCGTCCAGGGCCGCATCCTCCTGGGCTGTCGGCGTCGCCAGGACGGGCTGGAGATCCTGGTAGGCGATACCGGTCCCGGGATCGCCGCCGGGCAGCAGCGTGAGATCTTCGAGGAGTTCCGGCGCCTCGAGGCGGGGCACGGCGACGAGGACCGCGGCCTGGGGCTGGGGCTGGCCATCGTCGACCGCATCAGCGGCATGCTCGGCCATCCGCTGGGACTTGCCTCGGTGCCGGGGCGGGGCTCGATGTTCTCGGTGACGGTGCCCTACGCCACGGCGCCGAGGCCGTCCCCTGGCCGCCTTCCCCCTGCGCCGAGCAGCCCGTCACTGGTCGGCGGGGTCATCTGGGTCCTGGACAACGATGCGGCGATCCGCGAGGGCATGGAGGCCCTGCTGGGGGGCTGGGGGTGCCGGGTGGTGGCCGTGGAGTCGCCGGCCGTGCTCGAAGGATGTATCCCCGAACCCGGAACCGTGCTGCTGGTGGACTACCACCTGGGAGAAGGGCAGCCCGACGGTCTCGAGGTCGCTGCCAGGCTGTGCGAGGCCCATCCCGGGCTACCGGTGGTGGTGATCACCGCCAACCACGACGCGGGGTTGAAGTCGCGAATACGTCAGGCCGGCTACCACTGCCTGCTCAAGCCCGTCAAGCCGCTGCGCCTGCGCCTGCTGCTGACCGCGCTGCTGGGGCCTCAGCCGGAGCGGCGACCGGCCCGGTAGTGGGCCAGATCCAGCTCGCCGGCCAGCAGCACCGCCTGGACCCGGCTCGCCACGCCCAGTTTTCTCAGGATGGCCGAGACATGGGTCTTCACCGTGGTTTCGGCGACGTTCAGCTCCCGTGCGATTCCCTTGTTGGAGGCGCCCCGGCTGAGCAGCTCGAGCACCTCGAGCTGCTTGTCGGTGAGCCCCGTGAGGCGCCGGTCGGGCGCCGCGGCCCCGGTGATCGCCGGTGCCGGGTGGGCGGGCGGCGGACGGCGCATGACCTGGGGAGGCAGGTAGAGCTGCCCCTCGAGGAGCTGATGCAGGGCGGCCAACAGGTCGTCGCGGGGCGTCGACTTGGGGATATAGCCCACCGCGCCCATCTCGATGGCTGCGAGCACCGTGCGCCGGTCCTGCTCCGCCGAGAGGATGGCCACCGGCAGCGCCGGCAGCACCTCCCGCAGGCGCCGCAGCCCGTCGAGGCCCTCGGCGTCGGGCAGGTTCAGGTCCAGCAGCAGCAGGTCGAGCGCCTCCTCGTGGCGCTCGGCTTCCTGCATGGCTCGCGCCAGGCTGTCGGCCTCCAGCAGGCGGGTGCCCGGCAGACCCGCCGCGATCACCGCACCGATGGCATCGCGGAACAGCGGATGGTCGTCGGCGACCATCAGGGTCGTCATCGCTTTACTCCCGTCACTCTCGTCGGGGCCCTCCTCCCAAGGGATGAGGGCGTCTCATGCCACCGGAGTATGTCGCAGAAGCGCGGAGTGACCAAGACTGTGGAGTGTCCCGACATAACCACAACATTCTGGAGTCACGCCATGATCTATGCCAACCCCGGCCAGTCCGGTTCCGTCATCACCTTCGAGCAGCGCTACGGCAACTACATCGGCGGCGAGTTCGTCCCTCCGGTCAAGGGCGAGTACTTCGACAACGTCAGTCCGGTCAACGGCGAGGTGTTCTGCCAGATCCCGCGCTCCGGCGCCGAGGACATCGACAAGGCACTGGATGCAGCCCACGCCGCCGCCCCGGCCTGGGGCAAGACCTCCGCCGCCGAGCGCAGCAACATCCTGCTCAAGATCGCCGACCGCATCGAGCAGAACCTCGAGATGCTGGCCGTGGCCGAGACCTGGGACAACGGCAAGGCGGTGCGCGAGACGCTGAACGCCGACCTGCCGCTGGCCGTCGACCACTTCCGCTACTTCGCCGGCTGCATCCGCGCCCAGGAGGGCACCGCCGCCGACATCGACGCCAATACCGTCGCCTACCACTTCCATGAGCCGCTGGGCGTTGTGGGGCAGATCATTCCCTGGAACTTCCCGCTGCTGATGGCCGTTTGGAAGCTGGCCCCGGCGCTGGCCGCCGGCAACTGCGTGGTGCTCAAGCCCGCCGAACAGACCCCCGCCTCGATCCTCGAGCTGATGAAGCTGGTCGGCGACCTGCTGCCGCCGGGGGTGGTCAACATCGTCAACGGCTACGGCGTCGAGGCGGGCCAGGCACTCGCCACCAGTAAGCGCATCGCCAAGATCGCTTTCACCGGCTCCACCCCGGTGGGCTCGCATATCCTCAAGTGCGCCGCCGAGAACATCATCCCCTCCACGGTGGAACTGGGCGGCAAGTCCCCCAACATCTACTTCGCCGACATCATGAACGCCGAGCCCGAGTTCATCGACAAGGCGGCCGAGGGCCTGGTGCTGGCCTTCTTCAACCAGGGCGAGGTGTGCACCTGCCCCTCCCGGGCGCTGATCCAGGAGTCCATGTACGACGCCTTCATGGCCAAGGTCATGGAGAAGGTGGGCAAGATCACCCGCGGCAACCCGCTGGACACCGACGTCCAGGTAGGTGCCCAGGCCTCCCAGGAGCAGTTCGACAAGATCATGTCCTACATGGACATCGCCCGCGAAGAGGGCGCCGAGTTCCTCACCGGCGGTGAGAAAGAGAGCCTGGACCCGAGCATCGACAACGGCTTCTACATCCAGCCGACCCTGCTCAAGGGCAACAACAAGATGCGCGTCTTCCAGGAAGAGATCTTCGGCCCGGTGGTGGCGGTGACCACCTTCAAGGACGAGGCCGAGGCGCTGGCCATCGCCAACGACACCGAGTTCGGGCTGGGTGCCGGGGTGTGGAGCCGCGACATCAACGTCGCCTTCCGCATGGGCCGTGGCATCCAGGCCGGCCGGGTGTGGACCAACTGCTACCACCAGTACCCGGCCCACGCCGCCTTCGGCGGCTACAAGAAGTCCGGCGTCGGCCGCGAGACCCACAAGGTGGCGCTCGAGCACTACCAGCAGACCAAGAACCTGCTGGTGAGCTACGACATCAACCCGCTGGGGTTCTTCTGATCGACGGCGTCATCCGACGCCTCGGCAACTGCCGGCAGAGAAACGGGCGCGACGCGAGTCGCGCCTTTTTCATCCTCGTTGCTACACGTCTTGGTCGCTTTGCGGCATCATCGTCCGCCCGATCCCTACGGAGACAGCATGGAGATGATCGACCTCGAAGCCCCCGACCTTCACCAGGAACGACTGCAGCGCGTCGTGTCGCTGTTCAGGGCCAACGGCGCGCGGCGGGTGCTCGACCTGGGGTGCGGCTCAGGCGGGTTGCTGCAGTACCTGCTGCGAGACCCCCAGTTCGAGCGGGTGGTGGGCCTGGAACTCTCCGGCGAACTGCTGGCCCAGGCCAAGCTGCGCCTGGAGGATCTGCCGTCCGTACGTGCGGGGCGCCTCGAACTGGTGTGCGGCTCCTATACCGATCACTATCCGGCGCTGATCGGTTTCGAGGCCGCGGCCATGGTGGAGACCATCGAGCATGTTCCGCCCGAGTCACTCTCCCGGGTCGAGCGTGCGGTCTTCGCCGGATTAAGGCCCGAGACGCTGGTGATGACCACCCCCAACCATGAATACAATCCGCTCTATGACATGGGCCCGGGTGAGTTCCGCGACCCTGACCACAAGTTCGAGTGGGATCGGGCACGCTTCCGCGAGTGGGCCCAGGGGGTAGCACGCCGCAACGGCTACCGGGTGTGCTTCTCGGGGATCGGCGAGATGGACGCCCACCTCGGCCAGCCGACCCAGGTGGCGAGTTTCACCCTGGCCGAGGCCTGAACGTCGCGGTTTCTTCCCACCTGCCCACGCGCTAAGGTGGTTGCTTCAGCCTCAGCACCTGGTGGGCGGCTGTGGGATCATGTCGCCGGACGCCACCAACTGGGCCATGTTGCCTAGCCCATGGCCAGCCACCGCTCGGCCAGGCGCGCGGCATGGGCCTGGCTGGCGACCATGGCCAGCCGTCCCGCCTCGCGGCGGACGCCTGCCCGCTTGAGCTTGATGATCATCCGCGCCGGCAGGCCGAAGAAGATCAGCCCGACCCGCTGGGCATGCAACTCCTCCACCAGCGACTGCAGGGCAACGATGGCCGTGGCATCCAGGCTCGGCACGTCATGCATGTCCAGCATCATCACCTTCACCTCCGGATCCACCACCCGCAGTGACGCGATGGCCTTCTCGGCGGCGCCGAAGAACAGCGGACCGTTGATATCGTAGAAGGCCACCTCGCGGGGCAGCGTCGGGGGGGCTTCTCTCTCGCCGGCGCGCAGTTGGCGGGCCTCGGTGAGGCTGGCCATGCGGCGGATGAACAGCGCCGCGGCCAGGCCCATGCCTACGGCCACCGCCAGCACCATGTCGAAGATCACCGTGAGCGCGAAGCAGATTACCAGCACCGCTACATCGCTTGCCGGGGCGCTTTTGAGGGTGTGGGTGAAGTGGCGCGCCTCACTCATGTTCCAGGCGATGATGAAGAGCAGAGCGGCCAGTGCCGCCATGGGCACATAGCCCAGCACCCCGGCCAGCAGTACCACCGCCAGCAGCACCACCAGGGAGTGGACCACGCCGGCCACCGGCGAGACCGCGCCGCTTCGGATGTTGGTGGCGGTACGCGCCAGGGCCGCAGTGGCGGTGATGCCGCCGAAGAAGGGCACCACCACGTTGCCGAGTCCCTGGCCGATCAGCTCGGCGTTGGGGTCGTGGCGGGTGCGGGTCAGGCCATCGGCCACCACCGCGCAGAGCAGCGACTCGATGGCCGCCAGCATGGCGATGGCCAGTGCCGGTCCAAGCAGCTCGCGGATCAGCGCGAAGTCCACGACAAGCGGCGTGCCATCGGGCCCCGGCAATCGCCAGGGGACCACCAGGCCGGGGGCGAAGGGCGGGATGCCGCTGCCGCTCTGGCCCTGGAACTCCCAACTGAAGCGCGAGGCGATGGTGGCGACCTCCACCCCGGCGGCGCTCACCGCCAGGGCCGCCAGGGTGCCCACCACCAGCCCCACCAGCGGGGCCGGGACCGGGATCTTGAGCCGGGGCCACAGGATCAGGGTGGCCAGGGTCACCAGGCCGATGCCGAGCTCGGCCGGGGCCAGAGTGGGCAGGGCACGAACGATGGCGGCCAGGTTGTGCGGGGTGCTGTCGCCGAGCGCGACCCCGGCCAGCCCCAGGAAATCGGGAAGCTGCAGCAGGGCGATCACCACCGCGATACCGGCGGTGAAGCCGAGCACCACCGGATAGGGCACGAATTGGATCAGACTGCCCAGCCGGGCCAGCCCCAGTGCGACCAGGATCAGCCCCGCCATCAGGGTGGCGATCAGCAGACCGCCGACGCCGTGGCTCGAAACGATGGGGAAGAGAATCACCACGAAAGCCGCAGTGGGGCCGGAGATGTTGAAGCGGGAGCCGCCGGTCAGGGCGATGATCGCGCCGGCGACGATGGCGGTGTAGAGCCCGTGCTGGGGCGGCACCCCGGTGGCGATGGCCAGTGCCATGGAGAGCGGCACGGCCACGATGCCGATGGTCAGGCCGGCCATCAGGTCGCGGCGCAGCTCGGCTAGGCCGTAGCCCGCGCGCCAGGCGGCCAGCAGCGCGCTGCCGGGAACGGGGAGACGATAGCCGCTCCGGGGGGAAGAACGGGACATGGCGACTCCTTTGCGTGCTAAAGAGCGAGGGCTATTACGTTACGCCTCCCTGCTGCGCTGCCGCAAGCGCTCCTTCCGTCGCAGGTGCCACTCCGGTAACGTCGTGGGGGCGCCGTATGGCGCCCCCGCGATCATCGCACTTCCGGCCGCGGCCGCCTCAGCCCGGGGTGGCATCCTTGGGCGGCTCGCCTACAGCGCCCGGCATCGCCTGGACGCTGCCGTCCTCGCCGGCCCGCGCCAGGAAGTGCAGGTGGCGCTCGTACTCGGAGAGCACGTCGCCGATCACCTGCCCCCGGGTGTAGCCGTTGAGGTCCTGGCCGGTGCCGCCTTCGGCCAGGTAGACGTCGAGGCGCACGTAGTAGTCGTCATCCACCGGCAGGAAGCTCGGGGTGCGCATGCGATGCGGGCAGACCTGGTAGACGAAGCTCGCCGCGTCCTCCAGCACCACCTGCAGGGTCAGGCGCGGCAGCGGCTCTCCCTCGAGCTGCTCCTCGGTCACCGTGGCATCCTGCCCGCGGCTATCCAGCTCCTGAGCGAACTGGGTCAGCGCCGGCCGGATGGCGTGCTCGATGGTGGCCGCCGCTCCGGCGCGGGTGGAGGTGTCCAGCGCCCGGTCTAGGCGTTCGCGCCAGTCGCCCCCCGGCGCGGTGCCGGAGACCTGGCGGCGCGCGTCGGCCTTGCTGCCCTCGAGTTTCAATGCCTTGACCATGCCCCACATGATGGCAAAGATCACCAGCGAGAAGGGCAGGGCGGTGATCACCACCGCGCTCTGCAGAGCGGCCAGGCCCCCGGCCATCAGCAGAGCCACGGTGACCAGCCCGATCACCACCGACCAGAAGATGCGCAGGGCCACCGGGGCGTCGTGGTTCACGTCGCTGAGGATCGAGGTGAAGTTGGCCAGCACCAGGGCGCCGGAGTCCGCCGAGGTGATGAAGAAGACGATACCCAGCACGGTGACTACTGCGGCGGTCACGCCGATCCAAGGGTAGTGCTCAAGCAGGGTGTAGAGGGTGGTCTGGGGCGTGCTCAGGGCCTGCTCGCCGAGCTCCGTCACGCCCTGGTTGGCCACCAGTTCGATGCCGCTGTTACCCATCACCGACATCCACACCATCATGAAGGCCAGGGGAATGAACAGCGCCCCGGCGACGAACTCACGGATGGTGCGCCCACGGGAGATGCGCGCCAGGAACAGCCCCACAAAGGGGGTCCAGGCGATCCACCAGCCCCAGAAGAAGATGGTCCACCACATCTTCCACTCGTTGGCCTCGTCGCCGGCGAAGGCGTAGGTATCGAAGCTCTTGGCGACGAAGCCGGAGAGGTAGTCGCCGGCGTTGTTCACCACCATGTCGAGCAGCTGCAGGGTGTGGCCCTGGAAGAGCACGAACAGCAGCAAGGCCAGTGCCAGCAGCATGTTGAACTCCGACAGGCGACGGATGCCCTTCTCCACGCCGCTGACCACCGAGATGGTGGCCAGCACCACCACCAGGCCGATCAGGATCACCTGCACCGAGAGGCTCTCGGGCACGTCGAACATATAGGCCAGCCCGTAGTTGAGTTGCATGACACCGATGCCCAGGCTGGTGGCGATGCCGAACACCGTGGAGATCACCGCGGTGATGTCCACGGCGCTGCCGATGGGGCCGTGGATGCGCTTGCCCAGCAGCGGATAGAGCGCGCTGCGGATCGCCAGCGGCAGGCGGTGGCGGTAGCTGAAGTAGGCCAGCGCCATGCCCATCAGCACGTAGAGGCCCCAGCCGGAGAGGCCCCAGTGCAGATAGGTCTGCACCACGGCGTTGCGCATGGCCTCCTGGCTTTCCGGCGTCAGGTCGGGCGGTGCCAGGTAGTGGGCCACCGGCTCGGCGACGCTGAAGAAGAGCAGGTCGATGCCGATGCCGGCGGCGAACAGCATCGCCGACCAGGAGAGCAGCGAGAACTCCGGGCGGGAGTGGTCGGGGCCCAGGCGGATGCTGCCGAAGCGCGAGCAGCCGATCAGCACCACGAAGACCAGGTAGGCCGTCACGGCCAGCATGTAGTACCAGCCGAAGGTCTCGCTGACCCAGGCCAGGCCGGCATCGAAGAAGGCGCCGGCCTGCTCGGTGAAGGTCATGGTGAGGACGAGGAAGACGAGGATCCCGGCCACGCTGCCGTGGAAGACCACGGGATTTAGCCGGTCTCGCCGCTCGGGAGGTGAAGTGTCGTTCGCCATGCGGGCAACTCCTGTCGGTCAACCTCGCCTGCCGCCGCGCGGGACGCGCTGTGGCTCGCGGGACGCGCTGTGG
>NZ_JACUUD010000040.1 GCF_014859505.1 Halomonas sp.
TTTTTCGTTTCTCGACAGCTAACCTTGCGCCCCGGCTGAGTTATCAGTCGGGATATCGGACAGGAATTAACTAAATCAGCCTGACAAGTTCACATATATAAGTCTACGTGGGGATTTGTTAAGTGCTACCCTAGCGAACGTAGACATTAGTTCCCGCGCCAGAATGAATGTAATACGCTTCGTTTCTTGCGCGTATTTAGGCGCTTGTGCCGCGCGGGGAACTTGCCCGATAAAAAGGAGCGTTGTCGGTCATGGCCCCACCACCAGACCCTCGCCAGAATCACTTGCTGGCGGCACTGCCATTGGATGAATATCAGCGCCTGGCCCCTCTCCTCCAGCCTGTCGAATTGAAGCTGGGGGACTCACTGGCCGAGTCAGGAGAGACGATGTGCTATGGCTATTTCCCAACGGATTCCATCGTATCATTACGCTGCGAAATGGAAGATGGAAATCGAACAGAAGTTGCCGTCGTCGGTGCCGAGGGCGTCATCGGCGTCTCGTTGTTCATGGGCGGCGACACGACACCGATCCGTGCCATCGTGCGCAATGCCGGCAGCACCTATCGCCTCAAGGCGGCACTGCTGAAGTCCGAGTTTGATCGTGCGGGCCCCCTGCAGGACCTGCTGCTGCGTTACACCCAGTCACTGCTCGCTCAGATATCGCAGATTTCGGTATGCAATCGACATCACAGCCTGGATCAGCAGCTTTGTCGCTGGCTGTTGCTGAGCCTGGATCGCATACCGACCGACGAGCTCATCATGACCCATGAGCTGATCGCCAACTTGATTGGCGTGCGTCGAGAAAGCATCACCATATCGGCCGGCAGGCTGCAGAAGGCCGGCCTGATTTCCTGCAGTCGCGGGCGTATCAATTTTCTGGACAGGCCCGGCCTGGAAGAGATGTGTTGTGAGTGCTATGAGGCTATCACGGAGGAGTATCAGCGTCTGATGTCCTATCGTCGTCCCCCTCGGGACAAAGGGTATCGATGGCGCGACTGCTCCACACGCGACATCTCCCAACACGGCATGATCGAACCTGGCTACAGTACCAGGGCATAAAGGGAAAACGGCCACCCGGCGAATCCCTGCGGTGGCCGTTTTTTCCGATTCCAAACGTCAGGAAGTCGTCCACTAGGGTCTCGCCGACCCAGCTCACCTAGGGTCGATCACTGAACTCGCCCAGCTTGGGTTTTCCCAGCCTTGGGCTCCTCAGCTTTAGGTGCCAGGATGATTTCGGCCCACCTCCAGCAGCCCCCGGGCGCAGCGCTACCGCGTAAAATGCCAGGCCCACGGCGGCAAGAAGGATGCGCGCGCCAGGTGGATCCTGAGCGGTGATAGCCAGGAGCAGGGTGATCGTCCCAAGCACCAGAGCAAAGATGTATTTCATGACACTTCCTGATTACGCGGCCTGTTCAGCCATGGCGTCGACCCGGGACATATCGACCCGGGACGCACAGCAGCCAACAGACTTTTTTCTGTTTTAATTCGAGCCTTGTCGGCAACCACTTCTAGAGTCCGGCATTTCATGGCTTCGTCACATACTTGCCGAAAAAAATATTTTTCTGGTGCATTATAAAGTGTGTGCATCAGCAGATTAACGGATTCTTCATGCAGCCGGGTGGCTCACTCGATATAGGCAGCAATCTCATTCATGCAGATCAGTTGAATTCGTGCCCGCTCGCTCCAGAATTCCAGAACCTCAACATCGAATGAAATTGATTTAACTTTCTCGAACGAAATAGCGTCAAGCTTGGTATTTTTCATGGAAATTACTCTTTAGTGAGATTGCATCATTACGCCGGTGGCGCAGAGCGCAACGTCCTGTTCAGGCATTTCCCTTGCCACGCTTGCAATGAGGATGAACCTTATGGGACGCACTCACTGTGCGCTGGCGTACGCAGCGTTACGAGATCATCAGATTAAGGGGGATAACGCTGGGCACTCAGAAGTAGCCAATCAGCCGCATGCAGTGCGGACGGATAGTCAGGTAGGCCTCGCGGACATCCGCCTCCGCGGGGTGATCGGTCATGCGAACCAGGTCAGCCGAGGCGTAGGTCGTCTCGCCGATGGTGAGGTCGATGGCATCCGGGGGGAACGTCTGATCGTCGAATGGCATCGGGCGCAGCGCTTCAAGGCCAAGGCGTGAATCGCCGATGGCCGTGTGCATCGCCATGTACTCGTCTTCCTGAAGCCACCTCCCGACGAGCCTGTCGCAGGAGAGCAGCTCGCGGTGATGGGCTTCCAGGGACGTCAGGCCGGGTTCGACTGGCGCAGCAAGAGCGGGTTCGCCGAGAAGGGCGAGGACAATCAGTGAATCGAGCATAGGCTATCCTCCGGGTCGCCATTGTCGACCACCCGATGGCGGCTGCCAAGCCCCCCTCAGGCTTCGAGCCCCGGTGTGCGGCGCCGGGGACGGGGTTCCGGCACCTCGGTGGAGAGTTCCACCTCGACGATCTCGCCCCGCTGCCAGGCCCGTAGCCGCGCCGGCTCTCCTTCAGGGGTATCGCGCACCAGTTCCAGGAAGTGCAACGGGCTGTCTGGGGTCTCGCCGTTCACCTCGAGCAGCATCGCCCCCGGCACCAGCCCCGCCTCGGCGGCATCGCCGCTCACGTCGCTGACCAGCACCCCGGCGCTGTCCGGCAGCCCCAGTGCCTCACGCAGGTCGTCGTCCAGCGGGGTGACGGTGATGCCCAGGGCCACCACCACCTGGTCGTCGAAGCCCTGGTACTCGATCTGGCGCGCCGCCTCCAGCACCTCGGGGGCCACATGGATACTCGCCCCGGCGGTCAGCGCCAGGGCGATGGCGTCGCTGGGGCGACTGTCGATGCGCAGCGGAGTCTCGCGGCCGGGCAGCGTCAGCTCCAGCATACCCAGGAAGGTGCTGTCGGTGAGGGCGTCCACGTAGACCCGGGTCAGGGCTACCTCGGCCCCCGCCAGCACATCGCCGAGCAGCTCATGGGTGAGCGGCCGCGGCGGGCGCTCACCGGTCAGGGCCCGCAGGATGGCGCGGGCCTCGGTCACCCCGATGTAGATCGGGATCACCTCCCCCGCGCCAGGCTCGCGCAGCAGCACCACCGGCACGCCGGCCATGCCCGACATGCCCACGGTGGCCACCTCGACCTCCACCATCGCCTCCGGTGGCACGGCCAGCTCCCTGGCCTGGGCGGGCAGCGCCCAGGCCAGCAGAAAGGCCAGGCAGGGGACCAGCAGGCGCCGGCATAGCAACAACAGTGACACGGACATGGCAGGGCTCCTCGATGGGTGCCCTCTCAGGATGGCAGGCGTCGCGCCCCGTCGCCATGCAGGGACTCAAGCGAGTCATGTTCCCCATGACGCCTCGTCGCTTTGCCGGTAATCTGCCGGGTAGGGTCGTTCAATCGTTCATGACGCAAGGCATACATGGCAGTGAAGCGAACATGGCAGTGAAGCGAATCGCTCGCCTACCGGGCTTCTTCTGGCTGATCGTGGCGGTGGGTATCGGGTTGTCACTGCTTGCCAGTCACCAGGTCTACCGCAGCGCAGAAGCCTCGGCGCAGGAACAGTTCGGCTTCGCGGCCGACCAGGTCATGCTGAGTATCGAGGAGCGCCTGTCTGCCTATGCGCTGGTGCTGCGGGGGGCAGCGGGGCTCTTCGATGCCTCGGAAAAGGTGACCCGCCAGGAATGGCGTAGCTACTTCGACAAGCTGCGCGTCTCCGATGCGGTCACCGGCGTGCAGGCGATCGGCTATACGGTGCGACTCTCCCCCGAGGAGCTATCCCGGCATGAAGCCGAGGTGCGCGCCGAGGGCTTCCCTGACTACCACGTCTATCCCGATACTCCCCGCGACACCTATACTGCAATCGTCTACCTGGAGCCCTTCGAGGGCCGCAACCTGGGCGCCTTAGGCTATGACATGTTCACCGAGCCGGTGCGCCGCGCCGCCATGGAGCAGGCCCGCGACACCGGCATGGCGGCCCTGACCGGCAGGGTCATGCTGGTTCAGGAGACCGAGACCCAGCCTAGCACCCTGATGTATGTGCCGGTCTACCGCCGGGGCGCCCCGCTCGAAAGCGTGGCCCAGCGCCGCGAAGCCCTGATTGGCTGGACCTCCAGCCCCTACCGCATGTACGACCTCATGGAGGGTATCCTCGGCGACTGGGAGCAGCGAGACGGCCAGCCCGTGGGCCTGCGTATCTATGACGGCGACAGGGAGACGGCCGAGCGCCTGCTGTTCAGTAACAAGCCGAGTTCCCTTGCTTCCGGCGCGACCCCCTTCCAGCAGCAGCGCCTGATCGAGTTCAACGGCACGCCCTGGCGGCTGGTCTTCGACCACCTGACCCCTGGCGAGGCCGTCGCCACCCGCACCACCTGGCTCACCCTGCTCGGGGGCCTGATCATCACCGCACTCCTTGGCGCCCTGGTCCTTAGTCTCTCCACCGCGCGAGCCCGTGCCCTGCGCATGGCCGGCACGCTGATGCGCACCGTGCGTGAGCGGGAGCAAGAGCTCGAGACGCTACTGACCCGACTCAAGACCATCGCCGACCGCGTGCCCGGCGTGGTCTACGAGTACCGGCTCCAGCCGAGCGGGCGCGCCTGTTTCCCCTACGCAAGCGATGGCATTCAGCAGGTCTACGGCGTCACACCAGAGTCGGTCAGGGAGGACGCTTCCCCAATGCTCTCGGTGACCCACCCCGACGATCTCGACGGCATGTTGGCCTCCATCCGCCGCTCCGCCGAGACCCTAACCCCATGGCGACACGAGTATCGAGTGATTCACCAAGATGGCGCCGAGCGCTGGCTGTTCGGCGACTCGCTCCCCCATCGCGAACCGGACGGAGACACCACCTGGTTCGGCGTGATCACCGACATCACCGAGCGCAAGCAGTCCGAGATCGCCCTGCGCACTGCCAACATGGAGGCCGAACGCTTCCGCGAGGCGCTCGACCACGTGGGCTCCATCATCTACATGAAGGATCGCGACTCCCGCTACACCTTCGCCAATCGCGCTACCCTGGATTTTTTCGGCTGTACGGCCGAGAGCCTGCTGGGCAGCGAGGACGCCCGCTTCTTTTCCAGTGATGTCGCAAGCCGCCAGCGCAAGATCGACGTTCGCGTGCTGAACGGCGAGCCGACCACCGAGGAGGTCAGCCTCCACGACGCGGCTGGCCACCTGCGCGTCTACCTGGAGGTCAAGACGCCGATCCGTGAGGACAACACGAACGGCAACATCATCGGCCTGCTGGGCATCTCCACCGACATCACCCAGCTGAAGGACCACGAGCGGCAGCTCGAGTACCTGGCCCTCTACGACCCCCTGACCGGCCTCCCCAATCGAGTGCTGCTGGCCGACCGACTGACCCACGCCATGGCCCAAGAGCACCGCCAGGGGCGTCACCTTGCCATGGTCTATCTCGATCTGGACGGCTTCAAGCAAATCAATGACCGCTACGGCCACGCCGCCGGCGACCACCTGCTGATCAGGGTCGCCCAGCGCATGAAGGGAGTCATGCGTGAGGGCGATACCCTGTCCAGGCTCGGCGGTGACGAATTCGTGGCAGTCCTGCAGGACCTGGCCGACGAGTCGGTCGCCACCGGTCTCTTCGAGCGCCTGCTCGACGTCGCCTCTCAGCCCGTCTGGTATCAGTCCCATGCCCTGCGGGTCACCGCCAGCCTCGGCGTCAGCTTCTACCCCCAGGCCGATCCCGTCGAGGCAGACCAGCTGCTGCGCCAGGCCGACCAGGCCATGTACCAGGCCAAGCTCGCCGGCAAGGGGCGCTATCACCTGTTCGATGCCGAACGGGACCGCTCGATGCGAAGCCATCACGAGACCCTGGAGCGTATCCAGCAAGGCCTGCAGGAGGGCGAGTTCCGGCTCCACTACCAGCCCAAGGTCAACATGCGCACGGGCAAGACCATTGGCGTCGAGGCGCTGGTGCGCTGGCAGCACCCCGAACGTGGCCTGCTGCTGCCTGCCCAGTTCCTGCCGGTGATCGAGGAGCACTCACTCTCGGAGGCGCTCGGCGAATGGGTGATCCGCTCCGCCCTGGCCCAGGCGGCCGCCTGGCGCTTGGCGGGGCTCGACCTGCCGGTGAGCGTCAACGTCAGCGCCCGGCAGCTCCGCCAGCGAGACTTGGTGGCTCGCCTCAAGCGGCTGCTGGGCGACCATCCCGAACTGCCCCCCGGCGCGCTGGAACTGGAGGTCCTGGAGACCAGTACCCTGGGTGACCTGTCTCAGGCCTCGAGCCTGCTGGAAGGATGCCGCCAGATCGGTATCCAGGTCTCGCTGGACGACTTCGGTACCGGCTACTCGTCGCTGACCTACCTCAAGCGCCTGCCGGCAAGCATCGTCAAGATCGATCAGAGCTTCGTCCACGACATCCTCGACAACCCGGAGGACCTCAAGATTCTCGATGGCATATTTAGCCTGGCGACCGCGTTCGACCGCCAGGTGATCGCCGAGGGCGTAGAAACGGTTCACCATGGTGACATGCTGCTGCGCGTCGGCTGCGAGATGGCCCAGGGACATGGCATCGCTCGCCCCATGCCCGCGGAGGCCGTTCCCGGCTGGCTCCACGACTGGCGGCCCCCGGCACACTGGGCCACGCTGCCCTTCGTGAATCACACGTCCAGGCCACTGCTCTATGCCGGCGCCGAACACCGCAGTTGGGTCCGGCAGATCGCGTCGCGGCTGACCTCGGAGGAACCCGAAGGCCCTCCACTCGATGCGTCATGGTGTGGATTCTGCCAGTGGCTCGTCCCGCTTCATGACGCCATGGGGCCGGAGATCGAGCGGCTCGAGCGTCTGCACCGGCAGGCACAGCGGCTGGCGGCGGACCTGTTTGCGCTGCAGGACGCCGGCGAGGGGAAACAGGCCATCGACAGGCTGCCGGAGCTCTATGACCAGCGCGATGCCCTGCTACAGGAGATCGAGCGCCTGCTCAGCTGACCCTGTTCACCCCGTCTTGACCCGCATCAGCTCGCTCCAGCGGGTGGTATAGCACGGCGTGCGCCGCTCGCAGCGCAGCGCCCAGGCGTTGTCACGCTGCGGCAGGCCGAAGCGCACTGTATCGCGCCCCATCTGGCGGTTGAGCCGGTCCAGGGTGGCCATCAGCCGCCCGCTGCGCCCGCGCCGGGCCTCGTCGTCGGGCGTCTCCAGCAGCGAGGGCTGGCGATTGTCCGCATCCACCAGATCGAGCAGCATGACCCCGCACTTCTGATAGCGATACCCCTCGAGAAAGATCGCCGCCAGGCCGCGGCGGGCTGCCGCCAGCAGCTCGCGGCTGTCGGCACTGGGCGCGGGCAGCGCCACCAGGGCAGCGTTGCGGTACTGGGGCTCGCCGGCCAGGAAGGGGTTGGTGCGCACGAACACCTGCACCGCCCGGGCCAGGCTGCCCTGGCGGCGCAGCTTCTCGCCGGCCCGGGCGGCGTGCTGGCGGATCGCCGCCTCCAGCTCGTGGCGCTCGCCGGTGAGCCGGCCGAAGGAGCGCGAGACCAGCAGGCGCCGGCGCGGCTCGCTCATGTCGTCGAGGGCGATGGCCGAGCGACCGCGCAGCTCCCAGACCAGGCGCTCCATCACCACCGAGAAGCGGCTGCGCACCCAGCGCGGGTCGGCCTCGCGCAGCTCCCAGGCGGTGGTGATGCCCATCAGCGCCAGCCGCTCGGCGCTGCGCCGGGCCACGCCCCAGAGATCCTCCACCGGGCAGGCGTCCAGCGTTCGCCGGGTGGCCTCGCTGTCGGCATCCAGCCGGCAGACCCCCTCGAAGACCGGCTCGCGCTTGGCCAGGCGATTGGCCAGCTTGGCCAGCACCCGGGTCGGCGCCAATCCCACCCCCACCGGGATGCCGGTCCAGCGGCCCACGGTCTCGCGAAGCGTGCGGCAGTGGGCCTCCAGCGCCTTGTCGGGGAAGCCGTCGAAGCCCACGAAGCTCTCGTCGATGGAGTAGGGCTCCACATCCGGCGAGAACTCCGCCAGCACCTGGTTGACCCGCCGCGACATGTCGCCGTAGAGGGCATAGTTGCTGGAGAGCAGCACCGCCTGCCGGCGCACGGCGGGCGGCAGCAGGTGCAGCGGCGCGCCCATGGCCACGCCCAGCGCCTTGAGCTCCTGGGAGCGCGCCACCACACAGCCGTCGTTGTTGGAGAGCACCCCCACCGGCCGCCCCGCCAGACGCGGATCGAAGGCACGCTCGCAGCTCACGTAGAAGTTGTTGCCGTCGACCAGGGCGATCATGGCGTGCGCCCCAGCAGGTCATGGAGCACATGGGTGACCACCCCCCACACCTCGCACTCGCGCCCGGCCAGGGGAATCGGTGCGAAACGCGGGTTGCTGGCCACCAGCCACACCCCCGAATTGCGCCGCTCCAGGCGCTTGACGGTGGGTTCCCCCTCCAGGGCGATGACGATCACCCGGCCGGGCAGCGGCTCCAGGCTGCGGTCCACCACCAGCAGGTCGCCGTGGTGGATGCCGTCGCCGAGCATGGAATCGCCCTCGGCGCGCACGAAGTAGGTGGCCGCCGGACGCTTCACCACGTGGGCGTGCAGGTCGATCTCGGCGTCCAGATGGTCGTCGGCGGGGCTCGGGAAGCCCGCCCGCACTCGACAGCCCATCAGCGGGCGGGGCGGCCCCACCCCCTCGCCGGCGGCCCGACCGATGACACGGGTCCTCATTCGGTGAGAGAGCAGCATGGGCACCTCCGACATATACTGTAATTTCATACAGTATCAGGCAGGGAGAAACGCTTGGCAACTGCCTCGCCCCCGCTCAACGGAGTGGCGTGCTAACGTGGTGTCAGGGTGCCAGAGAGCACCACACACGATAACAACGAATAACAACACACGCCGAGAGGACTCCCGCCATGGAACGCCGCACCCACCCGCTGCTCACCGACCGCCCCTTCTCCCCCAAGGGCAAGGTGGTCTCCGCCCGCGAGGCGGTGGAACTGATCCGCGATGGCGACGCCGTGGCCACCGGTGGCTTCGTCGGCATCGGCTTCGCCGAGCACCTGGCGGTAGCCCTGGAGGCGCGCTTCCTGGAGAGCGGCGAACCCCGCGGCCTGACCCTGATGTATGCCGCCGGCCAGGGCGACGGCAAGACCCGCGGACTGAATCATTTCGGCCATGAGGGGCTCGTGGCCAGGGTGATCGGCGGCCACTGGGGGCTGGTGCCGGCGCTGCAGAAGCTGGCCATCGAAGGGCACATCCAGGCCTGGAACCTGCCCCAGGGGGTGATCTCCCACCTGTTCCGCGACATCGCCGCCGGCAAGCCCGGCACCCTCACCCGGGTGGGCCTCGGCACCTTCGTCGACCCGCGCCTGGAGGGGGGGCGGATCAACGCCATCAGCACCGAGGAGCGCGTGCGGCTGATGACGATCGACGACGAAGAGTATCTCTTCTACCCGGCGCTGCCGCTGCAGGTGGCGCTGCTGCGCGGCACCACCGCCGACACCCTGGGCAACGTGACCATGGAGCGCGAGGCGCTGGTGCTGGAGGCGCTGGCCATCGCCACCGCGGTGCACAACTCCGGCGGCCTGGTGATCGTGCAGGTGGAGCGACTGGCCGAGCACGGCACCCTGCATCCCAAGGCGGTGCGGATTCCCGGGGTGCTGGTCGACTGCGTGGTGGTCTGCGACGAACCCGAGCACCACTGGCAGACCTTCCGCACTCCCTACAACCCGGCCTACTCCGGCGAGATCAGGGCACCCATGGCCACGCCGGGGCCCATGGCCCTCTCGGCGCGCAAGATCATCGCCCGGCGCGCCGCCTTCGAGCTGGCGCCCAACAGCGTGGTGAACCTGGGCATCGGCATGCCGGAGGGGGTCGGCGCGGTGGCCAGCGAAGAACGGGTGCTGGAACTGGTCACCCTCACCGCCGAACCCGGCGTGATCGGCGGCCTGCCCGCCGGTGGGCTGGACTTCGGCGCCGCCCTCAACACCCAGGCGATCATCGACCAGCCCGCCCAGTTCGACTTCTACGACGGCGGCGGCCTGGACATCGCCTTCCTGGGCATGGCCCAGGCCGACGCCGCCGGCAACGTCAACGTCTCGCGCTTCGGGACCCGCCTGGCCGGCGCCGGTGGCTTCATCAACATCAGCCAGAACGCCCGCCGCGTCGTGTTCATGGGAACCTTCACGGCCTGCCGGGAGGAGCTCTCGGTGATCGACGGCGCCCTGCGCGTGCCCGCAGGCGGCCACCCCAAGTTCGTCGGCGAGGTGGAGCAGCGCACCTTCAGCGGTGAGCTGGCCGCCGCCGACGGCAAGCCGGTGCTCTACGTGACCGAGCGCTGCGTGTTCGAACTGACGCCCGATGGCCTCGCCCTCGTCGAGATCGCCCCGGGGGTGGAGCTCGAGCGCGACATTCTGGCCCAGATGGGCTTCACGCCACTGATGCCCGCGCCACCCCGGGAGATGGACCCGCGAATCTTCCTGGAGGCGCCCATGGGCCTTCGCGAGACGCTGCTCGAGCGCCCGCTGGCCCAGCGCTTCCACCTGGACGCCGCAGGCGAGGTGCTGTTCATCGACTTCGAGAACCTGCAGATCACCACCCTGGACGACGTCGAGGCCATCGAGCAAGAGGTGGAGGCGCGGCTTGCCCCGCTCGGCCAGCGGATCAATGCAGTGGTCAACTACGACCACTGCCGCATCGACGACGCGGTGCTGGGTGCCTATACCGCGATGGTGCGCGGCCTGGAGGAGCGTTTCTATACCCGGGTGACCCGCTACACCACCAGCGGCTTCATGCGCCGCAAGCTGGGTCATGCCCTGGAGGCGCGGGCCGTGGCCCCGCACATCTACCAGAGCGCCGCCGAGGCCGAGGCCCACCTCCACGAGGGCGAGGGCTGACCCCTCGCCTCATCCCTCGAGCTCCAGTGCCTCCACCGGCACCGGCCGGCCGAACAGGTAGCCCTGCAAGACCCGACAACCATGCGCCACCAGCCAGTCTCGCTGGGACTCGGTCTCCACCCCCTCGGCGACCACCTCCAGCTGCAGGCTCTCGGCCAGGGCGAGGATACTGGCGACAATCGCCTCGCTGGCCTCGTCCTCCAGCAGGTCACGCACGAAGGACTGGTCGATCTTGAGCTGGTCCAGCGGCAGCCGCTTGAGATAGGCCAGCGACGAGTAGCCGGTGCCGAAGTCGTCCAGCGCGAAGCGCACGCCCCGCTCGCGGAGCTCCAGCATGCGGAGGCGCGCCTCGTCTCGCGCCTCGAGCAGCAGGCTCTCGGTCACCTCGAGCTTGAGGCGAGAGGCCGGGGCGCCGGTCGCCTCGAGGGTCTCCAGCACGCGCTCGACGAAATCCGGCTCGCGGAACTGCCGCGGGCTGACGTTGACGGAGAGGCTCAGCGCCGCCCTCGCCGGGTCCAAGGCCCAGGCCGCCAGCTGCCGGCAGGCGGTCTCCAGCACCCAGTGACCGATCGGCACGATCAGCCGGTTCTCCTCGGCCAGGGGGATGAACTCGCCAGGCGAGACCAGGCCACGCACCGGGTGCTGCCAGCGCAGCAGGGCCTCGACTCCGATGACGGCGCCTCGCTCGTCAACCTGGGCCTGATAGTGCAGGCGCAGCTCATCGTTGGGCAGCGCCTGACGCAGGTCCGTCTCGAGCCGCGCGCGGGCCTGCAGGCGCACCTGCATGCCGGGGTCGAAGAAGGCCAGGGCGTTGCGACCCGCCGCCTTGGCCTGGAACAGCGCCATGTCGGCCTGCTGCAGGATCTCGTCGAGGGTGGTCTCGTGGTCGCGGTAGAGGGTCAGGCCGATGCTTATCGACACGACGAGGCGCTCCTCGCCCAGTCGCAGCGGCGCCTGCATCACCGCCAGCAGCTTGTTGGCGACCCGTTCGGCGATCACCGCCACCTCCTCAAGCTCGGTCCCCAGGTCGTGAAGCAACACGGCGAACTCGTCGCCGCCCAGGCGGGCGACGGTATCGGTGTCGCGCAGCACCCCTTCGAGCCGATGGGCCACCTCCTGAAGCAGCTGGTCGCCGGCATGGTGGCCGAGGGTGTCGTTGACCTGCTTGAAGTGGTCCAGGTCGAGGAACAGCAACGCGCCGAACTGGCCGCTGCGGTAGCTGTCCTTGAGCGCCACCTCCAGGCGGTCGAGCATCAGGCGCCGGTTGGGCAGGCCGGTGAGCGGGTCGAAGAAGGCCAGCTGGTGGATCTCCTTCTCGGCCGCCTTGCGCTCGGTGAGGTCGCTGAAGGTCGCCACGAAGTGGGTCGTCTTCCCGGCGGCATTGCGCACCGCGGAGAGGGTGAGCCACTCCGGGAACACCTCGCCGTTCTTGCGCCGGTTCCAGACCTCTCCCTGCCAGCTGTCGGTGCGCAGCACGCTGCGCCAGAGGCGACGATAGAAGGCATCGTCATGCAACCCCGACGACAGCAGCCGCGGGTTTCTGCCCACCACCTCGGCTTCGCTATAGCCGGTGATTCGCGTGAAGGTGTCATTGACCTTGAGGATGCGGCTATCGCCATCGGTGATCAGCATCCCCAGGTGGGTCTCGAAGGCGGTGGCGGCGATGCGCAGCTGGGCCTCGGTGGCGCGCTCCTCGGTCACATCGCGCACCACGGCCAGGGCACCGGCCTGCGTATGGTCGTGATCGATCAGCGGGCTGAGCAGTGTATTGAAGTTCCGCGGCTCACCCTGGATCTCGAGCGTGTAATCATAGGCGGTCGGGCGTCCGGTCTGGGCCATCCGCTCCAATTCCGCCTCAAGTTGATCTGCCACCCGGTCGGGCAGCACCTCCCGATAGTGGCGGCCTTGGAGCGACGCGGAGGGGGCCAGCAGCAGGTCGGGGTCGCCGGCATGCACGTAATCGAAGCGTCCCTCGCCATCGAAGACGAAGATCAGGTCCTGCATCGAGCCCACCAGGGCCTCCAGGCGCGCCTCCCGGGACTGCACCTCGCGGCGGGCCTCCTCGCGCTCCCTCAGCCTGCCCTGCAGCTCCCGCTCCAGCACCAGCCGGCCGAGGTAGTGGCGCAGCAGCCAGCCGCACAGGGCTGCCACCAGCAGGAAGAGGCCGGCGAGCAGCCAGAGGCGCTGCCAAAAGCCGGCCAGGATCACCTCGACCTCCTCGCCGACCACCACCGCCAGGGGCAGGTCCCCCACCCGCTGCATGGCATAGAGGCGCTCACGCCCATCCAGCGGCGAGTCGGTGCGCAGCGTGATCCAGGGCTCACCGCTGTCGAGGAAGGCCCGGGTCAACGGCTCGGTTACCGGCCGGCCCATCACCGCCATGGCCCCACCGCCGCCAAAGCTCGGCCGCCGGGCGAGCAGCTGCATCTCGGTATCGAGGAGGGCGATGCTCTCCCCCCGGGTCATGTCCAGACGCCCCAGCGCCTCGCCGAAGATCGTTGGATCGAGCCGCAGGACCGCCAGGCCGACGAAGCGCCCCTGAGCGTCCCGCAGCCGGCGGGCATGGGCAAGAAAGTAGGCCTGACCGAAGGGCGACCAGGAGAGCGGGGTGACCAGCACGTCCCGCTCGAGTTCGTCGAGGAAACCGGAGTAGAAGTTGCGCCCGCTGAGGTCGAAGCCGGGCGGCCGCCAGGGGGCGGAGGAGGCCAGGACGCGCCCCGCCGCATCGACCAGGCTCAGCTCGTCGATGAAGGCGAGGCGGTCGCGCTGGTCAGCCAGCAGGGTCTCGAGGCGGTCCGAGTCGCGTGCCGGATCGGCCAGCGCCGGCGCCAGGAGATCATCGAACAGCTGAGCCAGGCCGCCCAGGGCATGCTCGCTGACAGCGAAGGTGGTGGCCACCCACTCGGCGACGATGTCGGCTCGGGCGACAACGCGCTCGCGGCCGGCCTCCAGGTCGCGGTGGTGCTGGTCCCAGAGGAACCCGGCGAACAGCAGCAGGATGGCCAGCAGGGCCACCAGATAGAACAGCATGGCGCGGCGGCGCAGGCGCGTATGGTCGGTCTCAGGCTGATCTTGAAGAGTGAGGGCATCACCACTCATGTTACCGGCGTTCCTAACGTTGAATCGACCCAGAGGAAGTATCAGAAAATTGCTCAGTAGCTTAAGAGCCGCAGCACGAAGCACCGATCATGGCAGCCATTTAAGCAGAGAACGCCGCGGGCCACCATGCGCGTCTCAGCACAGGCTCACCCCGGTTCGGCCAGCCCGGCGCGCTGGCCCTCGTTGCCACCCGCCAACGACGCGGGCCGCCCTGAGGCGGCCCGGTCGAGGGTCATGCTGCCGGCTGGCCGGCGTCAGTTGCGGCCGCGCCCGGCGCCGCGGCCACCCCCGGTGCCCGGCTCGTGCATGCGCTGGCGCCGCTCCTCCATGATGCGGTGGCGCATCTGCTGGCGATGCTCGGCCTGCAACCGCTGGCGCTCCTCGGGGGAACGGGCGCCCTGCATGCGCTCGGCGAAGTCCCGGCGCTCCTGCGGGTTCATCATCTGGCGACCATAGATGCCGTCGGGCTCGAACCCGCGCTCCATGGCGCGCTGGCGGATCATCTGCTGGTACTCGTTGTGGATCTGCTGGCGCTCCTCGAAGGAGCGGGTGCTCTGCAGGCGCTGGCGGACCTGGTCGCGCTCCTGCTGGGTGGTCATCTGCCGGCCGTAGAGGGACTCCTCGAGGTCGGCGTCCTGGGCCTGGGCCAGGCCCACGGAGAGGCTGAGCACGGCCACCGGCAGCAGGGTGGCGCAGCGCTGGAAGAGTGACTGGCGTTTCATGGCGGTTACCTCATGGAAGAGCGAAGGGAATGACGTTATTCCCTGTGCCTCTTCATGTGTAGTTGGCGCGTCGCTGCCCGTCCACGGCCGGATCACCGAACCGCCGGGGATCTGTCGCCGGGTTGATGCAGGACAAGCCCTGGCAGGTCGACGGCCGTGGCATGGCAATTGCGACGCGCACCGTCCACCCTGAAGGAAGAGCCGCCACCGCCGCCGGGACCGCCATGGACGACGTCGCCAGCCAGTTCATCACCGCCAACCAGACCGCCATCGAGCTGTCGGTGGCCCTGCTGCTGGGGGCGCTGATCGGCATCGAGCGGGGCTGGGTGGCGCGGGAGCAGAAGTCCGGCGAGCGCATCGCCGGTATCCGTACCCACGCCCTGGTTGGCCTGCTCGGCGGCATCGCCGCCCTGCTGACCGAGGCGCTGGTCGCCTGGGCCTTCCCGCTGCTGTTCCTGGCCGTGGCGGCCATCGGCCTGGTGGCCTGGCGAGCCCGGGTGACCAAGCATCGCGACTACAGCATCACCGGTCTGATCGGGCTGCTGCTGACCTTCTGCTTCGGCGCCATTGCGGTGGCCATCGACCTGGCCCTGGCCACCGCCTGCGCGGTGATCACCGCGGTGATCCTCGACAACAAGCGCGAGATCCACGGCCTGCTCAACAAGCTGCAGGCCCACGAGCTCGACGCCGGGCTCAAGCTGCTGATGATCACCGTGGTGATGCTGCCGCTGCTGCCCAACCAGGGCATGGGCCCCGGCGCGGTGCTCAACCCCTACGAGATCTGGTGGATGGTGGTGCTGATCGCCGCCATCTCCTTCATCGGCTACTTCGCCATCCGCGTGGGCGGCCCCGAGAAGGGCATCCTCTTCACCGGCCTGTTCGCCGGGCTCAGCTCCTCCACCGCCCTGACCCTGCACTTCGCCCGCCAGTCGCGCCGCACCCCGGAGCTGGACGCCCTGCTCTCCGCCGGCATCCTGCTGGCCTGCGGCACCATGTTCCCGCGCATCCTGATCTATGCCGCGGTGATCCATCCCGCGCTGCTGCCGCGGCTGCTGCTGCCGACCCTGGTCATGGGGGCCCTGCTCTACCTGCCGGCGCTGCTGATCTGGCGCCGCCACCGCCTGGCGGCGCGGGTCGAGCGGCCGACGCCGATCCAGAACCCGCTGGAGCTGCGCACCGCGCTGCTGTTCGGCGCCCTGCTGGCGCTGATCATGCTGATGGGCGAGTGGCTGCGGGAATGGCTGGGCCAGGCCGGCATCTACCTGCTCGCCGCCGCTTCGGGGCTGGCCGACGTCGACGCCATCACCCTGTCGCTGACGCGAATGTCCCTCGAGCGCATCGATGCCCCCACCGCGGTGCTGGGCATCGTCATCGCCGCGGCGGTGAACAACCTGGTGAAGGCCGGCCTGGCGGCCGGCTTCGGCACCCCGCGGACGGGCTGGCGGGTCGGGGGGCCGATGCTGGCGTCGCTGGCCGCGGGGCTGGCGCTGGCCTGGCTGGCCTGAGCCGGCCCCGCTCGATGGCTTGGTCCCGGCGCCCCTGCTACGAGGACTCGTAGGGGCGCGCCAGGATCTCGTCAGGCCCATGGCGGCCGAGGATCTCCTCGACTTCGGGCTTTGACGTATCGGGCACGATCACCTTGACCTCATGGGTATCTCGGTCGAGGTAGAGCTTTTCCCGGGGGTAGCCCTCGGAGATCAGCTCGTCATAGGCATTGATCGCCATGTCGATGTTGCCGTAGGCAGCCGTTACGGTCTGTGTCATGACACCCTCCTGAGCGGGTAGGCAGGAACATCGGCGCCACCAGGCACCGACCTGAACTCGGGGAGGCGCCTCCCCGACCACAGTCTAGTTATAGCGCCTCGCGAATAACCGACCACGCCATCGTCGATTTCCTTGTCCGGGATCAATGCCTCCGGCCGAGTCAAGTGCGCTGTGTCGCGATCCAGGAGGCGGGCTCACCGCCCTCGGCGGATAATATCCGCGGCACGCCACGGCCTTTCCCGTGACGCCCCTCAATCACCATCGCCCTGTCTTCCGGGAAGTGTCACCGTCCGGGTCTCGCCGGCCGGGACCACCTCGACCTCGACCACATCAGGATGGCGCTGGGCCTCATCGGCCAGGACGAGGCCGGCCATCGAGAGCGCCAGACCGGCCAGTATCCCCTTCAGGGCTTGCATGACATCACCTCCTTAAACCGCCATCTGACGTTCCTGCCTCGGATTCAGGACCTCAGCCGAAACGCTCGGCCAGCTGCCAGTCGTTGTCGGTGAGCGGCACGCCGCCCTGAGGGGTGACTCGCACGGTATCGCTCAGGCCAATGCCCCACTCCCCCGGCAGGCGCAGGCAGAGCGGCAGGTGAAAGACCATGTCGGCGGCGAACTCACGCTCCTGGCCACGGGCGATATAGCCAGTGCCCTCGACCCAGCTCGGCGGGAACTGGGCCCCCACCGCATAGCCGAACACCCCCGAGAAGAACAGCCGCTCGGCATGGGGGACGAGCACCGCCTCGGCGGCCCGCGCGGCATCGTCGAAGGTACGACCCGGGCGCATCTCGGCAAGCAGCGCCTCGAAGATCCCCCGGCACAGGTCACGGACCTGCTGCATCTCGCGGCTGGCCCGACCGGCTACGGCGGTGCGCATCATCGGGGCGGTATAGCGCTGGAAGGCCGAGCCGAACTCCAGGAACACCGGGTCACCCGCCTCGATGACGGTGCGCTTGTGGTTGACGTGGATGATACTGATGCGCCGCCCGCTGGTAACGATGGGCTGCAGGCTCATGAACTCGCTGCCGGCCGCCAGCAGCGCCCGGGCGCCCTCGGCGGCGACCTCGTTGTCGGTGACGCCGGGGGCAATCACTGACTCGGCGGCACGCAGGCCCAAGGAGGTGATCCGCGCGCTCTCGCGCAGGCAGTCGAGCTCCGCCGGCGTCTTGACGAGGCGGATGGCGTCGAGCAGCGCCCCGCCATCGTCGCTAAAGCGCTCGGCGCCGAGCCGCGCCTGCAGCTCGCGGATCACCCCGAAGCGCAGCCCCGCCCCGAAGAGATCGAGACCGATGTGGCGATAGGGGGCGAGCGTCTCGGCCAGCGGCGCGATCACCTCGTCGATTCCCTCCCAGCGGTAGCCGAGGATCTCGTCCACCGCGGCGGTGACCACGGCCGGGCCGGTCTCGATGGAGGGCACCTGCAGCACAAGCCGGTCGGCCGAGACCACCAGGGCCGTGTGCACCGAGACCTCGAAGGTGTGATAGCCGGTCAGGTAGAAGATGTCGGCGGGGTCGGTCAACAGCAGCGCTTCGAGCCCCGCCTCGCGCATCGCGGCGCGCACCCGGGCGAGGCGCGAGGTAAATTCGTCGGGCGCGAAGGGCAACTCGGTGCCCTGCAGCTGTTCGGCCAGGGCATGACGGTAGGCGTGGTGGTCCATGGGCACTCTCCGGGGGCGGGCCGGTGGCGGTCGAGTCAGGGCCGAACGCAGCGGTTCGGGGCTACCGGCAGTGTAGCCCCCGCCCGGCGCGGGCCGCGGTAAGGGCGCGAAAAATATCCCTGTTCGGCTCCGGCCCGGTTTCGTAGAATTCCGCCACATGTTGAACGCCACAGGACAACGATATGGGTAGGGCCTTCCAGAACCGCAAGGAATCCATGGCCAAGACGGCCAACGCCAAGACCAAGGTCTACAGCAAGTACGGCCGAGAGATCTATGTGGTCGCCAAGCAGGGCGGCACCGACCCCGCCGGCAACCTGAGCCTGCGCGGCCTGATCGAGCGCGCCAAGAAGGACCAGGTGCCCTCTCACGTCATCGACAAGGCGCTGGACAAGGCCAGCGGCGTGGGCGGCGAGGATTTCTCCCCGGCCCGCTACGAGGGCTTCGGGCCGGGCAACGTGATGGTCATCGTCGATTGCCTGACCGACAACCCCAACCGCACCTTCGGCGACGTGCGCGCCTGCTTCACCAAGACCAAGAGCAAGATCGGCACCCCGGGCACCGTGAGCCACACGTTCGACCACTGCGCCATCCTGGCCTTCAAGGGCGACGACGAGGAGGCCACCCTGGAGGCGCTGATGGAGGCCGATGTCGACGTGACCGACATCGAGAACGAGGAGGGGCAGATCACCGTCTTCGCGCCCCACACCGAGTACGCCAAGGCCAAGCAGGCGCTGATCGACGCCTTCGGCGAGCTCGACTTCGAGGTGGACGAGATCCAGTTCGTCCCCCAGACCACCGCGCCCATCGAGGGCGACGACGTGGCGATGTTCGAGAAGTTTCTCGACATGCTCAACGATCTGGATGACGTACAGAACGTCTTCCACAACGCCGAGCTGCCCGAGTAGTCCCCTGCCCCGCTGCCGCCCGCTCAGGGCGGCAGCGCCCCTTCAGCGCCGCGGCAGGTTCCCCTGCTCCGTGAGGAAGGCGTCGATCCCCGCCGAGTAGCCCGGCTCGCTCTCCAGAAAACCGGTGTTGTGGCCGCCCTGGATCTCCAGTAGCCGCCTGGGCTCCCGGGCCGCTCGATACACCGCCTCCCCCTCGCTGAAGGGGATGATCTCGTCGTCGCGGCTATGGATGACCAGCAGCGGCGCCTCGATGCCCCTGACGTGGGTCTCGGTGTCGTGGGAGAAACGCGCCAGCCAGCGCGCCGGCAGGAAGGGGTAGACGCGCTGGGCCAGCGCCGGCACCGAGCGGAAGGGCGACTCCAGGATCACCGCCGCCGGTCCTGGGCCTTGCCCCTCGGGCCCCTCTGCTTCCATCCGCTCTGCTTCCAACTCCATGGCCAGTTCGGCCGCCACGGCGGCTCCCAGGGATCGCCCGAACAGCACGATCTCCCCGGGGGCCTGGTCGGCCTCCTCGCGCAGCCAGCGCCAGCCGGCCCGGGCGTCCATGGCCAGCCCCGCCTCGGAGGGTCGCCCCTCGCTGCGGCCATAGCCGCGGTAGTCGAGGATCAGCACCGAGAGCCCCAGGCGATGGAACTGCACCAGGGAGTCGAGGCGATGGGTGATGTTGCCGGCGTTGCCGTGCAGGAAGAGCAGGCTGGCCCGGGGGCTCTCGTGGGGCAGCCACCAGGCGTCCAGGGCCAGGCCGTCCTCGGTCTCGAGGGTCACCGGCGACCAGGCCAGGCCACGATCCGCCGGGGTGCCGATGGGCTCGCGCCCCATGTGAGGCAGATAGAGCAGCCGTTCCTGGAAGGCCCAGGCCAGGGCCACCACCAGCAGGTAGACCAGCGCAATCCCCGCCATCCAGCGCAGCAGCATGGTTGCCTCCTTCCACTACCTTGCGTGGGCCGCTGCTCGCTCAGCCGGCGACTATCCCCAGGCGCAGCCAGAGCCAGAGGGCCATCACCAGTGAGTAGAGCGCCGTCAGGCCCAGCAGCCCATTGAGTGCCGCGCCGTCGCGACGCTGTATCTCCCGCACCAGGCCCAGCGCCGCCAGGCCGGTGATCCCCCATGCCCCCCAGGCCCAGGCCGCCGCCCCCATCGGCAGCGTGGACAGAAGCGGCCCCATCGTCAGGATAGCGAACAGTCGCCGGGTCGCCCGCGGCCCCATGCGCACCGCCAGGGTGATCTTGCCGGCCCGGGCGTCGGTATGGCGATCGCGCAGGTTGTTGACCACCAGGATGGCGGCCACCGGCAGGCCCACCAGGAGGCCCGCCGCCACCGCCTCCCGGGTGATCGGGCTCTGCTGGGCCAGCAGCGAGCCCAGCACCGCCACCGGGCCGAAGAAGCCCCATACCGCGAACTCCCCCAGCCCACGGTTGGCGTAGGGACACTTGCCGCCGCTGTAGCCGAGCACGCCGAGCAGCGCGAGGCCACCCAGCAGCCACAGCAGCCAGTGGCCGAAGAGCGTAAGCCAGAGCCCCGTGGCCACGGCAACGCCCAGGGTCACGACGAGGCCCGCACGCAGCTCGCCGGCGCTGAGCCAGCCCGCCTGCAGGGCGCGGGTAGGCCCCAGGCGGTCGTGCTGGTCCACGCCGGAGAGGCCATCGAAGAGGTCGTTGGCCAGGTTCACCGCCAGCTGCAGCGCCAACGCGCAGGCCAGGCAGAGTACGGCGGTCGACACGCTGAAGTGGCCGGGCACCACCAGCGCCTGGCCCAGCAGTACCGGTCCTACCGCTGCCGGCAGCGTACGCGGGCGCAGCGTTTGCACCCAGATAATCATCTTGGTGGGTACCGCCGTGGTCATGGTTCTTCTCTCTGAGCTTGTCTCAATGAAAGCGCTATCGCCCTTCGCCGCGGCGCATGACTTGGGGCATACTCTGTGGTGTATCCCCGCTTCCTGCAAGGAGAAAGGATGTCCGCAGCCTGGTTGTCCCAGGTGGCTCTGCCCTGGGTGCTGGCCAGTGTGATGATGGCCATGGGCCTCAGCCTGACCCGGGGCGACTTCGCCCGCACCTGGCGCCACCCGCGCCGGGTTCTGCTCGGCACCGGCCTGCAGATGCTGGCGCTGCCGCTGCTGGCCTGGGCGCTGGTGCTGCTGCTGCCCCTGCCGCCGCTGGCGGCGGCAGGCCTGCTGCTGGTCGCCCTGGTGCCGGGCGGGGCCACCTCCAACATGTTCAGCTATCTGGTCCAGGGCGACCTGGCCCTGTCGGTCACCCTGACCGCCATCGCCGCGGTGCTCGCTCCCTTTACCCTTCCGCTGCTCATGGGCTGGAACCTCGAACTGCTCGGCCTCGCCAGCGGCGGCCTCGCCCTGCCCTACTGGCAGACCGTCGGTCAACTGCTGCTGGTCACCCTGCTGCCGGTGCTGGCCGGCATGCTGCTGCGCCAGGCACTCCCCGCGCGTTGGCTCGAGGTGGTACTGCCCGGCGTCAAGATATTCACGGGGGTGGCGATGATCTCGGTGGTGGTGGCGCTCTTCGTCAGCCACGCCGAGCGGCTGCCGTCTCTGGTCAGCCTCGAGACCCTCGCCGTGCTGCTGCTCTGCCTCTCGAGCATGCTGCTGGGGCACGGCGTCGCACGGCGACTGCGCCTTCCCCACGACAGCGTGCGCGCCATCACCGTGGAGGTGGGCGTTCAGAATGCCGGGGTGGCGATGATGGTAGCCTTCGTGCTGCTGGAGCAGCCGGCCATCGGCCTGGTGCCGCTGCTCTACGGCCTGCTGATGAACGTGCCGGTGTTCCTGTGGATGTTCGCCTGCCTGTGGCGGGATCGTCATCAGGTATCCGCGGTCGCCGACAGGCGCTGACTCCCTGCCGGTCACCCGGCACCGATCCATCGCGTGGATGGCTACTGCCCTGCTGCTGGCCGTCAGCCGCCTGCGCGGCGTCTGACGGCCGGCCGCGCTATTCGACGGTGATGGTGATGACGTCGGAGACCAGCGGCGGGTCGAAGCTGACGTGACGATAGTCCATGAACAGCAGCTGGAGAGTGTACTCCCCCGGTTCGAGCTCCAGGCTGCCCTCGGTCTGGCCGCCCCCGAAGTGGCGAGTATGGTCGGTGAAAGGCAGCGGCGCGCCCAGATCCAACTCCTCCAGCGGCATGTTCACCAGCAGGTGGTGGTGACCGGTGTCTGGGAAGTCGGCACCCGCTGGCGCCACCCCCATGCCGGTGAGGCCCATGCGCACGGTCACCGGGCTCGACAGGGTGGCGCCGTCCTCCGGCGAGATGAGGTAGACCTCGGCGCCCTCGGCGGCCGAGATGCGCTCCAGTTCCGCCATGGCCGGCGCCGCCAGCAGCGCGCTGCCGGCCAGTCCCAGCGCCAGGGCCAGGGCCTGGGAATAGGTCCGCTTGTTCATGGTTATCTCCTTTGCCATTTCGCGATGGCGTGCAGGGCGGCATCCACCACCCGGTTGGCTCGATCGGACCGACTTGGCCCGCTCCCGCCCTCCAAGACTAGTCGAGCCTGACAGGGTTGGCAGGCGGGT
>NZ_JACUUD010000197.1 GCF_014859505.1 Halomonas sp.
TATCGACCTCGTAGCCGGTCTGCTCCTCCCAGGCGCGCACGCCCTCCTCGCAGAGGGTCAGCTCGGCGCCGACGGCGCCGCAGGAGATGGTCAGGTCCGCCGCCTGGGCGTGGCCGGTGCCGGCCAGCGCGGCAGACCCCAGGGCGATGGCGGTGATGAGTGGCGTCTTGAGCATGGGAAAATCCTCGTCGGCTTGTTGTTGTGAATGGCTGGTCTTAAACGATTAAGTACGTGGCGATAGTTAAGACCATGGCCCTGGCCCCATCAACCTAGACTTTTGTCGAGCCCTGGCGGCGCTGACCGGCGCCGGGACGTAAGCATCTCCTTACCTCGCCGGCGAAGGATGGTCTGGGTCTGGCTAAGATGGCTTCGGCCATGGAGGGCTGCATTAGACATTGGTCGCGTTCTGCGCCTTCGGCGTTGAGGGGGTGGGCTTAAACGATTAAGTTTTGATTGGTTTGTCCAGCTGCCTTCCCCGGCTCCCGCCGCGTCTGGCACGTCGCGGAACTGAATCGATACAGATCGGGGCCGGCATGGGCGACAGTCCACAACAACAAGGGATGACATCACCATGAATGCCGTCATGTTCAAGACCCCCCTCGCCATTGCCATCACCGCCGCCGGCGTGGCGCTGAGTGGCGCCGCCAGTGCCGACAACCACGGGCTGGAGCAGCGCCTGGCCGAGCTCGAGGCGCGAATCGCCGCCGCTGAGCAGCGAGCCAATGTCGCCGAGCAGCGCGCCGCGATCGCCGAAGCCGAGGCCGAGGGGCGGTTCTCCGCCGACGAGGTCGAGGCGCGGCTGGCCAGGGTCGAGCGCCAGGCCAGCGGCGAGGAGGGCTTCTCCTTCAACGCCTATGCCCGCTCCGGGCTGCTGCTGGGCGAGGATGGCAAGAGCCTGCCGGGCGGCCCCTACGTGACGCCCGCCGGCCCGCTGGGCGGCGCCGTGGGGCGCCTGGGCAACGAGGGGGATACCTATGTCGAGGGCATCTTCAACTACCGGATGCGCTACGACAACGGCGCCCGGGCCCACTACCGGATGATGCTCGCCGACTCCGTCAGCATCAGCAACGACTGGACCGCCGACGAATCGAACCTCAACGTGCGCCAGGTCTATGCCGAGTTCAGTGACCTGCCGAGCTTCACCGGGTTCTTCGAGAACGCCTCGATCTGGGCCGGCAAGCGCTTCGATCGCGACAACTACGATATCCACTGGATCGACAGCGACTTCATCTTTCTGGCCGGCACCGGCGCGGGTATCTACGACATGCAGTTTGGTGAAAACTGGACCTCCAACTTGTCGCTCTACGGCCGCAGCTTCAGTGATTTCGACCTCATCGGCCGCGAGGATCCGGGCAGCACCGACAGTCTGATCCTCACCTCCAACAACTACGTGGGCAACTGGCAGTTCATGGTCAGTGGCCTTTCCGCCACCGACAACGACGAGCGTGATATCGGTGTGGATCAGACGGCCGCCGATGACGGCTTTCATACCATGGTGGCCTACCACGGCGACAGCTTCTTCGGCCTGAGTGACGGCAACTTCAAAGTGGCGGTGATGTACGGCCAGGGCTTGGGCGCCGAGGCCAAGGTGCTGGGCGCCGATGGCAACCTCACCGATGATGCCCAGGCAACCCGTCTCGCGCTCTATGGCACCACCTACCTGGCGCCGAGCTGGCGCGTGGCCCCCTCGATCCTTGCCGAGACCAGTAAGGATCGCTACGTGCAGGGCGACGAGTTCAACTGGGCGGGCCTCAACGTGCGCCTGGCCAACGAGCTGACCGAGAACTTCGAGATGCAGTACGAGGCCAGCTACCAGTACATGGACCTCGACCAGGGGGCTGGCGGCAACGCCGCGAGTGGAGACTTCGGCAAGTTCACCATTGCTCCGACCTTCAAGCCCCAGGTGGGCGGCTTCTGGCAGCGCCCGGAGGTCCGTCTATTTGCCTCCTACACCGACTGGAGCGAGGAGCTGAACGAGTACGGCGGCAGCTTCGGCGAGGAGGGCTTTACCGGGGGCCAATGGAGCTTCGGTGTCCAGACCGAAGTCTGGTTCTGAGGCAGGGGCCCGGCGCCGATCGGGCCCTGTCGGCTGTTTCGATCCTTGCCCGCGGACCTGTCCGCGGGCTTTTCGCAGGCCCCCCCCGAACTTTCGGGGTCAGCCACTGAGTCGCAGGCGGGTTCAGCGTGCCGCCTTCAGCGTCGTCAGTACGCCCTGGGCCAGCCACCAGCCGATCAGGAGAAAGGCCAGCATGCCGCCGAGGATGGCGGTGAATGAGGCGCCCAGGTCCAGGGCGATGCCCAGCACCGCCGGCGCCAGGCCGGTGGAGAAGACCATGCAGGCACTCTGGGTGGCGCGCACGGTGCCCAGGTGCTCGGCCCCCCAGGTGCGGACCAGCACGCTGGTGGCGATGGGCTCCTGCGCGCCCATCGCCAGCCCCCCGCCCACCATCAGTGCCCAGACGCCGAGGTGGCCGCCCATCAGCATGGCGACTCCCAGGGCCAGGGCGAAGGGCAGCAGATAGAGCCGGGCCAGGCGCACCGGCCCCAGCCTGTCGACGAAGCGTCCACCGAGCAGGGCGCCGGGCAGCTTGGCCAGGCCCATGCCGGTGAGCGCGAGGGCATAGGTCGCCAGGCTGCTGCCCAGGTCGGCGGTCAACTGTGCCTGGTAGATGAACAGCCCGGTCATGGTCACCGGCAGGATCATCAGCAGCGGCAGCAGCCGCCAGAAGCGGACCTCGCGAAAGGGGCGTGGCCCGTCCTGGCGCTGCCCCCTGGCGGGGCGCTTCCCGGGGGCGCCGGGCCAGGGGCCGCGCAGCAGCAGGGGGAGCCAGAGGAGCGACAGCACCAGCACGAACAGCCACCACAGCTCCCGCCAGCCCAGCCACAGCAGCAGCACCGCCACCAGCGGGGGCAGGGCCGTTTCACCGAGCATGATACCGAGACTGGTCAATCCCAGGGCGCGGCCGCGCAGCTCGGTGAACTCGCGCCCGGCCAGGGTATTGCCCAGGTGAGGCATCATGCCCTGGCCACAGAACCTGACCAGGCCCAGGCCAAGCAGCCCCAGTCCCCACCAGGGCGAGAGGGTCAGCAGCAGCGCGCCCCCCAGCAGGCCGCCCAGCACCATGAGGGCGAAGCGCCGCGGTGGTATCCAGTCGATGGCGGGGCCCAGGCGCAGCACGGCGAAGCCGGCGACCAGGGTGACCAGGGCATAGGTGGTGCCGAACTGGCCGGCGGTGAGGCCGAGGCGCTCGCTGAGCGGGGCCTGGAAGAGCCCGATGAAGAAGCTCTGGCCTAGGCTCGAGGTGAACATCGCCAGGAAGGCAATGCCGATCAGGCCGCGATGATCCCGCAGCAGCAGGCGGTAGCCCATGACGCCCTCCTCTGGCGCTGGCAAGATAAGACGGTCACATCCATCGGGGCCATGTTACCAGCTGGCCGCCATTGCATGAGGAGTTCCCATGACCATCATCCGTCACGACACCAAGGCGCGCATGAGCCGCGCCGTGATCCACAACGGCGTCGCCTACCTGTGTGGCCAGGTGGCCGGCCCCGAGGCGCGTCAAGGCGATATCACCGTGCAGACCGAGAGCATGCTGGCGCGAGTGGATGCACTGCTGGCCGAGATCGGCTCCGACCGGGAGAGCCTGCTCACCGCTACCATCTACCTGAAGGATGGTCACGACGTCGCCGCCATGAACGCGGTGTGGGATGCCTGGGTGCCCACCGGCCATGCGCCGGCGCGTACCTGCGTCTGCGCACCGATGCCCGCCGATGAGCTCAGGGTGGAGATCACCGTCACGGCCCTGGTG
>NZ_JACUUD010000198.1 GCF_014859505.1 Halomonas sp.
TCCCAGTGGGGGAAGTACCGGCGCACCAGGGCATTGAGCTCCAGCTCGAAGCCGGCCCAGTCCACCTGACCGGGGATCACCGACTCGCCTTCGACCACGGCGCGGATCATGCCCGCCCCCACGGTGACGTTGGTGAGCCGGTCGATGACGACGAAGCTGCCGGTGCCGGGGCTTCTCGCGTAGTCATCCAGCGGCACCTCGGCGGTCAGCCCTACCCGGCAGCGGGCGATGGCGTTGAGCTCGAGCCGCTCGGCGGGGTGCCGCGCCAGGGTATTGACGTCCACCTGGTGGAGGATCGCCTCGACCTGGCCCGCCACCGAGCGGCCGGCCAGGCGAATGTCGACCTGCCGGCCCGGCTCGAGAGGCTGCTCGTGCATCCACACGATGTCCGCCTCGAAGGCGTGGGAACAGGCCACCTCGGCATCCGCCGCCACGATCCAGTCGCCCCGGGAGATGTCGATCTCGTCGGCGAGCGTCACGGTGATCGCCTGGCCGGGGAAGGCCTCTTCCAGGTCGCCGTCGAAGGTGACGATACGCTCGACCGTGGAGCGGCTGCCGGAGGGCAGCACCCTGATGGCCTGGCCGGGGCGCAGCACGCCCGCCTGCAGGGTCCCCGCATAGCCGCGGAAGTTCAGGTTGGGGCGGTTGACGTACTGCACCGGCAGACGCAGGTCGGTCAGGTTGCGGTCGCGGCTGATCTCGACGCTCTCCAGCAGCTCCAGCAGCGTCGGCCCGGGTTGCCCATCGACCGAGTACCAGGCAAGCGACTCGCTCCTGTTGACCACGTTGTCGCCCTTGAGCGCCGACAGCGGCACGAAACGGATGTCGCGGGCCTGAAGCTGCCCGGCAATCTCCTGATACTCGGTGACGATCTCGTCGAAGCGCGCCTGGGAGTAGTCCACCAGGTCCATCTTGTTCACCGCCACCACCAGATGCTGGATGCCCAGCAGATCGGCGATGAAGCTGTGCCGGCGTGTCTGGGTCTGCACGCCATAGCGGGCGTCGATCAGGATGATGGCCAGGCTGGCCGTGGAGGCGCCGGTGGCCATGTTGCGGGTGTACTGCTCATGTCCCGGAGTGTCGGCGATGATGAACTTGCGCTTGTCGGTGGAGAAGAAGCGGTAGGCCACGTCGATGGTGATGCCCTGCTCCCGCTCCGACTGCAGGCCGTCCACCAGCAGTGCCAGGTCGACCTCCTCGCCGGTCGTGCCGACCGTCTTCGAGTCGCGGGTGATCGCGGCGAGCTGGTCGTCGAAGATCATCTTGGAGTCGTGCAGCAGCCGGCCGATCAGGGTCGACTTGCCGTCATCGACGCTGCCACAGGTGATGAAGCGCAGCAGGTCCTTGTTCTGGTGCTCGTGCAGGTACTGCTCGATGTTGTCGGCGATCAGAGTCGATTGGTGTGACATCAGAAATAGCCCTCGCGCTTCTTCTTCTCCATGGAGCCGGCCTGGTCGTGGTCGATGGCGCGACCGCTGCGTTCGCTGGTGCGGGTCAGCAGCATCTCCTGGATGATCTCCGGCAGGGTGGCGGCCGTGGATTCCACCGCCCCGGTGAGCGGGTAGCAGCCCAGGGTGCGGAAACGCACCCACTTCTCCTCGGGCACCTCGCCCTCGGCCAGCGGCAGGCGCTCGTCGTCGACCATGATCAGCATGCCGTCGCGCTCCACTACCGGACGCGGGGCACTGAAGTAGAGCGGCACGATGGGAATGGATTCCAGGTGGATGTACTGCCAGATGTCCAGTTCGGTCCAGTTGGAGAGGGGAAAGGCGCGGATAGACTCCCCCTTGTTGACCCGGGCGTTGTACAGGTTCCACAGCTCCGGACGCTGGTTCTTGGGGTCCCAGCGGTGGAAGCGGTCGCGAAAGGAGAAGACTCGCTCCTTGGCCCGGCTCGCCTCCTCGTCGCGGCGTGCCCCACCGAAGGCGGCATCGAAGCCGTACTGGTCCAGGGCCTGCTTGAGGGCCGCGGTCTTCATCACGTCGGTGTAGCCGCTGGAGCCGTGGTCGAAGGGGTTGATGCCGGCGGCGCGCCCCTCCTCGTTGGTGTGCACCAGCAGTTCCATGCCCGCCTCTTCCGCCATGCGATCGCGGAAGGCAATCATCTCGCGGAACTTCCAGGTGGTATCCACGTGGAGCAGCGGGAAGGGCGGCGGCCCGGGATAGAAGGCCTTGCGGGCCAGGTGCAGCATCACCGCGGAGTCCTTGCCGATGGAGTAGAGCATCACCGGGTTGCGGAACTCGGCCGCCACCTCGCGCAGGATGTGGATCGACTCGGCCTCGAGTTGCTGCAGGTGGGTCAGCCGCTCGGGCGACAGCGACGGGGCGGCGCTGCTCACCTGGGCAGGCGACGGAGCGGTCACGGCGTGAGTAGTGGTCATGGCCCGGGTACCTCGCATGACGGTGGGCATGGAAATCATGGCAACGAGGTTAACGCCGGACCATTAATAACCCAAAAGAATTAATAGCTCTCCTTTTATACCCATAAAACGTCTATGCGCCATCGTCAAAGATCGACGCGCTCTACCCAGGTCGTGACGTCGCCCTCACCCAGGTCGAGTACCCGATAGCCGGGACGCGAGGCCTCGTCGATGGCGAAGGTCTCGGCGTGGGCCAGGAACTGGTCGGTGGTGGAGGGGCAGCCGTAGACCGCCACCTCGCTCTCTTCCGGACGCTGAGGGCTCCCCGCCAGCCGCTGGTGGCTGGCGAAGGCCTGATGGATATGGCCACAGAGGATGGCGCGCACCTGGCCGAAGGCGGAGAGGGTCTGCCAGAAGGCCTCGCGATCCCTGAGCCCGAGGGCATCGATCCACGCCGACCCCACCGGCAGGGGCGGATGGTGCATGGCCAGCAGGGTCGGCCGGTCGTCCTCCTCCAGGCGCGCGGCCAGTTCGGCCAGTCCCTCCGGGCCCAGCTCGCCGTGGGCCTGGCCGCTGACATGGGTGTCCAGCATCAGGATCCGCCAGGCGCCGATATCGAGCTCGTCGAGCAGCTCGCGGGTCTCGGCCATCAGCGCCGGGTCATCATGGTTGCCGGCCAGCCAGAACCAGGGTGCGGCCAGCCTGCCCAGGGTGCGCACGGCCAGCTGGTAGGAGGCGGCGGTCTCGTCGTTGCTGATATCGCCGGTGACCAGCACCATGTCGGGGCGCTCGCGGTTGACCGCCTCTACCACCGCCTCCAGCTGGCGAAGCGGGAAGCCCGCTCGAGCGCGGGCGGCGGGGTCGGCATGGAGATGGCAGTCGCTGATCTGGACCAGTCGCATCATCGATAAGGCTCTCATCGGGCGCCGGGCAGCGCAGCGGATTCAGGGAAGCTGATTCAAGGAAGTTCTGGCAGGTCGAGGGAGTGGCCATGGGCCAGGCCGTGCTCCAGCCATTCGCCGAGGAAACGGTTGAGCTGCAGCTTCTCGTCGGGCTGGTGCATGCGCGAGTTGGGGTAGCGATAGCGGCCATGGAAGTGGCGCTGGCGCTGGAAGTCGGTGACCTCGGCCATGCGCACGTCGTGGTAGAGGTGCACCCGCATCCGCGGGGCCTCGATCATCGAGTCAAGCACCCCGCGCTGGGTGACCCGCACGGTGCTGGTGTAAGGCGCCCGCTCCAGCAGTTCCAGGCCGAGCACGCCCAGCCAGCGGCCCTCGCTGGCCAGCTCGATCTCGCGGGTCTCGCCGACCTCCAGGTCCCCCAGCAGGCGCACCAGCCTCAGGAAGTTCACGCTGCACTCCCCCTGCAGGCTCCTGAGATCGGTCACATAGGCGCTTCGCTGCACACCGTCTCTACGCACGCTATCTCCTCGCAAACTGTC
>NZ_JACUUD010000199.1 GCF_014859505.1 Halomonas sp.
GGTTCGATTCCCTTCACCCGCTCCACGTTTCTGCAGTACTTTTGTTCATTTTCGACGTGGATCCAGGAGCACTCCCCAAGCGCACTCCTGAGATGGGACCATCCTCTGGTGGCGCCCATGGCCCTCTTCCTGCTTGTCTTCGCCGTCTGCCTGCTGATCTTTGGCGGCATGGTTGGCCTGCTGCTGCTCACCGGCACCCCCCGCTACCGCACTGAACCCACCCAACTGCTGGAGCTTATCGATCGCGCCTTGGTGAGCCAGATCAGCGAGACCGAGTGGAATGCCATCATCGGCTACCCCATCCGCCACGACGAGACTCTCGATGGCATCCGCCGCCGCGCCCAGCGGCTGGTGGACGAACACGGCAGTCATGGCCGTGTGACCCGCGGCAAGCCGCTGCTCGATGCCACCGGCCAGGAGGAGCTCACTGCCCTACGCGACCACCTCGCACGACACCTGGCCATCAAGGAGCGTCAACGCAGCGTGAAATGACCCAAGTACCGGGTTCGGGCTAGGATAAGTTTTCACATCGCCTGAACGGGGCCCGACATGTCGAGTGCCATCCGCCAGATCCCTCTCGATACCGCCACACGCCACCACGCCCACGACTTCCATCAGATCGTGATCGGCCTCGAGGGACGGGCAGAGTTCGAGATAGAGGGGCTGGGCGGCGCCATTTCGGCCCTTTCGGGCTGCATCGTCCCCGCCAACCACGTTCACCATTACGCGGGTACCGGCCGGAACCGCCAGCTGATCCTCGACCTGCCGAGCGAAGCCCACTGCCTCACCGGCTTTCACCACGAATTGTCACGCCTCTTCGACGCACCACGCTTCTTCGCCCTGGATGACCCCCTCAAGCGCTACCTGAATTTCCTGCTGCTGGAGCTCGATGTCGCCGGGAGCTCGGAGCACCAGCAGGAGCGTCTGGCCGCCACCCTGCTCGGCTGCCTGAACGCCCGCCTGGCAGAGGCCCCTGCCCCACCTCGCGGCCGCCGGCTCGACCTGGCCCGTCTCGACCGCTTCATCCAGCGCCACCTGGCCAGCCCGCTGAACGTCGCCGACCTGGCTCGGGAGGCCTGTCTCAGCGAGGCTCACTTCCGTCACTGTTTCCGCGAGCAGGCCGGCCTCACCCCCTGGCAGTATGTGCGCAACCGGCGCCTGGAAGCCGCTCGCCACCTGCTTACCCGAAGCGACCTGCCCCTTTCCGAGGTCGCGGCCCGAACCGGTTTCACCAGCCAGAGCGCATTCTCCCACGCTTGCCGGGAAGCCTTCGACGCATCGCCCAGCCGCCTGCGCCGCACCGGAAGTCTCCTGGCCGAGTCACGCACACCACCCTGACACGATCACATAACTAGACGAAAGTCTAAGCCAGGAATCACCCCGAAGGAAGAATCCGCGGAATCGGCAACAAGATCCGCGGAAACAACAAGCAGCTGCCGGGTGCGGCTCCTAAAGTGAGGAACATTGCGCTCCATGGCAGGGCCCACGCTCTCCACCGGGCGACACCTTCCCGCCTGACGACACCTGCAAGGGACCTTTCGTGCTCGATTCCAACAACATGCTTGATGACGCCACCTGGCAGCAGGATCTTGACACCCTCTTCTCGCGCATCAGCGACCACTATGTGGTCGATGAAAACAGATTCGTGGCCGAGCTGATCAAGGCGCTGAACGCCGATTCGCAGGACTTCCAGCGCATCGCCAGCAAGACCGCCGAACTGGTCCGCGAGGTCCGCGAGATGGATACCGCGGTGGACGCCATCGACGAACTACTGCAGCAGTACAGCCTCGACACCCATGAGGGGCTGATGCTGATGTGCCTCGCCGAGGCGATGCTGCGCATCCCCGACACGGCAACCGCCGACGCGCTGATCGAGGACAAGCTCGGCCCCGCCGACTGGAAGTCCCACCTCGGCCAGAGCGACTCCTGGTTTGTGAATGCTTCCACCTGGGGCCTGTTGATGACCGGCCGGGTGATCAACCTGGATCATCCCAGGGATGGCCGGCCGGCCAGCTTCATCAACAAGCTGGTCAACCGCCTCGGCGAGCCGGTGATCCGGCGGGCCATGCGCGAGGCCATGAAGGTGATGGGCAAGCAGTTCGTGCTGGGCCGCGATATCGACGAGGCACTGAAGCGCTCGAAGCCGCTTTTCGACAAGGGCTATACCTACTCCTATGACATGCTCGGCGAGGCCGCGCGCACCCGCCAGGACGCCCGCAAGTACTTCGATGACTATGCCAGGGCCATCGAGCGAGTCGGCAAGACCAGCAAGACCCTGTCGGCGAAGACCCCCGCCCCCTCGGTTTCCATCAAGCTCTCGGCGCTGCATCCGCGCTACGAGTTCGGCCGTCGGGAGCAGGTGCTGCACGAACTGGTCGACAGCGTAAAGAAGCTCGCGGCCATGGCCCGCGAGCTCAGCGTGGCGCTGACCATCGATGCCGAGGAGGTGGACCGCCTGGAGATCTCGCTGGAGGTGTTCCGCGCCGTCTACGAGAGCGACATCTGCCGGGGCTGGGGCCACTTCGGCCTGGTCGTTCAGGCCTACTCCACTCGCGCCCTGCCGGTACTCCACTACCTCAACCGCCTGGCCGAGGCGCAGGGCGACGAGATTCCCCTGCGCCTGGTCAAGGGCGCCTACTGGGACACCGAGATCAAGGAGTCCCAGCAGCTCGGCGTCGACGGCTACCCGGTCTATACCCGCAAGGCCAGCACCGACGTGGCCTATCTGGTGTGCGCACGCTTCCTGCTCTCGGACGCCACCCGCGGGCGCATCTTCCCGCAGTTCGCCACCCACAACGCCCACACCATCAGTACCATCCTTGAACTGGCCAACGAGGCGACCCGCCCATTCGAATTCCAGCGCCTGCACGGCATGGGCGAGGCGCTCTACGACGCCGCCCTCGCTCGCGCCCCGAAGGGCACCTACTGCCGCATCTACGCTCCGGTGGGGGCCCACAAGGACCTGCTCCCCTACCTCGTGCGCCGGCTGCTCGAGAACGGCGCCAACTCCTCGTTCGTGCACCAGCTGGTCGACCCCGATGTGCCGATAGCGTCGCTCTGCGTGCACCCGGCCGAAACGCTCCGGCAGTACAAGACCCTTGCCAACCCGCGCATTCCCCTGCCGCGGGACATCTTCGGCGCCGGCCGCCGAAACTCGCGCGGCGTCAACCTCAACGTGCGCAGCCAGTACCAGCCGCTGATGGATGCCATGGCCGCCACCATGGAGAAGGAGCATCGGGTGGGGCCGCTGCTGGCCCTCGCGGTAGCCGACGACCCGGCCAACCAGCACGAGATCAAAAGCCCCTATGACCGCCGGAAAAGGGTCGGCACGGTGCAGTGGACCAGCGCCGAGCAGGCCGCCCGCGCCGTGGATGCCGCCTGGGCTGCCTTCCCGCGCTGGGAGAGCACGCCGGTGGCCGAACGCGCCGCCATCGTTCGCCGCCTGGGCGACCTGATGGAAACCCACATGGCCGAGCTGATGACGCTCTGCTCCCGGGAGGGCGGCAAGCTGCTCACCGACGGCGTCGACGAGATCAAGGAGGCGGTGGACTTCTGCCGCTACTACGCCATGAAGGCCGAGGAGCTGTTCGGCCAACCCATCGCCCTGCCCGGCCCCACCGGCGAATCCAACGAGCTGATACTGGGCGGCAAGGGTGTATTCGCGGCGATCAGCCCCTGGAACTTCCCGGTGGCAATCTTCTGCGGCCAGGTGGTGGCCGCCGCCGTGGCCGGCAACACGGTGCTGGCCAAGCCCGCCGAGCAGACCTCCATCGTCGCCCACCGGGTGATCGAACTGCTCT
>NZ_JACUUD010000041.1 GCF_014859505.1 Halomonas sp.
ACGGTCTTGCCCACGCCGGCGCCGCCGAACAGGCCGACCTTGCCGCCCTTGGCGAACGGGCAGACCAGGTCGATGACCTTGATGCCGGTCTCGAGCAGCTCGTTGGACGCCGCCTGATCCGCATAGCCCGGTGCCTTGCGGTGAATCGGCATGCGCTCCTGCTCGCCGATGTCGCCGGCCTCGTCGATCGGCTCGCCGAGCACGTTCATGATGCGACCCAGCGTCTCCTTGCCCACCGGCACGGAGATGGCCGCACCGGTATTGGTGACGTCCATCCCCCGCTTGAGCCCCTCGGTGGAACCCATCGCGATGGTGCGCACCACGCCGTCTCCCAGCTGTTGCTGAGTTTCGAGCACTGTCTCGACATTCGAGACCTTCAGCGCGTCGTAGACCTTGGGAACATCGTCCCGCGGAAACTCTACGTCAATCACCGCGCCGATGATTTGTACGATACGTCCGCTCATCTTGCGATCCTCTAAAAAACCTGCAAATGAAGCCTGTGTGCCGGGAGGGCCTCGCCCTCCCCGGCGCTATACGGCGGCGGCGCCCCCGACGATCTCGGAGATCTCCTGGGTGATGGCGGCCTGGCGAGCCTTGTTGTAGACCATCTCCAGGTCGTCGATCAGGCCGCCGGCGTTGTCGGTGGCACTCTTCATGGCGATCATCCGGGCGGCCTGCTCGCAGGCCGCGTTCTCGACCACCGCCTGGTACACCTGGGATTCGATGAAACGAACCAGCAGGCTGTCCAGCAGCGCCTTGGCATCCGGCTCATACAGGTAGTCCCAGCTACCGGGACGTTGATCAGCTTCTTCATGCGCATCATCGAGGCCCATGTCCGGAGACAGGGGCAGAAGCTGCCTGACCGCCGGCTTCTGCGTCATGGTGTTGACGAACTCGTTGTACACCACGTAAAGCCGATCCAGACGGCCCTCGTCAAACGCATCCAGCATGACCTTCACGCTGCCGATCAGATCCTCGACCTCGGGCGACTCGCCCAGGCCGCTCTTCGCCGCCACGAGGTTGCCCCCGTACTTGCGGAAGAAGCCGCCGGCCTTGTTACCCAGCGCACAGAAGTCCAGCTCGGCGCCCGCTTCACGATGACCCATCGAATCCTTGAGCACCGCCTTGAACAGGTTGACGTTCAGGCCACCGCACAGGCCGCGGTCGGTGGAGACCACGATGTAGCCCACCCGCTTGACCTCGCGATCGACCATGTAGTCGTGCTTGTACTCGGGATTGGCATCGGCGATATGGGCAACGACGTTGCGTATCTGACGCGCATAGGGCTGGCTGGCCCTCATCAGGTCCTGGGCCCGGCGCATCTTCGACGCAGCGACCATTTCCATGGCGCTGGTGATCTTCTGCGTGTTCTTGATGCTCCCGATCTGGGTGCGTATCTCTTTTGCAGCTGCCATAGCGATCTACTCCGTTCGTGGCCCTCAGAAAGCTCCTGGGCCCGCCCCGAAGGCGGGACGGGCCAGCGGGATTACCAGCTCTGAGTGGCCTTGAACTTCTCGAGACCCGCCTTCAACCCGCTCTCGATCTCGTCGCTGTAGTCGCCGGTCTGGTCGATCTTGTCGAGCAGCTCGGCATGCTCGGACTTCATGTAGTCATGCAGGGCACGCTCGAAGTCCAGCACCTTGCTCACATCGATGTCGTCCAGGAAGCCTTCGTTGGCGGCGTAAAGAGACACCCCCATCTCGGCCACGGACATCGGCGAATACTGCTTCTGCTTCATCAGCTCGGTGACGCGCTGACCGTGCTCCAGCTGCTTGCGGGTGGCTTCGTCCAGATCGGAAGCAAACTGGGAGAAGGCCGCCAGCTCGCGGTACTGGGCCAGGGCCAGGCGCACGCCGCCGCCAAGCTTCTTGATGATCTTGGTCTGGGCCGAACCACCGACACGAGACACCGAGAGGCCGGCGTTGATGGCCGGACGGATGCCCGAGTTGAACAGATCGGTCTCCAGGAAGATCTGACCGTCGGTGATGGAGATCACGTTGGTCGGAACGAAGGCGGACACATCGCCCCCCTGGGTCTCGATGATCGGCAGCGCGGTCAGCGAGCCGGTCTTGCCCTTCACTTCACCGTTGGTGAACTTCTCGACGTAATCCACGTTGACCCGTGCCGCACGCTCCAGCAGGCGGGAGTGCAGGTAGAAGACGTCACCCGGGTAGGCTTCACGACCCGGAGGACGACGCAGCAGCAGGGAGACCTGACGATAGGCGACGGCCTGCTTGGACAGATCATCGTAGACGATCAGGGCGTCTTCGCCACGGTCGCGGAAGTACTCGCCCATGGTGCAGCCGGAGTAGGCGGCGAGGAACTGCATCGGGGCCGGATCGGCAGCGCCGGCGGCGACCACGATGGTGTGCTCCATGGCGCCATGCTCTTCCAACTTGCGAACCACGTTGGCGATGGTGGACTGCTTCTGGCCAATGGCGACGTAGACACAGGTGACGCCCTTGCCCTTCTGGTTGATGATGGCGTCGATAGCGATGGCCGACTTGCCGATCTGGCGATCGCCGATGATCAGCTCGCGCTGGCCCCGACCGATCGGCACCATGGCGTCGATGGACTTGAAGCCGGTCTGAATCGGCTGGTCCACCGATTGGCGAGTGATGACGCCCGGGGCAACCTTCTCGACGGCATCGGTCATCTTGGCGTCGATATCGCCCTTGCCATCGATGGGATTACCCAGAGCATCCACCACGCGGCCCTTCAGCTCGGGGCCCACCGGGACCTCGAGGATACGACCGGTACACTGAGCGGTCATGCCCTCTTCGAGCTGCTGGTAGTCACCGAGGATGACAGCACCCACGGAGTCGCGCTCGAGGTTGAGCACCATGCCGAAGATGCTACCGGGAAATTCGATCATTTCACCGAACATCGCGTCCTCGAGCCCGTGAATCTTCACGATGCCGTCGGATACGCTGACGATGGTGCCCTGATTGCGGGCTTCGGATGCGACGTCAAGCTTCTCGATACGCTGCTTGATGATGTCGCTGATCTCGGAAGGATTCAGTTGCTGCATGCCATGTCCCTCAGACTCAGGCGGTAAGGGCTTCGGCGAGGCGGTTCAATCGACCGCGCACCGACCCGTCGATGACGGTGTCGCCGGCGCGCAGGATCACGCCGCCGAGAAGCCTGGGATCCACCTGAGTGGTAATGGAGATTTCGCGATTCAGGCGCTTCTTGAGCGCACCGGCGAGCTTCTGCTGCTGCTTGTCGTCGAGTTCGAAGGCCGACACCACGGTGACGTCGACACGCTGCTCGTGGTCGGCACGCAGCCGCTCGAACTGCCCGGCGATGGCGCCCAGCGCCGGCAGGCGACGCTGTTCGGCCAGCTCATCAAGGAAGCGACGCGACGCGTCGTCCACCTTGACGTCGGCCACCTCGACCAGCAGTGCCACCTTGCGCTCGGAGGTGAGCTTCGGACTGGCGATGAGCGCCTGGACATCCCGGATGGCCATGATCTGGCCCAGGGTGCCCAGCGTCTCGGACCAGGTGTCCAGCGCCTGGTGATCGCGTGCGTACTCGAACGCCGCCTTGGCGTAGGGCCGAGCGACGGTAGACAGTTCCGCCATGGATCACCTCCTCACAGTTCGGCAGCAAGCTTGTCGAGCAGCTTGCGATGTGCCTTCTCGTCGATGGAGGCTTCCAGAACACGCTCGGCACCCGTGACCGCGAGGGTCGACACCTGGGCGCGAAGCTCTTCCTTGGCGCGATTGATTTCCTGCTGGATCTCGGCGCGAGCACTGGCTACCAGTCTCTCGCCCTCGGCGCGGGCCTGATCGCGAGCCTCCTCGACCATCTGGGAAGAGCGCTTGTTGGCCTGCTCGAGGATCTGGGAAGCCTGCTCCTTGGTCTCGCGCAGCGTCTGAGCGGCCTGTTCCTGGGCGAGCTCGAGGTCACGAGAGGCACGGCTTGCCGCGTCGAGGCCATCGGCAATCTTCTTCTGGCGCTCATGGAGCGCAGCGCTGATAGGCGGCCACACGTACTTTATGCAGAACCAGACAAAGATCGCGAAGGCGATCGTCTGCCCGATCAGCGTCATGTTGATATTCACAGGACTGTACCTCTGACAGGTTCGTGGCGACCGGTAACAAGCAAACCGAGCGCTGAGCGCTCGGTGCTGTCGTTAACCGGCGACGACGAAGATCAGGTACATCGCGATACCGACACCGATCATCGGCACGGCGTCGAGCAGGCCAGCCATGATGAAGGTCTTGGTCTGCAGCTGGTCGCCCAGCTCGGGCTGACGCGCGGTGGACTCGAGCAGCTTGCCGCCCAGCATGGCGAAGCCGATGCCGGTGGCCAGGGCGCTGATGCTGATGATGATGGCGGCAGCAATGTAGACGATTTCCATGTTAGTGCTCCTGATAGGTTGAGTTACAAGGGTTAGTGGTTGGTTGAGTTACAAGCGTTGCGCGGGTCTCAGTGATGCTCGTGCGCGGCACTCAGATACACGATGGACAGCGTCGTGAAGATGAAGGCCTGCAGAGTCACCACCAGGATGTGGAAGATCGCCCACGGCACATCCAGCAGCCAGATGGCCCAGAAGGGCAGAAGCGCGATCAGGATGAAGATCACCTCGCCGGCAAACATGTTGCCGAAAAGACGCAGGCCCAGGCTGATCGGCTTGACGATGAGGCCGACGATCTCGAGGATCAGGTTGAACGGAATCAGCGACCAGTGGTTGAAGGGCGTCAGCGAGAGCTCCTTGGCGAAGCCGCCCACTCCCTTCACCTTGCAGCTGTAATAGATGATGAGCAAGAACACGCCGAAGGCCATGCCCAGGGTGGCATTGACATCGGTGGTCGGCACGATCTTCATGTATTCGAAGCCGAGCTTGCCGAACAACTCGGGGAAATAGTCGACCGGAATGATCTTGAGGGTGTTCATCAACAGGATCCAGATGAACAGCGTCAACGCCAGCGGGGCGATATGAGGGTTCTTGCCGTGGAAGGTGGAGCGGGTCAGGTTCTCGATGAACTCGATGACCATCTCGACGCCGTTCTGCAGCCCGCCGGGGACCCCGGTGGTGGCCATCTTGCCGGCCTTGCGGAACAGCCACAGGAAGAGCACACCCATGGCGATGGACCACCCCATGGTATCCAGGTGGATCGCCCAGAAGCCCATCTCTACTGCCTCGGTGGAGCTGGACGCCAGCGACCAGCCGTTCTGCGGGTGGTAGCCGAAGGTCAGGTTCTGGAGGTGGTGCTGTATGTAATAGATGGCCGATATTTCGTTATCTGCTGCCATACTGCTTCCTCAGGTTCGGGGGGTCGACCTCTCACGCGCCAGCCAGGGGGTCAGCCAGTACATGAGTTGGGCCGCCACAAATGCAACGAAGAATAAAGCCGGGTTTGAGGGGGGCACTACCACGAACACGATCACGAAAAGTGCCACCGTCAAACCGAACTTGCCCATCGCCGCCTGATAGAGATTGAGCACATTGACCCTCGCGCGCTTGCCACCTCGACTGCGCAGTCCGCGCCTCACGAAGTAGAACGAGGGGAGCAGGCTGACCAGACCACCCATCAGGGCCGATATCGCCCCGAAGACCCCCGCCAGCCAGAGCCCCAACAGGGCCACTAACAGCATCGCGGTCCATTGAGCCAGAAACAACCGCGTGAAATCCAGCTGTCGGCGTCCTGCGGCGGATGAGGCTCTGTGCATCGTGTCATCATCCTGGCCCACTGTCAGGGCCCTTTTTCGCCGCGGGTGCCATGCAGGATATCAGGGCAAACACCGGCGGATTATAGGGAAGGGCTATCGGGGCTTCAACAGAGCCGCTGCGGATTTTGCCTGCTTCTGCCCCTTCTTGCGACCAAAGATGCAGGAATTGTCAACATCGTGGCGCGTGTTGGTGCCCGTCAGCGTATGTGTTCGAGGATTCCATCCAGCTCGTCGAGGCTGGTGTAGCGGATGGTCAGCCGCCCCTTCCCCCCGCGGCCGTGCTGGATCTTCACCGGCGCACCGAGCAGCTCGCCCAGCCGGGTCTCGAGGCGGGCCACATCGGGGCTGGCCGACGGCTTATCGGCCTTCTTCGGTTCCCCGGCGACGAGGCGCTTCACCAGCGCCTCGGTGTCGCGCACGGTGAGGTCCTTGTTGACCACCTCGTGGGCCGCCCGTCGCTGCTTGGCGCCCGAGAGCGCCAGCAGCGCCCGGGCGTGGCCCATATCCAGGTCGCCGCGCTCCAGCAGGGTCTGCACCTCGGGGTCCAGTGCCAGCAGCCGCAGCAGGTTGGCCACCTGGGCGCGGGACTTGCCCACGGCGTCGGCGACCTGCTGCTGAGTCAGCTCGAACTCCTCCAGCAGGCGCTTCAGCGCCATGGCTTCCTCCACCGGATTGAGGTTCTCGCGCTGGATGTTCTCGATCAGCGCCAGGGCCAGGGCCACCTCGTCGGTGACCTCGCGGATCACCGCGGGGATCACGTCGAGCTCGGCCAGCTGGGCAGCCCGCCAGCGACGCTCACCGGCGATGATCTCGTAGCGATCCTCGCCGGCGGGACGCACCACGATGGGCTGCATCACCCCCTGGGCGCGGATCGAGTCGGCCAGCTCCTCCAGGGCCTCGGGCTGGATATCCCGGCGCGGCTGATACTTGCCGCGGGTCAGCTGGCCCAGCGGCAGGCGCTCGAGGCGATCCTGGGCATCCGGCGCGGTGGCCGGCGGCACGCCATCTTCCAGCTCGATGCCCACCTCGGGAAGGTCAAGGCTCTCGCGACGGCGAGCGCTGGCCCCGATCAGGGCATCCAGTCCACGTCCCAGGGCGCGTTTACGCGTCATCGACACTCCCTCATCACAGCGGTTACGGCATGAGTGCGCCATGCAGTCGTCACAGCGACAGCCGGCGAATCAGTTCCTTGGCCAGCACCCGATGGGCCTGGCTGCCCCGCGAGAAGCGGGCGTACTTGGTCACCGGCAGCCCGTGGCTGGGCGCCTCGGCAACCCGCACGTTGCGCGGAATGGTGGCCTTGAGCAGGGTATCGCCAAAATAGTCGCGCAGCTGCTTGGTGATATCGCGGGTCAGGCTGTTGCGTGCATCGAACATGGTGCGCAGGATGCCGTAGACCTCGAGCCCCGGGTTCACGTTTTCCTTGATCTGCTCGACGGTGTCGAGCAGCGCCGAGAGCCCCTCCAGGGCGTAGAACTCGCACTGCAGCGGGATCAGCACGCCGTTGGCCGCGGTCAGGCCGTTGACGGTGAGCATGTTGAGCGAGGGGGGGCAATCGATCAGCACCACGTCGTATTCGCCGGCGACATCCGCCAGCGCCCGCTCCAGGCAGCGCTCGCGGCCGGCCTCTCGATCCAGCAGCGCCACCTCGGCGGCAGTGAGGTCACCGTTGCCCGGCAGCAGGGAGTAGCCCGCCACGGGACAGTCGACGATCACCTCCGCGGCGACACAGTCGCCCAGCAGCACATCCAGGACGCTGCCCTCGAGTTCGTGCTTGTCCACCCCGCTTCCCATGGTGGCATGCCCCTGGGGGTCGAGGTCCACCAGCAGCACTCGGCGATCCAGCGCCGCCAGGCTGGCGGCGAGATTGACCGCGGTGGTGGTCTTGCCGACACCACCCTTCTGGTTGGTCAAGGCGATGATCTTGGTCACGGGCAACTCCCTTGCTGGGAAACGCGGGTTGTCATGGGCGCGAGCCATCTTCCTGGCGTTCGAGGACCACCAGCAGCCGGCTGCCGACGTCAAAGGGCACCTCCAGGGAGTGCCGGGCCACCGGCACCACGCCAACCGGCACACCGGCGAGTTCGTCATCCACGGCGGGGCCCTTCATGGCCAGCCACTGGCCGCCCGGGAGCACCAGCGGCAGCGTCAGGGAGACGAAGTCGCCGAGGCTGGCGAAGGCACGTGAGATCACCTGGTCGAAGCGACCCTCGAAGGCCTCGACCCGCATCTGCACCGGGGTCACGTTGGTCAGGCCCAGTTCCATCACCGCCTGGCGCTGGAAGCGCACCTTCTTGCCGTTGCTGTCGAGCAGGCTCACCGCAAGCTCGGGCCGGAGAATCGCCAGCACCAGGCCGGGAAAGCCGGGCCCGGCGCCCACATCGAGGAGGGTAGGACCCTTCACGAAGGGCAGCACGGCGGCGCTGTCCAGCAGGTGGCGAGCCACCATCTCCTCGGGCGAGCGTATCGCGGTGAGGTTATAGGCGCGGTTCCACTTGTGCAACAGGCCGACCAGCGCCAGCAGACGTTGGCGCTGGTCGGGGTCCACGACGATGCCGAGACGTTCGAGCCCCTGGTCGAGGTGCGCCTCGACCGCAGGATCCGTTGCCGTCATGCGCTGGCCGCCTTGCGGTCATCGAGCAGTCGGCGCTTCTTCAGATGAATCAGCAGGATGGAGACCGCCGCCGGCGTCACACCCGAGATCCGCGAGGCCTGGGCCAGGGTCTCGGGGCGCGCCTCGGCGAGCTTCTGGCGGATCTCGTGGGAGAGCCCCTCGACCCGCGCATAGTCCAGATCCACCGGCAGCGGCGTGGCCTCGTGACGCTTGAGTTTGTCGATCTCGTCCTGCTGACGGTCGATGTAGCCCTGGTACTTGGCCTGGATCTGCACCTGCTCGGCGACCCCGTCATCGGCCACCGCCTCGCCTTCGATGCCGGGCAGGTCGGCCAGATCGGCGTAGCCGAGCTCCGGACGCCTGAGCAGGTCCATCAGGCTGTACTCCCGGGTCAACGGCTTGCCGGTCCTCTCGGCGACCGCTTCGGCGGCCGCGGTGCCCGGCTGCACCCAGCAGGCCTTGAGCCGGGCGCTCTCACGCTCGATTGCCTCGCGCTTCTCGCTGAAGACGGCCCAGCGAACGTCATCCACCAGCCCCAGCTCGCGACCGGCCTCGGTGAGGCGCAGGTCGGCGTTGTCCTCGCGCAGCAGCAGACGGTACTCGGCCCGCGAGGTGAACATGCGGTAGGGCTCCTTCGTGCCCAGGGTGATCAGGTCATCCACCAGCACGCCTAGGTAAGCCTCGTCGCGGCGAGGCCACCAGGCCTCCAGATCCTTCGCCCGACGGGCGGCATTGAGCCCGGCCAGCAGTCCCTGGGCGCCGGCCTCCTCGTAGCCGGTGGTGCCGTTGATCTGCCCGGCGAAGAACAGATTGTGGATGAATTTCGTCTCCAGCGAGTGCTTGAGGTCCCGCGGGTCGAAGAAGTCGTACTCGATGGCGTAGCCGGGCCGGGTGATGTGGGCGTTCTCGAGCCCCTTGATCGAGCGCACCACCTGCAGCTGCACGTCGAAGGGCAGCGAGGTGGAGATCCCGTTGGGATAGAGCTCATGAGTCTCCAGGCCCTCGGGCTCGACGAACACCTGGTGGCTGGCCTTGTCGGCGAAGCGGTGGACCTTGTCCTCGATGGAGGGGCAATAGCGCGGCCCTACCCCCTCGATCACCCCGGAGTACATGGGCGAGCGGTCGAGGTTGGCGAAGATGATCTCGTGAGTGCGCTCGTTGGTGTGGCCGATATGGCAGCTTACCTGCCGTGGATGCTGATCTCGGCTGCCCAGGAAGGACATCACCGGGGTTGGGCTGTCGCCGGGCTGCTCCTCGAGCAGCGAGAAGTCGAGGCTTCGGGCATCCAGGCGTGGCGGCGTGCCGGTCTTGAGGCGATCGACCCGGAACGGCAGGGCGCGGAGGCGTTCGGCGAGGCGATTGGAGGGCGGGTCGCCGGCGCGGCCACCGCGGCTCTGCTCGAGGCCTATATGGATAACCCCGCCGAGGAAGGTGCCGGTACACAGCACCACGGTATCGGCGTGGAAGCGGATACCGGTCTCGGTGACCACGCCGCGCACGGTGTCGTTGTCCACGATCAGATCGCCGGCGGCCTGCTGGAACAGCGTTAGGTTGGACTGGTTCTCCAGCATCCTGCGAATCGCGGCCTTGTAGCGGATCCGGTCGGCCTGGGCGCGGGTAGCCCGCACGGCAGGACCCTTGCGGGCATTGAGCACACGGAACTGGATGCCGCCGAGGTCGGTGGCCTTGGCCATGGCACCGCCCAGCGCATCGATCTCCTTGACCAGGTGGCTCTTGCCGATCCCTCCGATGGCGGGATTGCAGGACATCTGGCCCAGGGTCTCGATGTTGTGTGTCAGCAGCAGGGTCTGACAGCCCATGCGAGCGGAGGCCAGCGCGGCTTCAGTTCCCGCATGGCCACCGCCGATGACGATGACGTCAAAGCGGTCGGGGTAATCCAAGTTGCACCTCGTTGGCGCGGTAGCGCCGTCTGCCTGTCAGGGGATGAAATCAGGCCGCGAGTATAAACCCCCTGTGGGTAATCGTCAGGGTTTTCCACACCTCCCTCGTCCCGGCTCGTCGCCCACCCTCCTTCCTAACATTAAATATCAATATATATAGAGAGAAGTTCTATTGTGGTTGTTACTACTGGTGTGGACAGAATCCGTGCATAAGTAGCTAATTTAATGGCTATTCAGTAAGTTACACTGTTGGCAAGAGGCGGGGCAAGAGGGTGACTGCCTGCGCGTAGAGTGACAGGAGCCTGTGGATGAAAGGACGACTTGTCCACATCGCCATTGATGTACCGTTTGTCCACCGATGGGTACCGGGCTTGTGCCCGCAACTGTGAACAACCGTCGTGGTTATCCCCAAACCCTACTCTCAGGGGGGTGACAGGAGGAAATCCCGCCGTCGGGAAATATTCTATCCACAAGCAAAAAAAAGGCCCTGTCGCGAACGCCAGGGCCTTTTTTCACGCTTCGAGAGGGGGAGATATCAGTGCTTGAGTACCCGGGCCAGGAAGCTGCGGGTGCGTTCGTCGCAGGGACGGTCGAAGATCTGCTCGGGCGGTGCCTGTTCGGCGATCTCCCCCTGGTGGATGTAGATCACCCGGTCCGCCACCTCTCGCGCGAACCCCATCTCGTGGGTGACGATGATCATGGTCATGCCCTCTCGTGCCAGCTCACGCATGGCATCGAGCACCTCGCCGATCATCTCCGGGTCCAGCGCCGAGGTGGGCTCATCGAAGAGCATCAGGCGCGGCTCCATGGCCAGCGCACGGGCCAGCGCCACGCGCTGCTGCTGGCCGCCAGAGAGCTGGTTGGGATGCTTGGCGGCCTGGTCGCTGATGCCGACCCTTGCCAGCAGCCGCTCGGCGGTCTCCATGGCATCGGCGCGGCTCCAGCCGCGCACCTTCATGGGTGCCAGGATGACGTTGTCCAGCACGCTGAGATGGGGAAAGAGGTTGAACTGCTGAAACACCATGCCCACCTCGGTGCGGATCTTCTGCAGGGCTTGGCCGCTCTTGCCATGGGGGGTGAGCTCGTTGCCATCCACCTCGATATGGCCCTCCTGGAATTCTTCCAGGCCGTTGATGCAGCGGATCAGCGTCGACTTGCCCGAGCCGCTGGCACCGATGATCACCACTACTTCGCCAGGGGCGACCTCGAGATCGATATCCTTGAGCACGTGCAGGCTGCCGAAGTGCTTGTTGACTTGCTCCATGCGTACGATGGGAGCGGTCGCGTTCTCGTTCTGTGTCATGGGTGGCTCCCCCTATTGGCCGACCAGGCCGCGTTTCTCGAGCTGGCGCAGCAGCAGTGACAGGCTCCAGGTGATGGCCAGGTACATCAGGGCCACCATGAAGTAGACCTCCAGGGCGGTGAAGGTGGTGGCGATGTAGATCTGGCCCTGGCGGACCAGTTCGCCCACGCCGATCACCGAGAACAGGGAGGTGTCCTTGATGCTGATGATGCCCTGGTTACCCAGCGGTGGAATCATCCGGCGGAAGGCCTGGGGCCAGATCACGTAGCGGAAGGCCTGGGTGCGGGAGAGCCCCAGCGATAGCGAGGCCTCGCGCTGGCCGCGTTCGATGGACTGCACCCCGCCGCGCACCACCTCAGAGATGTAGGCGCCGGAGTTGACCGCGATGGCGGCGATGCCGGCGGTCAGGGCATTGATGGGGCTACCCAGCAGCTGAGGCAGGCCATAGAAGATGAACAGCACCTGCACCAGAATGGGGGTGCCGCGGAACACTTCGACGTAGACGACCGCCGGCCAGCGGATCAGGCGTGACGGACTGATCCGCATCAGTCCGAAGACGATCCCGATGATGAAGCCGATGGCCAGCCCGCCGAAGGAGATCAGCAGGGTCCAGGGAATGCCCGGCAGCAGGTGCGGAATGGAGCGGAATGCCGCCGCCCAGTCAAATTGAAAGGTTACTTCCACGGGCGTTTCTCCGGGATGGCTGGAAACGAGGCGGGGCCGGGAGGTGCTACCGCCCGGCCCCGCTGGTCAGCTCGTCGTGTCACAACGACGAGGGTTCAGGGCGGCTCGGCTCACTCCTCCGAGGGGGCCTCGCCGAACCACTTCTCGTAGATCTCGGCGTAGGTGCCGTCCTCGCGCATCTCGGCCAGGGCTTCGTTGACCGGCTCGACCCACTGGCTGCCCTTGTGGAAGACGATGCCGTACTGCTGGCCCGCATAGAGGGGGCCGACGACCTTGGTACGCCCTTCGCCTCGGGTCTGGGAGAAGTAGGCGACGTTGGGGGCGTCATAGAAGGCGGCGTCGACGTTACGGCCGAGCAGTGCCATGTACATGTCGCTGTTGCCCGGGTAGGGGGTAATGTCGGCGCTGTCGCCGAGATGCTCCTGAAGGAAGTCGTAGCTGGTGGAGCCGATGCGCGTGGCCACGGACATGCCCTCGAGGTCCTCGATGGTCTCGACGCTGTCGTTGTCGGCACGCACGATGATCTGCAGGCCGGAGTCGTAGTAGGGGTCCGAGAAGTCGACGATCTGGGCGCGCTCCTCGGTGATGGTGACGCCGGCGACGGCGATCTCCTGACTACCGGTCTGCACGGCCGGGATGATGCCGGCGAACTCCATGGTGGTGAGCTTGACCTCGAAGCCGGCACGTTCGGCCAGTTCATTGATCATGTCCATGTCGAACCCGATCATCTCCCCGGTCTCGGGGTCGAGCATCTCGAAGGGTACGAAACTGGGATCGGTGACCACGTTGACGGACGGCGTTTCAGCCAGCGCGGAACCGGCCATGCCGAGGCCCATCGCCAAGGCGGTGGCCAGTGTGGCTTGCTTCAGGAAGGGTGAAGTGGAAGCGGATCTTGTCATGAAGTTCCCCATATTGAGTCTTTTCTGGTGAGTATCGCCTGTTAAACCTTGGCGAGAATGCTCCAGAGCGTCAAGTTGGGGATTTTCACGGACGCCGAGTCCACGGTAGCTGCGGCTTACACCATGAAGGAGGCGCCACAGCCGCAGGTGGTGGTGGCGTTGGGGTTCTGGACCAGGAAGCGCGCGCCGGCGAGGCCCTCCTCGAAGTCCACGGTGGAGCCCACCAGGTACTGGTAGGAGAGCGGATCCACCACCAGGGCGACGTCGCCGAAGGCGATGACGGTGTCATCCTCGGCGACCTCATCGGCGAAGTCGAAGCCATACTGGAAGCCCGAGCAGCCACCGCCGGTCACGTAGACCCGCAGCTTGAGCTGGCTGTTGCCCTCTTCCTCGATCAGCGACTGAAGCCGTCGGCGTGCGCTGTCGGACAGCAGCAGGGGAGTAGGAACAAAGGATTCGGCACCGCTCATGGAGAGCTCCCTCGAGGGAAGTGGAGAAGTCGACCCGTCATTATCCCCAATCCCCAGCAAAATGGTCAACTTTTGCTGGGGGAGAAGGTGAGCGGGGTTCAGGGCATCAGCGCCGGGGCGGTGAGGCCGGCGTTCTCGGCGAAGCCGAACATCAGGTTGAGGTTCTGTATCGCCTGGCCGGAGGCGCCCTTGACGAGGTTGTCGATCACCGCGAGCACCACCACGGTATCGCCGTTGCCCGGGCGATGCACGGCGATCCGACAGAGGTTGGCGCCCTTGACGCTGCGGGTTTCCGGGTGGCTGCCGGCGGGCATCACGTCGACGAAGGGCTCGTCGGCGAAACGCTGCTCGAAGAGCGTCTGCAGATCGCCCGGTTCGCCGACCAGGCGGCCGTAGAGGGTGGCGTGGATGCCGCGGATCATCGGCGTGAGGTGGGGCACGAAGGTGAGACCCACCGGGACACCGGCGGCATCCGTCAGGCCCTGGCGGATCTCCGGCAGGTGGCGGTGCCCGGCGGCACCGTAGGCCTTGAAGGACTCGCTGGCCTCGGCCAGCAGCGAGGGCACCTTGGCACCGCGGCCGGCACCGGTAACGCCTGACTTGCAGTCGGCGATGACGTGGCCGGCATCGATGAGGCCCGCCTCGAGCAGCGGCAGCAGGCCGAGCTGCACCGCGGTGGGGTAGCAGCCGGGCACGGCGATCAGTCGCGCCTGGCGGATTGCCTCGCGATTGACCTCGGGCAGTCCGTAGACCGCCTCACCCAGCAGTGCCGGGGCACCGTGGGGCTGGCCGTACCACTCGGCCCACTCCTCGGCATCACGCAGGCGAAAATCCGCGGAGAGATCGATGACCCGGGTGCCGCGCTCGAGCAGTTCGCCGGCCAGGGCATGGGCCACGCCGTGGGGGGTGGCGAAGAACACGGCATCGCAGGCGCCGAGGCGGTCGCCATCGGGCTCGCTGAAGGCCAGATCGTCATAGTGGCCGCGCAGGTTGGGATACATGTCGCAGACGCGTACGCCCGCTTCTGAGCGGGAGGTGATGGCTTCCACTTCAACTTCGGGATGCTGGGCCAGCAGCCTGAGCAATTCGACCCCGGTGTATCCGGTGCCACCGACGATTCCGACCTTGATCACGTTGCACTCCTTCCGCTTGGCCTTGGGCTGGGCTCGGTTGTGACGAATATGATACACAAGTAGACAGGGGCCTACCCAGCCGGCCCTGGAATAGGTTGAACAGGAATCTCGCCGTGCCTCGCTTCTCACTGCCAGACCTCAGCCTGGAGGGCTTCCGCCAGCGCCTGGCCAGCGTCGACGCCCTCCCCCAGCTCTGCGTGCTGGGGGTGGTGTCGGGACTGATCACCGGGGGCTTCATGGTCGGCTTCCGGCTGCTGATCGACCTCGGCGCCCTGGCCTTCATGCCCGGCGGTGACCACGAATCCTTCGAGGGACTCTCGCCTCTGGTGCGCTCCCTGTTGCCGATCCTGGCGGTCACCATCGTCGGGGTGCTGCTGTGGCGCCAGCCCGAGAAGGCCCGCAAGCTGGGCGTCGGTCATGTGATGGAGCGACTGACCTATCATCAGGGGCGCTTTCCGCTGCGCAACTGGCTCAATCAATGGTGGGTCGGCGTGGTCACGGTGCTCGGCGGTCTCTCTGCCGGCCGCGAGGGCCCGGCGATCCATCTCGGGGCGGCGGCCTCCAGCGGCCTTGGCCAGCAGCTGCGGCTGCCCCACAACAGCCTGAGGGTGCTGGTGGCCTGTGGCACTGCCGCAGGGATCTCCGCCTCCTTCAACACCCCCATCGCCGGGGTCATCTTCGCCATGGAGGTCGTGATGATGGAGTACACCATCGCCGGCTTCATGCCGGTGATCCTGGCCTCCACCATGGGGGCCGTGGTTGCCCAGCTGGTCTACGGCTCCGAGCCGGCCTTCCAGGTGCCGACGGTCAGTCTCGGCTCCTTCTCCAACCTGCCCTGGCTGGTGGTCACGGCGCTGGTGATCGGTCTGCTGGCGGGGCTTTTCATCCACGTGGCGAGAAGCGGCTGGATCAAGGGCCTGCCGGTGTGGCTGCGCCTGGGGCTGGTGGCCGTGGCCACCGCTGCAGTGGCCTGGTGGTACCCGGAGGTGCAGGGCATCGGCTATGACAGCCTTAGTGCTGCGCTGACCGGTGACCTGGCGGTGGACGTGCTGCTGGCGCTGGTGGTGGCCAAGCTGCTGCTCACGGCGATCACCGTGGCCAGCGGTATTCCCATCGGCATCATCGGCCCGGTGCTGGTGATCGGTGCCGCGGCGGGGGCGCTGATGGGGCTGTTTGGCGGCTGGATCTGGCCCGCTCGGGGGGCGGAACCGGGGATCTATGCCATGCTCGGGATGGCGGCGATGATGGGCGCCGTGCTGCAGGCGCCGCTTGCGGCGCTGATGGCCCTGCTGGAATTGACCCACAACCCCAACATCATCCTGCCCGGCATGCTGGCAGTGGTGGTTTCCTGTCTGACGTCTCGACAGCTGTGCCGCTGCGATGGCTTCTTCATCAGCGCTACCCGCCATGGCCTTCACCCGCTGCAGCAGCCGCTGATGCAGGCTCTGTCGAGGGTTTCGGTGCCGGCGGTGATGGAGCGAAGCCTGGAGCGCACGCCGCGCATGGTGACGCACGAACGCGCTCGGGCGCTGCTGGCGCGCAACCCGATCTGGATCCTGATTGAACGCTCCAGCGACGACAAGCCGACCCTGGCCCTCAAGGCCGCTGACCTGGCGCGCTGGTTGATGGAGCATGGGTCCGAGGAGCCGGACGCAGTCGTGGAGCCAGAGTCCCATGAAGAGGAGTTGATCGACCTGCTGGAGATTCCCGGCCTGCGCCTGGAGCTGGCGCCCATCCACCTGCAGGCGACGCTCTCCGAGGCCTTCGAGCGACTCAACGACCAGGCGGTAGATGCGCTCTACGTGGAGCATGGCAACCGTCCGAAACAGAAGCGGATTTCCGGTATCATCACGCGGGGTGCCATCGAGCGGTATTATTCCTTCAAGGATTAGCACCGCCATTGACGGCGCTCTCACCCCTTCAGCCACTCTTCCACGAGGAGCCCGCATGTATCTTTGGATCAAGGCCCTGCACCTGATTGCCATGGTGACCTGGTTCGCCGCCCTCTTCTATCTCCCGCGCCTCTATGTCTACCATGCCATGGCGCGTGACCGCGGCGAGCAGCAGGCGATAGACCACTTCCTGGTCATGGAGCGCAAGCTCTATCGGGGGATCATGACACCCTCGATGATCGCCGTGCTGGTATTCGGTGGCTGGCTGCTCTATCTGATGCCCTTCTGGTTCAGTCAGGGCTGGTTGCACGTCAAGCTGCTGCTGGTGGCGCTGCTGGTGGCCTACCACCATGTCTGCCTGATCTACCTCAAGCAGCTGCGCGACGGGCGCTGCACGAAGAGTCATGTGTTCTTCCGCTGGTTCAACGAGCTGCCGGTGATTGCCCTGCTGATCATCATCTTCCTCGCCGTGCTCAAGCCCTTCTGATGGCGACCGGCGAGACGGTGTTGCCCCATCTGCCGGTGGTGCTGGTGCTGGCCGGCCACGACCCCACCGGGGGAGCCGGGCTGGTCGCCGATGCCGAGGCGATCGCCGCTTGCGGCGGCTGGGCGCTGACTATTCCCACGGCACTGACGGTGCAGGACTGCCGTGATGTCCAGGCGGTGGTGCCCTGCGACCCGCATGCCATGCGCGCCTCCGCCGCGGCGCTGGACGACTTCGAGATCGCTGCCATCAAGGTGGGGCTGGTGGCCGACCTGACGACCCTGGATGCGGTGACCGATATCATCCGTCGCTTTCCCGGGGTACCGCTGGTGGTGGATCCTGTACTCAGGGCTGGCGGTGGTCAAGAGTTGTCCACAGCCGAACTGGTGGATGCCTTCCGCGACCGGCTGCTCCCCCTGGTGGACCTCCTGACACCCAATCGGGAAGAGCTGGCCCGCCTCTCCGCCGAGGCCGGCGAGGATACCGAGCGGGCGGTGGAGCTGATGACCCTGGGCTGTCAGGCGGTGCTGGTCACCGGGACCGATGCGCCAACTGCCGCCACCCCGGTTGACCGTGTGGCCCACACCCTGCATACGCCCTATCAGAGTCGCCAGTGGAGCTGGCCTCGACTCCCGGGCCGCTACCACGGCTCCGGCTGTACCCTGGCCTCGGCCCTGGCAGCACGTCTGGCGGCCGGTGAATCGCTGGTGGTCGCCTGCGAGCAGGCCCAGGCCTTTACCTGGCAGGCGCTGGCCCACGCCTGGCAACCCGGCAACGGCCAGGCGCTGCCACGTCGCCTTTGGCGTCTGCCCGTGACGCCGGTCGAGGGAGTGGACGAGGCAGCGGCTCCGGGCTGAGCCCGAGGCTGGCCATCCCCCGATTGAACGCAGAGAATGGGGGCAGCCGGGTGGCCATGATCAGGTTATCCAGAGAATTATCCACAGCTTTCGAGGACGAGACACGCCATGACCACATCCGCCGAGCTCTTCGAACGGGCCTGCCGCCATATCCCCGGTGGCGTGAACTCGCCGGTGCGCGCCTTCAAGGGGATGCAGCGTCCACCGGTTTTCATGGAGCGTGCCAAGGGCGCCTACCTGATCGACGTGGAGGGCAAGCACTACGTCGACTACGTGGGCTCCTGGGGACCGATGATTACCGGCCACGCCGACCCGGATGTGCTGGGGGCGGTTCGCGAGCGGCTGGACCACGGGCTGTCTTTCGGCACCCCAACGGCCATCGAGACCACCATGGCGGACCTGATCTGCGAGATGATCCCCTCCATGGAGATGGTGCGCATGACGAGTTCCGGCACCGAGGCCACCATGTCGGCGATTCGCCTGGCCCGCGGGGTTACCGGCCGCGACAAGATCGTCAAGTTCGAGGGCAACTACCACGGTCACTCCGACTCGCTGCTGGTCAAGGCGGGCTCCGGGGCCCTGACTCATGGTGAGCCCAGCTCGCCCGGCGTGCCGGCCTCCCTGGCCGAGCACACCGTGACCCTGCCCTACAATGATATCGATGCCGTGGAGCAGTGCTTCGAGGAGATCGGTGACCAGATCGCCTGCATCATCGTCGAGCCGGTCGCCGGCAACATGAACTGCATCCCGCCCCAGCCGGGCTTCCTGGAGTGCCTGCGGCGCGCCTGTGACGCTCACGACAGCGTGCTGATCTTCGACGAGGTGATGACCGGCTTCCGGGTGGCCCTGGGCGGTGCCCAGGCCCACTACGGTATCCATCCGGATCTCACCTGCCTGGGCAAGATCGTCGGCGGCGGCATGCCGGTGGGGGCCTTCGGCGGCAGCGAGTCGATCATGTCCAACATTTCACCGCTGGGGCCGGTCTATCAGGCGGGTACGCTGTCCGGCAACCCGCTGGCCATGGCGGCCGGCATCGCCCTGCTCACCAAGCTGCGCGAGCCCGGCTTCCATGATGCCCTGGCCCAGCGGGTCGAGACCCTCTGCCACGGTCTCCAGGAGCGAGCGGAGGCCGCCGGCGTGGAGATGATCACCCAGCACGTGGGCGGCATGTTCGGCCTCTTCTTCACCGGGCAGAGTCGTGTGGACAACTTCGCCCAGGCCACCGCCTGCGATGCCGACGCCTTCCGGCGCTTCTTCACCGCCATGCTGGACGAAGGCGTCTATCTGGCCCCCTCGGCCTATGAGGCGGGGTTCATGTCGAGTGCCCATGCACCGGAAGATATCCAGCGCACCCTGGATGCCGCCGAGAAGGCCTTCGTGACGATGCGGCAAGCCTGAGACCATGGCCAAGGCCTTTGTCGCTGCACTGTTTTCCACCACACCATCAGGAGACTCGTGATGCCCCACTCCTCCGCTGCGGCCCGTGATGACAACGAGAGCCTGGAATCGCTGGTGGACTCCCTGGTGGCCTACCACCGTCTACCCCAGGTCGCCGTGAAGGATGTCGATCCCACCCGGCCACTGGTGCAGATGGCGCAGGAGGAGCTGGCGGCCATCCGAGAGGGGCTGCTGGACGAGGAGGAGTGCCTCCGGCTCGACCAGCTCGGGGAGTGGCTGAAGCAGGACCTGGTTCGCCTCAAGCCGCTGCTCGAGGGCCGGCGCGAGCGCCTGGTGACCAGCTGGGCGCTGGTCCATCCGGACAGCCGCTTGTGCCACGAAGGCCGGACCCTGCTGGTCAACGCCATCGGCCGTGATCCAGCGGCTCCCGGCAGTGAGCTGCCGGCGGATCCGGCCAGCGACCTGGCGGCGCTGCTGGTGGGGCTGGAGGCGCGGGGAGAGTCGGCGCTGACACGACTGGCGCTGGATCGTTACCTGCGCCTGTCGGGAGACTATCCCCAGTCGCGGTTGCTCTCGCTGTTCGGCACCTGTCATGCGCTGAGTGGTGCCCGGCGGGCGCTGCAGCGCCGTCCGGCACCGGGCCAGGATCCGGAACATCCGGCAAGGCTGGCCGAGAGCATGGCCGAGTGTCGGCACTATCTGTCGCTGGCCGAGCGTATCGCCGAGTTCCGCTTCCCACCGCTGGTGATCGCCGTTGGCGTGTCGGGCAGCGGCAAGAGCCGCTTTACCTCTGGGCTGGTCAGTCGGCTGGGGGCAATCCGGGTCTGTTCGGACGCGGAGCGGCGACGACTTCACGAGTTACCTCAGGACAAGGCCTATCCTCAGGCTCAGGCGGAGCCACCGGCGGTGGGTATCTTCGGTGAGGTCGCCACCGAGAGAACCTATCGCCACCTGGCAAGCTGTGCGGGAACCCTGCTCGATGCGGGTATCCCGGCCTGTGTGGACGCCACCTGCCTGAAGCGCTGGCAGCGAGACTTGCTGCGTCAGCAGGCCGAGGCTCGCGGCTTGCCCTGCCTGATGGTCAGCTTCGAGGCGGATGAGGCCACGCTCAGGCGGCGTATCGAAAAGCGCGCTCGTCGACAGGGCTTCGAGGTCGCCAACAGTCTGGTGCTACTCGACCATCAGCTGGCGGAACGCGAGCCCTTCGGTGATGAGGAGCGCCTGAATCTGGTCCATCTCGATACCACTGCCCACAACGCCGCCGAGACGCTGGTCGATCTCATCGAGGAACATGTGAAGCTGGGGTGAGGGGCTCGATGTTTCAGTCCAAGCCTCTTGCATGTCCCACGTCCCGTCGCGGGTGATTCTTGTTGGGTGGGGGCGGCACGCCCAGGTTATGACGTGCCCAGTTGACGGCCTGGATGCGGTTGTGGACATCGATCTTGCGGAAGATATTGTAGAGGTGCGACTTGACGGTATGCTCGCTGACGAACAGGCGGTCGGCGATTTCGCCGTTTGAGGCACCCGAACCAAGCAGGCCAATGATTTCCAGCTCGCGGTGGGTAAGTCCGCAGACCGGGCGATAGGAGTTGAGCTGCTGGCGCCGCAGGAAGGAGATCATGCGCGTCATCAGCGAGCGCGACATCCAGAGCTCACCGAGTATCAGCGCCTGCAGCCCCTTGCAGATCATTTCCAGGCTGTCACTGCGGTAGAAGACACCCTGCAGGTGGAGGGCCGAGAGGGTCTGTATCGCGTGATCCTCGTCCTTGAGGTTGAAGGCGGCCAGGGAGAGACGCTCGTCCTCCATGGATCGGGCGTGCCATACCTGCATGAGGTCTTCGCCAACGTGATCCATATCCAGCAGAATCAAGGTGGGTTGGACCTCGCGAGGCTTCCACTCGCTTCCAGGCGTCAGCACCGTGATCGCGCAGGCCAGCTGCTGGCGCAGGTAGTCGATAAAAAGCTGGCACTGAGGGCTGCTGGCGGTTACCAGCAGCATACTTCTTTCCTGAGCCATGTTTGCCCCCTGAGGAAACCCAACCGACGGCTGGTTACCGGCAGGTAAAAGAATGATGGTGTTTATTCAGGATGAGTGTGAATCAAATTGTAACATTTTGTCGCAAACTATTTGTTATATACAGATATTATTTTTATTCTTTTATTGATAAATCTCGGGCCCATCAATAAAAATCAATTACCTACAAGGATTCCTGCAGGCCGGCGAGAGGCTTGCAGCGAAGAAAACCAACCCTGGCTCATTAGCAGTGTCATACTCGCGGCTCTCTCGAAGCCGGCCTGTTGTCCGCCGGTCGTTCCCTGTCGTCTTTCTGCATCCTAGAATGGCAGGCCGTGAATCTCCATGAGTATCCGACATGACCTCGACCCCCTTGATCCTCGCCAGCGGCAACGCCGGCAAGCTGCGTGAATTTCACCAGCTGCTGGCGCCGCTGGGCTTCGATGTCAGGCCACAGGCGGAACATGATGTCTCCGAGGTAGAGGAGACCGGCCTGACCTTCGTCGAGAACGCCCTGCTCAAGGCGCGTGAGGCGAGTCGCGTCAGCGGTCTGCCGGCGCTGGCCGATGATTCGGGGTTGGAGGTCGATGCCCTGCACGGGGCCCCTGGGATCTACTCGGCGCGTTTTGGCGGGGAGCCGAAGAGCGACGAGCGCAACAACGCCCGGCTGCTGGAGGCCCTGGCCGAGGTTCCCGAGGGGCAGCGCACTGCACGCTACTGGTGCGTACTGGTCTACCTGCGCCACGCCGAGGATCCGGTGCCGCTGATCGTGCAGCGCAGCTGGGAGGGCGAGATCCTGGCCCATCCGCGAGGCGAGGGTGGCTTCGGCTACGACCCCCTCTTCTGGCTGCCGGACCAGGCCATGAGCGTGGCCGAACTGTCGACACCCGAAAAGAACCGCTTGAGCCACCGTGGGCGCGCCCTTCAGGCGCTGGTCGAGGCGCTGG
>NZ_JACUUD010000200.1 GCF_014859505.1 Halomonas sp.
TGACCTGCAGCAGCTGTGTGGCCAGCTCCATGCTGCGCTGCTGAAGGTCCTGCTCGTCCTCACCCATCAGGAAGAAAGCCAGGGTGCTCTGGTAGAGCTTGTGGTTCTGGCCCAGGTAGCGGCGGGCGGTGTCGCAGTCCTCGCGCACCTGGCGGACCAACACGCTGTCGCCCACCGCCTTGCTGTGCAGGCGGTTGATATGGTCCTCCAGGGGCTCCTGAGGCGTCGCCACGATGGTCAGCACCGCCTCGGTGCCCTCGGGCAGCTTGTCCATCAGGGCGTTGCTGGCCTGGCCATCGGAGCGGCGCACCTCGCCGGTGAGGTGGCCCACCACCGGCGCCCGGCGCATCTCCTCCACCACCACGCAGCACTGGGGCAGCCCATCGAACCACCAGAGCCCCGTCTCCACATCGCCCCGGGGCGAGTTGAAGAGCATTCCCTCGGCCAGGTCGTAGTTCCAGGCCACGTCAGAAGCGTCCTCGGGGTAGTCGCAGAGGGCGTAGAAGCGCGCCGGGTCGTCGGGGGCCAGCCGCGGCCGCGGGTTGAAGCGCGGCAGCAGCCAGCGGTGAAAGGCGCGCCCGTCGTAGCGCTCCAGACGCAGTCCCGCGCCGTGCAGCGCGGCGGCCAGCCGGTCGTAGACCTGATTGGCGGCCTGCTCGGGGGAGAGCCCCCGCTGACGCTCCCCCGCCTGGCGCTTCTTGCCGAGCCAGCGGTAGAGCACCAGGCGCGTGCGACGGGTCTGGCCCCGCCAGCGGGTCTGGGTCACCCCGTCATCCTGGAACAGCCCGCCCGGCTTGGAGATCGCCTTGAGGTTGGCGCCCATGCTCGCCAGCCAGTCCTGGGTGAACTCGGTCTCCCGGGCCCGGGGTCGCACATAGTCGCGCATGCGCTCCAGGTCGGGGCGGGCGTCGACCTCATCCTTGACGAAGAGCTGCACCACCCAGGGGTGCTGCTCATACTCCGGCAGGCTGTCCTGAAAGGCGGCCTCGATCTGGTCGCGAATCGCCTCCAGGGACTCCGGGGCGCGGCCCTCGGTGGCAATGGGGAAGACCTCGGCCACCACCCCCACCGAGACGCCGTCTTCCAGCAGAAAGCAGCCCGACTCGGGCAGGTACTCCACCCAGGGCAGGTAGTTGCTGAACGAGGGCGCCCGGCGGAAATGCGCGCGCAGCTCGGCCACCGAAGGCGCCTTGCCCCGGGGCAGAGCCAGTGGCCGGCCGTGAACGTCGCTGTTAAGCGCAGCCAGCGCCTGCGGCTCGGCCGCTGGCGTCTCGTCCTGCTCGGCCTCATCCCGATCTGAAAGCACGGCTTCCTGCGTCTGGCCCGGACCGCTGCCGCCGGCCGGGGCGCTGCCAAACAGCCGGTTCATCAGGTCGTCAAACTTGGACATCAGTGCGCCTTCCTCTCGTTACCCCGGCTCTCAAGCGTTGCGCTCGGGCGAGCGCTCTCCCCGGGCATGGCGTACTGGGTGCGCTGGTAGAGGGGAAACACCGTCGAATAGCCGGGGACCGGCACCTGCTCGGACCCGGCCAGATGGGGGAAGACGTACATCACCAGGTCCGGGTTGGGCAGGCGACGAAACTGGCTGTAGATCTCATTGCTGGCGTCGCGGCTGTAGCGCAGCTGCTCGCTGACCAGATCCGGGCTCTCCAGGGGCCGGCGCAGCTCGCTGCGCACGTCCAGCAGGCGGCGCTCGCCGGTGCTGTGGCCGGCCTGGTGCTGCCAGATCTCCATCATGGTGGTATCGCCCACCGGCATCAGCTCCTCCTGGGAGGTGGCACAGCCCGCCACCAGCAGGGTGGTCATCAGCGCTGCCAGCTGCCTGGCGGCGCTTTTTGTAGCACTTCTCGCAGCACTATTTGTGGCACTACGGCAGGTCGAGGACATCCGAGCCCGTGCGGTCATATCGCACCCTCCTTCCTTGTGTCTCGTAGTCGATGGGCAGCTCACGCTCGATATGGATGGCCACCGGCTGGCCGGGCGGCACGTACACGGCATCGAAGGTCTGGCCGAAGCGCTCCTGCACCCACTGGCGCACGTCGGAGACGCCGCCGGCCAGGGCCTGGCTGGCCGCATAGCGGCCGGAGCTGCCGGTCAGGCCGCTGACCACGCCGCCGCTGTCCACGCTGGTGGTGACCTCGCCCATGGCGACGGCATTGGCGCTCTGCTCGGCGGCGCCGAGGATGAAGCTGGTCAGCAGGAACTGCTGGGCATTGGTCTTGCGCTCCCCGGGGATGCAGGGCAGGCCCCGCGGGTCGGAGAGCCAGCCGATGGTGGTGCGGCCGGAGCCGTCGCCGGAATTGACGTCCTCCGGGGCCGGCAGGGTGCGCACGGTGCCGTCCTCGAAGACGAAGGTCATCGAGTTGACCTGGCCGCGCACGCAGGAGAGCGTCCAGTCGCCGGTGGCGGTGCCGCTGACAATGGCGCTCTCCACCTCAGGCAGGGTGATGCCGTTGGCGGTGAGGTTCTCGCGGCCGATCACCACCTTGAACGGGTAGGCGTCGTTGACGGTGCCATCGATCGGCACCCGGCCCAGCAGCGCCGTCATGGCCACCGAGCCCATCAGGGTGGAGTTCTCCGGCAGCGTATAGACAGGCTCTACGCTGGCTTCGTCGGGGCGTCCGCTCACCCGGCTCTCCACTGCACTGGAGCCGCGCCGAGCCGCTTCGCCCAGCTCACCGGCGGCCTCACCGAAGCGGGTCGGGAAGGTGGTCTCGCCGCGCCCACGCTCGTCCTCCTGGGCGTCCAGGGGCTCGACCCAGGTCAGCGCCTGCGCCGAGCCGGGGCCCGAGTAGGCCGTCCCATTGGGGCCGCCGCCGCCCTCCAGGCCCAGGCCGATGGGCAGGTCATCGTCGCGCTGCCCGTCCACCTGGCGGCGCAGCTGGTCCAGCTGACGCTGCAGGGTGCCCAGCATGGAGCTGTCCGGCTGGGACTGGTCGATCTCCTGACGCAGCCGTTCGCGCTCGCGGCGCAGCGCCTCGTCGATGGCGCCGTCGACGTCCTGGTTGCGGGTCATCAGCCGCTCGTTCTGGTCGCGCAGCGCCTGGGTTTCCGCCTGGGCCTGCTCCAGGTCGCGACGCATGGCCTGCACGTGGCCCACCAGGGTAGCCACGGTATCCCGCGGGGTATCCCCCTCGATGCCGAGCGCCTGCAGCTCGTCATCGCTCAGGGTCAGCGTCGGGTCTGCCTTCGCGGTCTCGGCATCCGTGCCGGGATCACCGCCACCGCTCAGGCCGCGCACCACGATCAGCATCACGATCACCAGCAGCGCCGGGACCAGCAGCTTCAGCAGGGTGTTGCTGCGCAGGGTCATGAGGCGCCCTCCTCGGCCTTATGCGTCTCCTCCAGCGGGATCAGCGCCCTGTCCAGACCGCCGCGCCGGGTGACCAGAAAGACCGTAGTGGTGTCCTTCACGGAGCCCCGCGGGGCCAGGTAGGGGTGCATGAAGGTCGCGGAGTAGAAGTCTCCCTGCAGCCAGCGCGGGTCGAGCTCGAAGGCGCGTCGCCGGTCGTTGTTCTCGAGCTTCACCGCAGTGACCGTCCAGCCATCGAGCCGCCAGGCGCCCAGGGGCGTGGCGGTCACCGGCAGCGACGGCAGCAGGGTGCTCAGCGACTCGGGCAGCCGCATGGGCACGCGAGAGACGCCGCGCAGGGGCTCGATGGTCCGCTGCGGCGCGTAAAGGGACTGGGCGGCATGCCGGGTCAGCAGCACGGGCACCGGCGTGCCGGCGTACTGCTCGTCGATGGCCATATCCAGGGTCACCACCCA
>NZ_JACUUD010000042.1 GCF_014859505.1 Halomonas sp.
TACGGCGTGTAACGTACGGCGTGTAACGTACGGCTTATAATGTAAACGCACGTACGGATCGCCACCTCGCGACGCCGGCCCTCGGGCCGGCGTCGTCGTGTCCGGGGCATGAGTCGAGGAGAGTGAGCTACCAGCTGTAGAGCAGCGAGGCGCTGGTGGTGTGGTCGGTGCGTGCCTCGGCGCCTTCCGGGGGCTGGGAGTTGCGCTTGATCTCGTGGGAGAGGCGCAACGCCAGGCGTGAGTTGAGCCGCGCGGTCAGCGAGGAGAGCGAGCGCGAGGTGGTGTTGTCGTCGGTGGCCTCCACCGAGAGTTCCTGGTTGAGGGTGGTGGTCTCGGTGGCCTCGAGGTGCCAGTCCAGGGCTCCGTAGGCCACGGCGAGGGAGGCGTCGGGCTCTGTATCGATACGGTCGTGGCGATAACCCGGCCCGGCCTCCAGCGAGAGCCGATGGCGCTCGCTGCTGATCAGCTCGCGGCCGTAGCCGGCGATGGCGGCCAGCTGCTGATCATAGCCGCTGAAGCGATCCTTCTCCCAGCGGGCGAAGCCGAACAGGTAGTGGGGACCCTCGAGGTCGTAGCGTTCGCGCCCGGTCAGGCGATACTGCTCGGCGCTGGTCTCGTCGTTTCGGGAGACATGGCGCACCTCGCCGCGCAGCAGATGGGTCCAGCGATCGCGCAGCCAGGTCAGTTGGCTCTTGCCGATCAGCGTCTGGCTGTCCGTGTTGCCGGAGAGGTGGGTATAGCCAAGCTCGGCTTCACCGCTGAAGCCGTGGGACGTCTCGTCGATGGGCGGCGGGGCGTAGAAGGGACTGGCGAGGGTGGCGCCGCTGGCGGCGAGGCCCAGCACCAGGATCATCAGGCGGTTGGCAAGGTGTGGCATGGGCATCCCCATATGGCCGGTGAGTGAATCCCAGCGGGCGTGAGGTCGGGGTGCATGAGAGAGAGGGGCGGCATCCGTGCCGCCCCGGCAGGGAACGCTAGAAGATCGCCTCGTAGGAGCCCGTGCCCTGTGAGCCGCTGTGCTGCTCCACCTCGCTCTCGACGCGGCGGGGCTGGAAACTGGGCAGGTGGTCCGGATGGAAGAGCTCGCTGATGCCGCCGCCGTGGCCGTCGGGCAGCAGGCGGCCACTGTCGGGGTCGACCCGGGCGGTGACCAGGCTGGCGGGCCGCTCATGCTTCGCCTCGGGGCGGCCCTCGAGGGCGTCGCCCATGAAGTCGATCCAGATCGGCAGGGCGGCGTTGGCGCCATACTCGGCGGTGGTCTCGTTGTTGTCCTTGCCCACCCACACGGTGGCCACCAGTTCGGCGTTGTAGCCGGCGAACCAGGCGTCGCGCTGGTTGTTGGTGGTGCCGGTCTTGCCGACGATATCGTCACGGCCCAGCGACAGGGCGGCGCGGCCGGTGCCGCTGTCGATCACGTCACGCAGCATGTCGGTCAGGATATAGGCCGATACTGGATCCACGACCTGGGGTGCCAACGGATGGCGGCGACCGTCGATCTCGACCTCGGTCTGGCCGTCGCGGCAGTCGCGGCACACCACTGCAGGGGTGGCCTCCTCGATCAGCGTCTCGTCGTCACCGCGGGTGATGCGCTCGATGAACCAGGGGGCAACCTGATAGCCACCGTTGGCCAGCACTGCATAGGCGTTGGTCATCTCAAGCGGAGTCAGGTCGGCACTGCCCAGCGCTAGCGACAGCCCGCGGGGCAGGCGTGAGCTGGCGAAGCCGAAGCCCTCCAGGAAGTCGATGGTGGCATCGAGCCCCACCTCCTGCAGCACGCGGATGGTGACCAGGTTTCGCGAGCGGGCCAGCGCCACCCGCAGGCGGGTCGGGCCCAGGAAGTCGCCGCTGGCGTTGACCGGACGCCACAGTTCGCTGCTGCCGTCCTGGATCACCACGGGGGCGTCGTTGACCACGCTGGCGGCGGTCATCAGGCCGCTTTCCAGCGCCGCCAGGTAGACGAACGGCTTGAAGATCGACCCCGACTGGCGCTGGGCCTGAACGGCGCGGTTGAACTTGCTGGCCTGGAAGCTGAAGCCGCCCTGCAGCGCCAGTATGGCGCCGGTGTCGGGGTGCATCACCACCAGAGAGCCCTCGGCATCGGGGCGCTGGGCCAGGCGCAGGCTGCCGTCCTCGCGCTCCATCACGCGGATCAGGTCGCCGCGGGTGGCGATTTCGGCGGCGGAGCCGGGCTCGGGGCCGCGGGCTCGCGGGCTGCGATAGGCTCGCGCCCAGGAGAGGCCATCCCAGGCGATGGTGCGCAGTTCGCCGCCGCGGGTCAGTACCCGCATGTCGCGGCCGCTGCTCTCCACCACGATGGCGGCCTGCAGCGGGCCGAAGCCCGGCGTGCGCTCCAGCACCTGCACCCAGTTGCTGACGTCGCCCTCGATGCCCTCGATCTCGGTCTGGCTGCGCTCGGCGGCGCGCTGGGCGGTCTCCAGGATCTCGGGGGATTCGTCGAGCTCCTCCTCCAGGCCGCGGCGATCGGTGAGCGCCTGGGCCTCCACCAGGCTGGAGGGGAGATCACGTTCCTCGGCCCCGCGCCACCCGTGACGGGTGTCATAGGCGATCAGGCCGTCGGCCAGGGCGCGGCGGGCGAAGGGCTGCAGGTCGCTATCCAGGGTGGTGTGGATGCGGTAGCCACCGGTGTAGGCCGCCTCGCCGAAGCGCTCCACGGCGAACTGGCGAGCCATCTCGGCGACGTAATCGGCGTCCACCTCGGTCTGGGCGATATAGCGGCGGGCGGTGATCGGTGCCTGGACCGCCTCGTCGTAGGCGGCCTGGTCGATGTGGCCCAGCTGGCGCATGCGATAGAGGATCCAGTTGCGGCGGATCAGGGAGCGCTCCGGGTTGGCCAGCGGGTTGAAGGCCGACGGTGCCTTGGGCAGGCCGGCGATCATCGCCTTCTCGGCCAGGGTCAGCTCGGCCAGCGGTCGATTGTAGTAGGTCTCGGCGGCGGCGGCGATGCCATAGGCGCGGTTGCCGAGGAAGATCTTGTTGACGTAGAGCTCGAGGATCTCCTCCTTGGTGAGCACCTGCTCCATCTGCAGGGCCAGCAGGATCTCGCGGATCTTGCGGGTGAAGGTGCGGTCCAGGGTCAGCAGGTAGTTGCGCGCTACCTGCATGGTGACGGTGGAGCCGCCCGACTGGATCTCGCCGCCGCTGGAGGCCAGCTCCATGGCGGCCCGGGCCAGGCCCCTGGGGTCGACGCCACGGTGCTCGAAAAAGTTGGCATCCTCCGCGGAAAGCAGCGCCTGGATGAAGTCCTCGGGAATCTCCTCGAACTCCACCGGCATGCGGCGCTCCTCGCCGAACTCGCCCATCAGCTTCCCGTCGCGGGTGAAGATACGCAGCGGGGAGTGGAGCTCGAAGTCCTGGAGCTGGCGCACGTCGGGTAGCCCGGGGGCGAAATAGAGTGCGGCGCCGACCACGCCCAGGGTCACGGCCGCGGTGAGCGATACCAGCAGCCAGGCCAGGGAAAAGAGCAGGGTTCTGAAAAACGTCATGAAAAGGCGATATCCATGCAGGGAACTGGGGCGTTGCGGTAGCGATGTGTCGCGGCGACCAGGACGCTATTATAGGAATCCAGGCGCAGGGTCACCAGCGTTGAGGGTGCAGGTTTGCGGTTAGCCGTGTGAGGATCGGCAATATCATGTAACCTCAGCTTACAAGGGCTAGGCCCTGTGGCTCAGCCGCCTCCTGCCGCGAGGGGTGAGCGATATAACAAGTGGCATTCCACATGGATCAGCAGGGGCAAGACGGAGATGCGATTCAGGGCATCCAGCAAGGGACTGATCGGTGTCGATATCACCTCGGCAACCGTCAAACTCGTGGAACTCCGGCGTGCTGGCGCCAGCTACCAGGTCGAAAGCTACGCGGTGCGGCCGCTGCGTGAAGGCGCCGTGGTCGAGCGACGCATCCAGGACATGGGGGAGGTGGTCGATGCCCTCTCCCGGGCGGTACAGCAGGCGAAGCCGCACTCCCGCCGCGCCGTGGTCGCGGTGCCCGCCAGCGCGGCGATCACCAAGACGTTGACATTGCCTGCCTCGCTCAGCGACGACGAGATCGAGGCGCGCATCCAGCTTGATTCCGACAAGCACATCCCGTTTCCGTTCAACGAGGTCGCCTTCGATTTCCAGCGGCTGGGCCTCAACGCCCGCTATGCCGACCAGCAGGACGTGCTGCTGGTGGCCTGTCGCCAGCAGGATGTCAGCCAGCTCACCGATGCCCTGCTCCAGGGGGGGCTGACCCCCGAGGCGGTGGATGTCGAGACCTTCGCCATGGAGCGCGCCTTCACCGAGGTGCGCCATCAGCTTCCCCAACTGGCCGGCGAAGAGGACTGCGTGGCTCTGGTGGATATCGGCGCCACCATGAATACCTTCCACGTGCTGCGCGAGGGCCGGGTGGTCTACAGTCGCGATACCGTCTTCGGCGGCCGCCAGCTCACCGACGAGATCCGCAACCGCTATGGCCTGAGCCTCGACGAGGCGGGCCTGGCCAAGAAGCGTGGTGGTCTGCCTGAGGACTATCAGCGCAGCGTGCTCGATCCCTTCCTGGATACCCTGGTGCAGCAGGTCGGGCGCTCCCTGCAGCTCTACTACACCGCGGGCCGCAAGCAGGAGGTACGGCGCATGGTGCTGGCTGGCGGCACCAGCATGCTGCCGGGCCTGGCCGAACGGCTTGCCCAGGAGAGTGGCATGGAGGTCTCCATCGCCAATCCGCTGGCGCGGATGAAGGTCAACGGCCGCATCGACGTCCAGACACTCTCCGGTGATGCCCCGGCGCTGCTGACCGCCTGCGGCCTGGCAATGAGGTCCCGCCCATGACGATCGAGATCAACCTGCTGCCCTGGCGCGAGGAACTCCGCGCCCGTCGCAGCAAGCGCTTCTTCGTGACCCTGGGGCTGGCCGCGATGCTCGGCCTCGGAGGAGGCTACGGCCTGACCTGGCACTACGAGCAGGAGGCCCAGGCCCAGCAGCAGCGCAACGCCCATATTCAGGCCCAGAGCCGCCAGCTCGATTCGGCGATCCGCGAGATCAGCGAACTCGAGGCGATCCGCGAGCAGATGCTCGAGCAGGTGCGGGTGTTCACCGAGCTGCAGATGGGGCGCACCCAGACCGTCCATGTGCTCGGCGACCTGACCACCAGCCTGGTGGACGGTGTCCACTACACCCAGATCACCCGCCAGGGTGACAGCCTGCGCCTGGCCGGCCTGGCCGAGAACAACCGCCAGGTCTCCGACCAGTTGCGGGCCCTGGCCGCCGCGGGCGCCTTCACGGTGCCGGTGCTCTCGGAGGTGGAGGCCGAGGGCGGCGGCGAGCGGCGTCGTTTCAGCCTGAGCATGAGCCAACGGCTCCCCGTGGCGGTGGAGGAGAGTGAGGAGAGTCAGGCGTTGGTGGAGGAGGGGTCATGAGTCTCAAGGGAGAGATGCGTCGCCTGCGCGAGCTGGACTGGCGCGAACTGGATATCAAGGAGGCCGGCGTCTGGCCCTGGTCGCTGCAGCTGCTCTGCTGCCTGCTGGTGCTGGGCGTGACCTTCTTCGGCTTGCACTGGTACCTGGCATCGCCCGCCAAGGAGGAGCTGGACCGCGTGCGTGGCCAGGAGGCGCAGCTGGTCCGAGACTACCGCAGCAAGGCGGCCCAGGCGGCCAACCTGGAGGCGATGCGCGAGCAGATGGGCATCCTCGAGGCGCGCATGACCGAGCTGCGCGAGATGCTGCCCACCGGTGCCGAGGTGCCGTCCCTGATCGACAACATCAGCGAGACCGCCATCGACAACCAGCTGGCCATCGACTCCATTCGCCTGCGCAGCCCGGTCACCCGCGAGCACTACATCGAGCAGCCCTTCGATATCCAGGTGCAGGGCGACTACCACCGCATCGCCACCTTCCTGGCCGGCGTGGCGGGCCTGCCGCGTATCGTCACCCTGCACGACATGACCCTGTCGCCGGAGGGCGGCAGCGGCCAGCGCCTGAGCCTGTCGATGCTGGCGCGGACCTACAGTTACCGCCAGGGTGAGGAGGACGCGCCATGAACCCTGTCAACCGTCTCTCCGCGGCACTGGCCGCCGCCCTGCTGCTGGGCCTGGCCGGATGTGCCGATCCGCAGCTGGGGGCGCTCGACCGCCAGCTGGCCGAGATCCGCAGCAACCCAGGCGCGACCCCGCGGGTGGAGCTGCCCGATATCCCCGACTACGAGGCACTGCCCTACGACGAGGCCGATCGGCGCAGTCCGTTCATCGCCAGGCTGCCCGAAACGGAGCAGCCGCCGCGCGGTTCCGAGGAGCTGGCGCCGGACCTGACTCGGCCGCGTGAGCCGCTGGAGGCCTACGGCCTCGGTCAGCTCGACCTGGTCGGCACCCTGACCCACGGCGGGCAGCCCTCGGCGCTGGTCCGGGCGCCGAGCGGCACGGTGCACCGGCTGCGCGTGGGCAATCATATGGGCAGCGATTTCGGCCGCATCGTCAGCATCACCTCCGCCTCGGTGCAGCTGATCGAGGTGGTGCCCACCGGGCGCGGTGGCTGGATCGAACGCACGACGCAGCTGACACTCAACGACTAGATCCTGGCAACTAGATTCTGACAAATAACCAGGCAAGCGATTCGCCGCCCACTGGCTGGGTATGGGCGACAAGCGGGGGAAGGGAACAATGCTACCGATCATGAAGCGTGGATTCGCGACACTCTTGCTGCTGGCGCTCTCCGCCGGCGCCCTGGCGGCCTCGTCCCTGGAGGGGCTCGACTTCCGGCAGGGCAGCGGGGGGGAGCTGGAGGTCGACCTCCAGTTCACCGGCCCGGTGCCCGAGGTGCGCGGCTACCGCCTGGACGACCCGGCACGGCTCACCATCGACCTGATGGAGACCGCCAACCGCCTCGACCAGCGCAGCTACGCCCTGGGCATCGGCGGCGTGCAGCGTGTCACGGCCCTCGAGGCCGGTTCCCGTACCCGTCTGGTGTTCGACCTCGAGGGGCCGCTGCCCTACAACACCCGTGAGCAGGGCAACCGCCTGCGCCTGGCCATCGGTGGTGGTGCGGCCGATACCGGCGTGGCGCAGGCGTCCACTCCGGCACCGACCGCCAGCGAGCCGGCCCCCAGCCGGACCGTGGCCAGCGGCCCCAGTGTCCAGGATATCGACTTCCGCCGCGGCGAGGGCGGCGCCGGGCGACTGGTCGTCACCTTCGATCGCGCCGGCGTGGACGCCCGGGTGCGCGAGAGCGGGCGAAACCGCATCACCGCCGACCTGCGCGGCGTGGAGCTGCCCGCCTCCCTGGATCAGGTCTATGACGTCAGCGACTTCGGCACCCCGCTGCGCCGCGTTACCCCGCGGGTCGGCCGCGACGGCGTGACCCTCGATATCGAAGGCGCCGGCGAGTACGCCATGGTCTCCACCCAGAGCGGCCGCCAGCTCACCATCGAGGCCCAGCCGGTGACCCAGCAGGAGCGCGACCAGCGTGTCCGCGAGCAATTCCCCTTCACCGGCGAGCGCATCACCCTCAATTTCCAGGACATCGAGGTGCGCTCGGTGCTGGCGATCATCGCCGACTTCACCGGGCTCAACCTGGTGGCCAGCGACAGCGTCCAGGGGCGGGTGACCCTCAACCTGGAAGACGTGCCCTGGGATCAGGCGCTGGACCTGGTGCTCAAGAGCCACGGCCTGGCCAGCCGTCAGGAGGGCAACGTCATCGTGGTGGCCCCCGCCAGCGAACTGGCCAACATCGAGCGCCAGGAGCTCGAGGCCCGCGAGCAGATGGAGGTGCTGGCGCCGCTCACCACCGAGTACATCCAGGTGCGCTATGCGCGCGCCGCGGACCTGGCGGCGCTGCTGCGCGGCGGCCAGGGGTTCGGGCTGCTTTCCGAGCGTGGCCGGGTGGCCATCGATCCGCGCACCAACACCCTGCTGATCCAGGACACCGCCGACCAGATCGACGAGATCATGCGTACCCTGGATCGCCTCGACGTGGCGGTGCGCCAGGTGCAGATCGAGGCGCGCATCGTGATCGCCAGCGACAGCGCCACCCGCGAGCTGGGGGTCAACTGGGGTGTTTCCTCTCCGGACCGTCGTGCGGGTGGTCGCCTGGATCTCGGCGGCGCCTCGGATGGCACTCCCATCTCGGGCCTCGGTGGCCTGGCGGTGGACTTCGGCTCCACCGACCGCGGCGTGGGCGGCATGACCAGCTTCGCCTTCGGCTACCTCTCCGGTGACGTGCTTCTCGACCTGGAGCTGCGCGCCATGGAGAGCGAGGGGCGCAGCTATACCATCTCCCAGCCGCGGGTGATCACCGCCAACCAGCGCACCGCGGTGATCAAGCAGGGCCAGGAGCGGGCCTTCCGCGAGTCGGCGGCCAGCGGGGCGGCGGCGGTGGACTTCAAGGAGGCGGTGCTGTCGCTGGAGGTGACGCCCCAGATCACCCCGGACAACCGCATCATCATGGACGTGGCCATCACCAACGACACCTTCGGCGAGTTCCAGCCCGGCGAGGAGCCGCCGATCAACAAGAACGAGATCGAGACCCAGGTGCTGGTGGACAACGGCGAGACCGTGGTGCTGGGCGGCATCCTGCAGACCGAGGAGCTGCGCAACCTGGTGAAGACCCCCTTCCTGGGCGACCTGCCAGTGCTCGGCCATCTCTTCCGCTATACCCAACAGAGCAACGAGAAGGTAGAGTTGCTGGTATTCATTACCCCTCGGATACTGGACGACGGCGTGGCCCTTCGCTGATGCAGGCACTACCCAACCTGATACTGATCGGCCCCATGGGGGCCGGCAAGAGCACCATCGGCCGCCTCCTGGCGGCCGAACTTTCTCGCGACTTCTTCGACAGCGACCACGAGATCCAGGCGCGCTGCGGTGCCGACATCCCCTGGATCTTCGACGTCGAGGGCGAGGCGGGCTTCCGCGAGCGTGAGACCCAGATGATCGACGAGCTGACACAGCTCGAGGGCGTTGTGATCGCCACCGGCGGCGGCGCCGTGCTGCGCGAGGAGAACCGTCGCATGCTGCGCGAGCGCGGCACCGTCATCTACCTCTACACCACCGTCGAGCAGCAGCTCAGGCGCACCGCCAAGGACCGCAACCGGCCGCTCTTGCAGCGGCCGGACAAGGAGGCGGTGCTGCGGGAGATGTTCGGCGTGCGCGACCCTCTCTATCGGGCCACCGCCGACGTCACCGTGCGCACCGACCGCCGCGGCCCCCGGGCCGTGGTCAACGATATCGTCAGGCGCGTCACCCGGCTGGTCGACCCCCTGCAATGCAAGGCATGAGGCCCATGAGCGAGACTCTGACAGGCCCGCGCACCCTCGAGGTGGCGCTGGGCGAACGCAGCTACCCCATCCATATCGGCCCCGGCCTGCTAGGTGAGCCGGAGGCGCTCTCACCCTGGCTGGCCGGCCGACAGGTGATGATCGTCACCAACGAGGTGGTGGCGCCGCTCTACCTGGAGCGCTGCCGGGCCTCGCTGCCGGCAGGCGTCGAGGTGCGCGAGCTGGTGCTGCCCGATGGCGAGGCCACCAAGACCCTGGCCAGCGTGTCACGCATCTGGGACGCCCTGCTGGAGGCGGGCTTCAACCGCCGCTGCACCCTGATCGCCCTGGGCGGTGGGGTGATCGGCGACATGGTGGGCTATGCGGCCGCCTGCTATCAGCGCGGCGTGGCCTTCATCCAGGTTCCGACGACCCTGCTCTCCCAGGTGGACTCCTCGGTGGGCGGCAAGACCGGGGTCAACCATCCGCTGGGCAAGAACATGATCGGCGCCTTCTGGCAGCCCCGAGCGGTGCTGATCGACACCGATACCCTGGCCACCCTGCCGCCCCGAGAGCTCTCCGCGGGGCTCGCCGAGGTGATCAAGTACGGGCTGATCCGCGACCCCGATTTCCTCGGCTGGCTGGAGGGGGCGATGGCGGACCTGCGCGCCCTGGAGCCGTCGGCCCTGACCCGTGCCATCGGGCGTAGCTGTGCGCTGAAGGCCCAGATCGTCGCCGAGGACGAGACCGAGCAGGGCGTGCGGGCCCTGCTCAATCTGGGCCACACCTTCGGCCACGCCATCGAGTCGCACCAGGGCTACGGAGTCTGGTTACACGGCGAGGCGGTGGGCGCCGGCATGCTGATGGCCGCCGAGCTCTCGGCCCGGCTGGGCTGGCTGTCCGAGGCCGAGGTGGGTCGAGTGCGCGCTATCCTCGCGGCGGCGGCGCTGCCCCTGGCCGCGCCGGCCGACATGTCGGTGGAGGATTTCCTGGCCCGCATGCGGCTGGACAAGAAGAACATCGACAGTCGCCTGCGCCTGATCCTGCTGCGCGCCCTGGGGGATGCCTGCCTCACCGACGAGACCCCGCCAGAGCTGCTGGAGGCGCTGATCGAGGCATTCCCCCGCGATTGACCACCTCCCCTCTGCCGCTATCCGGCTACCTCGGCCGACCTCGACGCCCGCACCCTGTGCGGGCGTCTTCGCTGGAGGATGGTGTAGGCGCTTGTCTGCGGGAAGGTGCGCGTCGATAATCAGCATGCCTTATGCGCTATCAGCATGGGAATGTCTCGAAGAGTGCGACCAAAGTCTAATGCCTCTTCCGGATCGTTGAAATTACGTCTATGCTGGTTGCAAGTTGTTGAGTTGCGTACTTTTTTTGGCTGGCATGATTTTTCAAGTCGCGGATTTTCAGGAGTTTTTTGATCGGTGGTGTGGTCGAGGCGTTGCGCGTTTCCGGGGTGAATGACTATGCTGGTCGGCCATTTGTCGCGCAGCCCTGGCGTCCACCGAGGCGCATCGTGAAAAAATAAAAAACCGTAAATATACCATGAAGCGGCTGCAGAAAAAATACCCTAACTTCGAGGCGCGCCAATGAACAGAGGTCTCCATCAGCCCGGCGAGTTCCGCGACAACTGCGGGTTCGGCCTGATCGCCCACATGGAAGGTCGGGCCAGCCACCAGCTGCTCAAGACCGCCATCGAGTCGCTGACCTGCATGACCCACCGCGGCGGCATCGCCGCCGACGGCAAGACCGGCGACGGCTGCGGCCTGCTGCTCAAGATGCCCGAGGCCTTCATGCGTGAAGTGGCCGAAGAGGCGCTGGGCCTGTCTCTGGGTGAGCGTTTCGCAGTGGGGGCGGTCTTCCTGCCCGACGACGACGCTCGTGCCGAGGCGGCCTGCGACACCCTCGAGGGCGAGCTGCGTGCCCGCGGCCTGGTGATCCGCGGCTGGCGAGAGGTGCCGGTGGACCCCAGCGTCTGCGGACCCATGGCCCTCGAGTGCCTGCCACGGATCCGTCACCTGTTCGTCGAGCCGGGCAAGAACGGCAGTGTCGAGACCTTCGAGGTCGACCTCTTCATGGGTCGTCGCCTGGCCGAGCAGGCGCTGCGCGACGAGGAGGACTTCTACGTCTGCTCCCTCTCCGCGGAGGTGGTCTCCTACAAGGGCCTGGTGATGCCGGTGGACCTGCCGGCGTTCTACCGCGACCTGGGCGACGAGCGCCTGGAGACCGCCATCTGCGTGTTCCACCAGCGCTTCTCCACCAATACCGCGCCGCGCTGGCCGCTGGCCCAGCCCTTCCGGCTACTGGCCCACAACGGCGAGATCAACACCATCGAGGCCAACCGCGGCTGGGCCAACTCGCGCAAGGAAAACTTCACCTGCGAGCGCCTGCCCGAGATTGCCGAGCTCGACGAGATCGTCAACACCGTCGGCTCCGACTCCTCGAGCATGGACAACATGCTCGAAGTGCTGCTGACCGGTGGCATGGAACTGCACCGTGCCGTGCGCCTGATGGTGCCGCCGGCCTGGCAGAACGTGGAGCTGATGGATAGCGATCTGCGCGCCTTCTACGAGTACAACTCGATGCACATGGAGCCCTGGGACGGCCCCGCCGGGGTGGTGATGACCGACGGCCGCCAGGCGCTGTGCATGCTTGACCGCAACGGCCTGCGTCCGGCCCGCTGGGTGATCACCAAGAACGGCTTCATTACCCTGGCCTCGGAGATCGGCACCTACGACTACAAGCCCGAGGATGTGGTGGCCAAGGGGCGCGTGGGTCCCGGCCAGATACTCGCCGTGGATACCGAGACCGGCGAGGTCCTGCACACCGGCGACATCGACGAGCGCCTCAAGTCGGCCTATCCCTACAAGCGCTGGCTGAAGCAGGAGGCCCACTACCTGGAGTCGGCGCTCACGGAGCTTGCCAGCTTCCACAACATGGATACTGACGCCCTGAATGTCGCTCAGAAGATGTTCCAGGTGAGCTTCGAGGAGCGCGACCAGTTGCTGCGCCCGCTGGCCGAGAGCGGTCAGGAGGCGGTGGGCTCCATGGGTGACGACACGCCCATGGCGGTGCTCTCCGGCAAGCAGCGCCTGCTGACCGACTACTTCCGCCAGAAGTTTGCCCAGGTCACCAACCCGGCCATCGATCCGCTGCGCGAGGCGATCGTGATGTCGCTGGAGACCTGTATCGGCGCCGAGCGCAACGTCTTCAAGGCGACCCCCGAGCATGCCCACCGCATCATCCTGACCACGCCTGTGCTCTCGCCGCGCAAGTACACCGCCCTGGTGGAGCAGGAGGACCCGGCCTTCGCCAGCGAACGACTGAGCCTGGGCTATGACCCGGAGCAGATGGGCCTGAAGGCGGCGATCCAGGCGCTGTGTCGCCGAGCCGAGGAGGCGGTGAAGGCGGGCAAGGTGATCCTGGCGCTCTCCGATGCCAATCTGGCCAGGGGCGAGCTCCCGATCCATGCGGCGCTTGCCGTGGGGGCCGTGCATCACCACCTGGGTCGGCTGGCGCTGCGCCCGCGGGCCAACATCGTGGTGGAGACCGGCTATGCCCGCGACGCCCACCAGATGGCGGTACTGTTCGGAGTGGGGGCCACTGCGGTCTTCCCATGGCTCGCCTACCAGGTGATGGCCGACATGCAACGCACCGGCGAGCTCACCGGCAACCCCGCGGATGCCCGCGAGAACTATCGCAAGGGCCTGCAGAAGGGGCTCTACAAGATCCTCTCCAAGATGGGCATCTCGACCCTGGCCTCCTACCGTGGCTCCCAGCTGTTCGAGGCGGTGGGCCTGGCCGACGAGGTGATGGAGCTGTGCTTCACCGGCATGGCCTCGCGCATCCAGGGCACCGGCTTTGCCGAGCTGCAGCTGCAGCAGGAGTGGCTGGGGCGCGAGGCCTGGACGCCGCGCAAGGGCATCTCCCAGGGTGGCCTGGTCAAGTACGTGCACGGCCACGAGTACCACGCTTATAACCCCGATGTGGTCATGGCGCTGCAGGCGGCGGTGCAGGAGGGCGATTACGCCAAGTGGAAAACGTTTGCCGCACTGGTCAACGAGCGGGCGCCGGCCACCATCCGCGACCTGCTCAAGCTGAAGCCGGCTCCCGAGCCACTGCCCATCGAGGAGGTCGAGGCGGTCGAGGACCTGATTCCGCGCTTCGACAGCGCCGGCATGTCGCTGGGGGCGCTGTCGCCGGAGGCCCACGAGGCCCTGGCCCAGGCCATGAACGAGGCGGGGGGGCGTTCCAACTCCGGCGAGGGCGGCGAGGATCCGGCCCGCTACGGCACCATCCGCTCTTCCAAGATCAAGCAGATCGCCTCCGGCCGCTTCGGCGTCACCCCGGCCTACCTGGTCAACGCCGAGGTGCTGCAGATCAAGGTCGCCCAGGGCGCCAAGCCCGGTGAAGGCGGCCAGCTGCCCGGCGGCAAGGTCAATGAGCTGATCGCCCGGCTGCGCTACGCCGTGCCCGGCGTGACACTGATCTCGCCGCCGCCGCATCACGACATCTATTCCATCGAGGACCTGGCCCAGCTGATCTTCGACCTCAAGCAGGTCAACCCGGACGCCCAGGTGTCGGTGAAGCTGGTCTCCGAGCCCGGTATCGGCACCATCGCCACCGGCGTGGCCAAGGCCTACGCCGACCTGATCACCGTCTCCGGCTACGACGGCGGCACCGCGGCCAGCCCCATCACTTCCATCAAGCACGCCGGCTCTCCCTGGGAGCTGGGGTTGCCCGAGGTGCACCAGGCGCTGCGCATCAACGGCCTGCGAGACAAGATTCGCCTGCAGACCGACGGCGGCCTGAAGACCGGCCTGGATGTGGTCAAGGCGGCAATTCTCGGGGCCGAGAGCTTCGGCTTTGGCACCGCCCCCATGGTGGCGCTGGGCTGCAAGTACCTGCGCATCTGCCACCTCAACAACTGCGCCACCGGGGTGGCCACCCAGGACGACTACCTGCGCGGCGAGCACTTCCGCGGCACCGTGGACATGGTCAAGCACTACTTCCGCTTCATCGCCGAGGAGGTGCGCGAGCTGATGGCCATGCTGGGGGTGCGCCGGCTCACCGACCTGATCGGCCGCACCGACCTGCTCGAGGTGCTCGAGGGCGTGACCGCCTCCCAGCGCCGGCTCGACCTGACCCCGCTCCTCGGCAACGACTTCGTGCCCGCGGACGCGCCCCAGTTCTGCCAGGTGAGCCGTAACGTGCCCCACGATCCGGGTGCCAAGAACCAGGAGGTGCTGGCCGCCCTCAGGGACGCCATCGAGGCGAAGTCCGGCGGTGAGGTTGCCTTCACCATTACCAACTGCGACCGCAGCGTGGGCGCGCTGTCCTCGGGTGCCATCGCCAAGCGCTACGGCGAGGAGGGGCTCGAGGATGCTCCGGTGACCGCGCGCTTTACCGGCGTGGCCGGCCAGAGCTTCGGCGTCTGGAACGCCCGCGGGCTCCACCTCTACCTGGAGGGCGACGCCAACGATTACGTCGGCAAGGGCATGAACGGCGGCAAGGTGGTGATCACACCACCCAGGGCCAGCCGCTTCGCCAGCCACGAGACCGCCATCGTCGGCAACACCTGCCTGTATGGCGCCACCGGCGGCAAGCTGTTCGCTGCTGGCACCGCCGGCGAACGTTTCGGCGTGCGTAACTCCGGGGCGCATGCGGTGATCGAAGGGGCCGGAGACCACTGCTGCGAATACATGACCGGCGGCATGGTCTGCGTGCTCGGCGAGACCGGCGTCAACTTCGGTGCGGGCATGACCGGCGGCTTCGCCTACGTGCTCGACGAGGACCGCTCCTTCGTCGACAAGTACAACCACGAGATGGTGGAGATCCACCGCGTGAACACGGAGACCATGGAAGCCTATCGGCGCCACCTGCGCGAGGTCATCGAGGAGTTCGTCGCCGAGACCGACTCTCCGCGTGGCCACGCGATTCTCGAGGACTTCAGCGACTTCACCCGCCACTTCTGGCTGGTGAAGCCCAAGGCGGCAAGCCTGAACAGCCTGTTGGCCCAGTCAAGGCGACAGCCGGAATAGAGAGGCGGCGTCAGCCGGAGTAACGACAGCTGAGCTTCGCCCCGGCGGATTCCAGGCCAGAGCCGGGGCGGCCAACAGACTTCCAGGAGAATCATCATGGCAAACCGTCTGAGCAATGACTTCCAGTTCATCGACGTGGGTCGCCAGGACCCCCAGAAGAAGGACGCCCGCGCCCGCTCGCGGGAGTTCGCCGAGATCTACGAGCCCTACAAGCCCCAGGAGGCGGCCAGCCAGGCTCATCGCTGCCTGCACTGCGGCAACCCCTACTGCGAGTGGAAGTGCCCGGTCCACAACTACATCCCCAACTGGCTGCAACTGGTCAGCGAGGGCAACCTCCTCGAGGCCGCCGAGCTCTCCCACAAGACCAACTCGCTGCCCGAGGTGTGTGGCCGGGTCTGCCCCCAGGACCGCCTCTGTGAGGGTGACTGCACCCTCAACGATGGCTTCGGCGCCGTCACCATCGGCTCGGTGGAGAAGTACATCACCGATACCGCCTTCGCGATGGGCTGGCGCCCGGATATGTCGAACGTCACCTGGACCGACCGCAAGGTGGCGATCATCGGTGCCGGCCCCGCGGGGCTGGGTTGCGCCGATATCCTGGTGCGCAACGGCGTCAAGCCGGTGGTGTTCGACCGCTATCCGGAGATCGGCGGCCTGCTGACCTTCGGCATCCCCGAGTTCAAGCTCGAGAAGAGCGTGATGGAGCGCCGTCGCGCGGTCTTCGAGGAGATGGGCATCGAGTTTCGCCTCAACACCGAGGTGGGTCGCGACGTGACCATCGAGCAGCTGCTCGAGGAGTACGACGCGGTATTCATGGGCATGGGCACCTACAAGTACATGGAGGGCGGCTTCCCGGGAGAGAACCTGTCCGGGGTGCACAAGGCCCTCGACTACCTGATCGCCAACGTCAACCACTGCCTGGGTTTCGAGAAGGACCCCACCGACTACATCTCCTTCAAGGGCCAGCGCGTGGTGGTGCTGGGCGGCGGTGACACCGCCATGGATTGCAACCGCACCGCTATCCGCCAGGGCGCCATGAGTGTGTCCTGTGCCTACCGCCGCGACGAGGAGAACATGCCGGGCTCGCGCAGGGAGGTGGCCAACGCCCGCGAGGAGGGCGTGGAGTTCCTGTTCAACCGCCAGCCGGTGGCGGTGGTGGGCGAGGGCAAGGTGGAGGGGGTGAAGGTGGTGCGCACCCGCCTGGGCGAGCCCGACGACAACGGCCGTCGCCGCCCCGAGGTGGTGCCGGGCTCCGAGGAGGTGATCCCCGCCGACGCCGTGGTCATTGCCTTCGGCTTCCAGCCTGACCCGCCCGCCTGGTTCGCCGACCACGGCATCGACCTGGACGAGCGCGACCGGGTCAAGGCGCCGGAGCAGGGTCAGTTCCGCTTCCAGACCAGCCACGAGAAGGTCTTCGCCGGCGGCGACATGGTGCGCGGCTCCGATCTGGTGGTCACCGCCATCCACGAGGGCCGCCAGGCCGCCGAGGGCATCCTGGATTACCTGGGGGTGTAAGCGCCGCGTCGCAAACTCGCGAGAATCTCAGTTGCGGTTGATAACTTACTGTGGGAGCTGGGCTTTGCCCGGCGAATGGAGACCGAAGGGCTCCTCGGCGGTATGCGCTAACGCAACAACACTGCAGGGGCGCCTGCGGCGCCATTCGTCGAAGCGTCGAACCGCCGGCGGAGCCGATCTCCCACCAGTAACCTTAAGCCTCGTGAAGGCTTCATGCGGCACCATCCGCTCGGCGCCGAAATTGAGCCATTGGTCGTGTTCTGCTAGTCTGTCGTCCCATCCTGGCGCGGCTTCCTGCCGAGCCTCATGATCACGTTTCGACAGGTTCTCCATGACACGATATATCTTCGTGACCGGCGGCGTTGTGTCCTCTCTCGGCAAGGGCATCGCGTCTGCTTCGCTGGCGGCGATACTCGAGGCGCGCGGCCTCAAGGTCACCATGCTCAAGCTCGACCCGTACATCAACGTGGACCCGGGCACCATGAGTCCCTTCCAGCACGGCGAGGTGTTCGTCACCGAAGATGGCGCAGAGACCGACCTCGACCTGGGCCACTACGAGCGCTTCATTCGCACCAAGATGACCCAGGCCAACAACTTCACCACCGGGCGGGTCTACGAGCACGTGCTGCGCAAGGAGCGGCGCGGCGACTACCTTGGCGGCACCGTGCAGGTGATTCCGCACATCACCGACGAGATCAAGCGCCGGGTCTACGAGGGCGGCGAGGGCTTCGACGTGGCCCTGGTGGAGATCGGCGGCACCGTGGGTGACATCGAATCGCTGCCCTTCCTGGAGTCGATCCGCCAGATCCGCAGCGAGTTGGGTGCCAGCCGGGCGCTCTTCATGCACCTGACGCTGGTGCCTTACATCAAGACCGCCGGCGAGACCAAGACCAAGCCGACCCAGCACAGCGTGAAGGAGCTGCGCTCCATTGGTATCCAGCCGGATATCCTGATCTGCCGCAGCGAGGTGGAGCTCGAGGAGACCGAGCGTCGCAAGATCGCCCTGTTCACCAACGTGGAAGAGCGGGCGGTCATCCCGCTGCAGGACGCCGACACCATCTACCGCATTCCGCTGATGCTCCACGAGTACGGCCTGGACGAGATCGTCTGCGAGAAGCTGCGCCTCACGGCCGACGAGGCCGACCTCAACGATTGGGTGCATGTGCTTGACGCCAAGCTCAACCCGCTCAAGTCGATCAACATCGCCATGGTCGGCAAGTACATGGAGCTGCTCGACGCCTACAAGTCGCTCAACGAGGCGCTGATCCACGCCGGTATCCAGACCCGGGTGAAGGTCAACGTCGACTACATCGACTCCGAGGACATCGAGCGCCACGGCACCGATCGCCTGGCCGGCAAGGATGCCATCCTGGTGCCCGGCGGCTTCGGTGAGCGCGGCGTGGAGGGCAAGATCGCCACCGCCCGCTATGCTCGCGAGAACGGCATTCCCTACCTCGGCATCTGTCTCGGCATGCAGGTGGCGGTGATCGAGTTTGCCCGCAACGTGGCCGGCTGGGAAGACGCCGACTCCACCGAGTTCACCCACGATACCCAGCACCCGGTGGTGGGGTTGATCACCGAGTGGATCACCCCCGAGGGCAAGATCGAACTGCGCGATGCGGCCTCCGACCTGGGCGGCACCATGCGCCTGGGCGGCCAGGTGTGCCGCTTGAAGGCCGGCAGCAAGGCCCGCCAGGCCTATGGCAGCGATGAGGTCGTCGAGCGCCACCGCCACCGCTTTGAGGTCAACAACCAGTTCGTCGAGGAACTCGAGCAGGCGGGCCTGGTGGTCTCCGGCAAGAGCGTCGACAACTCCCTGGTGGAGATGATCGAGCTGCCCGACCACCCCTGGTACGTGGCCTGCCAGTTCCACCCGGAGTTCACCTCCACTCCCCGCGACGGTCATCCGCTGTTCACCGGCTTCGTCAACGCGGCGCTGGAGCACAAGGCGGCGCGCACCCGCGCCCAGTCCTCCCACCAGGAGTGAGCCGGATGAGCGCACCCGAACGTCATGTGTCCATTGCCGGCCTCGAGGCCGGCAATTCGTTGCCGCTGATGCTGTTCGGCGGCATGAACGTGCTGGAGTCCCGGGAGATGGCCCTCGAGGTCGCCGAGGCCTACGTCGAGGTGACCGGCCGCCTCGGCATGCCCTATGTCTTCAAGGCGAGCTTCGACAAGGCCAACCGTAGCTCCATCCACTCGTTCCGCGGCCCGGGGCTGGAGAAGGGGCTCGAGATCCTGGCCGAGGTGAAGTCACGCTTCGGGGTGCCGATCATCACCGACGTCCACGAGCCCTGGCAGGCCGCCCCGGTAGCCGAGGTGGCCGATGTGATCCAGCTGCCGGCCTTCCTGGCCCGCCAGACCGACCTGGTCGTCGCCATGGCCCGCACCGGTGCGGTGATCAACATCAAGAAGCCGCAGTTCCTCGCCCCCCACGAGATGCGCCACATCATCCGCAAGTGCGAGGAGGCCGGCAACGACCGGCTGATCCTCTGCGAGCGCGGCTCGAGCTTCGGCTACAACAACCTGGTGGTGGACATGCTCGGCTTCGGCGAGATGAAGCAGACCGGCTGCCCGGTGTTCTTTGACGTCACCCACTCGCTGCAGCGCCCCGGCGGGCGCGCCGACAGCGCCGACGGGCGCCGTGCCCAGGTGGCCGAACTGGCCCGGGCCGGTGTGGCCGTGGGGCTGGCGGGCCTCTTCCTGGAGGCGCATCCGGACCCGGACGCGGCATTGTGCGACGGCCCCTGTGCGCTGCCGCTGGACAGACTCGAGCCCTTCCTGGCCCAGCTCAAGGCCATCGACGACATGGTGAAGGGCTTCGCGCCGCTCGACATCCCATAATGCTCCATCGCTGACACAACTGAGGAAGACTCGCATGACCAAGATCGTCGACATTCGCGCCCTCGAGGTGCTCGATTCCCGCGGCAACCCGACCGTGCAGGCCGAGGTGCGCCTGGAGAGCGGTGCGGTGGGTGTGGCCTGCGCGCCCAGCGGCGCCTCCACCGGTTCCCGGGAGGCCCTCGAGTTGCGCGACGGCGACAAGAGTCGCTATCTCGGCAAGGGCGTGCAGAAGGCGGTCGAGGCGGTCAATGGCGCCATTCGCGAGTGCCTGGTCGGCATGGATGCTCGTGACCAGCGCGGCCTGGACGACGCCATGCTGGCGCTGGACGGCACCGACAACAAGGCCAAGCTCGGCGCCAACGCCATCCTGGCGGTCTCCCTGGCGGTCGCCAAGGCCGCGGCCAACGCCAAGGGCATGCCGCTCTACGCCCATATCGCCGAGCTCTACGGCCAGCCGGGCCAGTACAGCATGCCGGTGCCGATGATGAACATCCTCAACGGCGGCGAGCATGCCGACAACAACGTCGACATCCAGGAGTTCATGGTCCAGCCGGTGGGCGCGCCCAACTTCCGCGAAGGCCTGCGCATGGGCGCCGAGATCTTCCACGCGCTGAAGAAGGTGCTCTCCGCCCGCGGCCTCTCCACCTCGGTGGGCGACGAGGGGGGCTTCGCGCCGAACCTCGAGTCCAACGCCGAGGCGCTGGCGGTGATCAAGCAGGCGGTGTCGGACGCCGGCTACCAGCTGGGCAGCGACGTCACCCTGGCGCTGGACTGCGCCTCCTCCGAGTTCTTCAAGGACGGTCAATACGACCTCGCCGGCGAGGGCAAGCAGTATGACGCCCAGGGTTTCGCCGACTACCTGGCCGGCCTGTGCGATGACTACCCCATCGTCTCCATCGAGGACGGCATGGACGAGTCCGACTGGGCCGGCTGGAAGGCGCTGACCGACAAGCTGGGTGACCGCGTGCAGCTGGTGGGCGACGATCTGTTCGTCACCAACACGAAGATCCTCAAGCGCGGCATCGACGAGCAGATCGGCAACTCCATCCTGATCAAGTTCAACCAGATCGGCTCGCTCTCCGAGACCCTGGACGCCATCAGGATGGCTCAGGACGCCGGCTTCACCGCGGTGATCTCGCATCGTTCCGGCGAGACCGAGGATACGACCATTGCCGACCTCGCGGTGGGTACCTCGGCCGGCCAGATCAAGACCGGCTCCCTGTGCCGTTCCGACCGCGTCGCCAAGTACAACCGCCTGCTGGTGATCGAGAACGAGCTTGGCGACCGCGCCCGCTATCCGGGCCTCTCGGCCATCAAGGGTCAGTAAGCTGCTGCTGCAGACTCCGGCAGGACGGCTTGTAGGAAATCGCTGACAATTGCCCGAAGAGATCTTCCCGCAATGCCCCCAAAAACCGACGCCGTCTGGCGTCGGTTTTTTGTAGGTATCTGATAGCCAATATTTTTATGGCTTGTTCTGGTCGGGGGTTGGGCGTCGCCTTGACGTCGCCATGTCGGCGGACGCGCTTGTGTTGCAATGCAGCTCTGCCACAATGGTTCCGGGACAAGGAGGGGCAGCGATGGCCCTCCGGCAGGATGCAACGGGATGCTGAATGATGCGCCAGGTGCGGCAGGAGGCTGCTTCCGGGCAGGGACGTCATCATGGGAAGTGGGCGGAGGGAGCCGCTCAAGGAACGGCTAGGAGCTGGCGGCCTGCGGGCCGCCTTTTTTGCCGGTGTTCTCCAGCATGACGGACAGAAACAGGAACGCCGAATGTCGAGAGACATTCGGCGTTCCTTTTTTTCGTCGTTGATCTTTTTCGTCGTTG
>NZ_JACUUD010000043.1 GCF_014859505.1 Halomonas sp.
CCTTTTGTTGCTGGTAAGTGTGGCTGGTGAGTGTGGTTGGTGAGTGTGGTTGGTGAGTGTGGCTGGTGTGTTGCCAATGTACGTCAGCCAAGGCCTTTCGGTTTACTTTGCCTTTCACGGCCTGGCCATTCACGACCTGGCCATTCACTGCTGGGTAGCTGGGCGTTTTACTTAACATCATGGTTGGAGGTTCGTGAATGGATAGGGAGCGTCGAGAGTGCCTTGCCATGCTGGCCGGGGTGGCCAGCATGGCATTCTGGCTGCCGGGCTGCTCCTTGCAGGATGACTTGGCGATAGGTATTCACCCTTGGCCGGGCTACGAGCCGCTCTACCTGGCCCGTGAGTTTGGCTGGTTACCCAAGGGCGTGGTTCTTCAGAGAGGCGCCACTGCCGGGGAGTCCCTGGCCGGGCTGAGGCGTGGCGAACTCGATGGGGCCGCGCTGACTTTGGACGAAGTGCTCACGGCTCGCGCCGAGGGGCTGCCGCTCACTGTGGTGCTGGTGTTCGACGACTCGGTGGGCGCCGACAGGGTGCTGGCCCGGCCAGAGATCACCTCGCTGGCGGGGCTGGCCGGTGCGCGCATCGCCGTGGAGCGCAGCGCCGTGGGCAGCCTGGTGCTCAACAAGCTGCTGGAAGCGGCCGAGTTAAGTGCCGATCAGCTTGAGGTCCTCGACCTGCCACCGGACCGGCATCTGGACGCCTGGCGCCGGGGCGAGATCGATGCCGCGGTAACCTACGAGCCGACCGCCACCCAGCTGATGCGCGAGGGCGCGCACTCGCTCTACGACAGCCGCCACTTTCCCGACTTGATTCTCGACGTACTGGCGGTGCGGCGTGATCGCCTGCGCGGGCGCAGCGGCCAGCTCGAGGCGCTGCTGGCGGCTCACTTTCTTGGCCTAAAGCACCTAGCGGTCAACCGCGAAGATGCCATGCGCCGCATTGGCGCCTTGCGCGGGCTGAGCTTCGATGAGGTGCGCGCCTCCTATGCCGGCCTGGAGCTTCCCAACGCGGTGGGCAACCGCGGCTATTTGGCCCCCGATGGGCGGCTTCTGTCGGCGGCAGCAGGGCTAAACGAGGTGATGGTCGCCAGCGGCTTGCTGGCTGAGCCCGACCCCCTGAAGGGCCTCGTGGAAGATCGTTACCTGCCACGGACGCCGCGGTCATGAAGCGGCTTCTGTGTCTCTGCTTATGTCGTGGGCTTGGCACCCTCATGGTATCGCTTGCCGCGCTGGTGCCTCAGGCTCAGGCTCAGTTAGAAACCCAGTTGAAGGCCGAGCAAGACCTGGTGCTAGCGGTTTTCGCCTACCGCGAGCCGGCGTTGATGATTGAGCGCTACCAGCCACTGGCGGACTACCTGGACGCTCAGTTGCCCGAGGCTCGCATCACACTGCAGCTGATGGGCCTGGACGAGATCGATAACGCCATCGCTAACCGCCAGATTGACCTGCTGATGACCAACCCTAGCCACTACCTGATGGTGCGCAGTCAAAACGCTCTTACCGGCGCTCTGGCCACGCTGATTCGTCTGGAGCATGGCCAGGAGGTCAGCGCCCTGGGGGGTGTGGTGATCACCCGGGCGGATCGTGATGATATCTCCAGCCTTCGTGACCTCAAGAAGCGTAGGGTGGCGATACCCGGCAAGCGTTTTCTGGGGGGCTACCAGACCCAGGCTTATGAGTTGAAACAGCTCGGGCTCTCGCCGACGCAAGATCTCGCGCTGCTGGAGGTGGGTAATCACGATGAGGTGGTCAACGCCGTGCTGGAAGGGCGAGCGGATGCCGGCTTCGTGCGTACCGGTCTGTTGGAGAGACGCTCCCGGGAGGACAAGCTCGACATCACCCAGCTCAAGGTGCTCAACCCTCAGCAACTGGCGGGCTTTCCCTTCGTGGTGTCGACCCGGCTTTACCCCGAGTGGCCGCTGATCGCCCTGCCACAGGTCGAGCGGGCCACCGTCCAGCGCATCGCCACGGCCCTGTTCGCCCTGACGCCAGACCACCCCGTGGCCCAGGCGGGGGAGATTGCGGGCTTCGCCCCGCCCATGGATTACCTGCCCGTGGATAACCTGGCGCGCAGTTTGCGTTTGCCGCCTTTTGATCAGTCGACGTCGATCACCTGGGGGGACATCTGGGAGCAGCACCGCCTCGATCTGCTGGCGCTGCTGGTCGTCTTGCTGGTGGTGGGCATGCTGCTGGTGTTGCTGATGCGCCGCAACCGTAAACTCCAGCGGCAGCGCGAGCAGATGCGGTTGGCGGCTAGCGTCTTCAGCCATGCCCATGAGGGCATCATGATCACCTCGCCAGAGGCTCTAATTATCGAGGTGAATCCGGCTTTCAGCGAGATCACCGGCTACTCGCGCGAGGAGGCCATTGGGCAGCCTACGAGCTTGCTCCGCTCGGGCCGCCATGACGCAACGTTCTACGCCAAGCTGTGGAACGTGTTGCTCGACAGCGGTTACTGGGAGGGCGAGATCTGGGATCGCCACCGGAGTGGGCGCCTTTATCCCCAGCGGCTCACCATCAGTGCGGTGCGCGACGAAAGCGGCAAAGTGAGCCATTTCGTGGCCCTGATCGCCGATATTACCGCGCTCAAGGCGCATCAGCAGGAGCTGGAGCATCTCGCCCACTATGATGCCTTGACGGGGCTGCCCACCCGCCCCCTGCTGGCCGACCGCATCCGCCAGGCCATGGCCGCGGCAAGACGGCATCAGCAGTATATGGCGCTGGTGTTCATCGACCTGGATGGGTTCAAGGCGGTTAACGACACTCACGGCCACGATATGGGGGACCGCCTGTTGATCGAGCTGGGGCGCCGTATGCAGGCGGAGTTGCGTGAGACCGACACCCTGGCCCGCCTGGGGGGCGACGAGTTCGTGGCTGTGCTGGTCGAGCTGGCCTCCGAGGAGGCCAGCTTGCCGGTGCTGGAGCGCCTGCTGCACAGGGTGGCAGCTCCGGTCGAGATCGATGGCCAGCGGCTCGAGGTCTCGGCCAGCATGGGCGTGGCTTTTTACCCGGCCGGCGAGGAGCTGGATGCCGACCAGCTGATGCGCCAGGCCGACCAGGCCATGTATCGCGCCAAGCGCGGGGGCAAGAACCGCTACGAGAGGTTCGAGCCGGCACGAGATGGCATTCCCGCCCCGTTGCACCGCCAGGCGTCGTAATCATGCCCGTGGTCGACGTGATCATCGAGCTCTCACCCGATGCCTGCCTGGCCCACTACGAGGGGCGGGCGGGCCAGGTCCATACCCGCAGCCTGGATGGCCGGCGGGTGATCTTCCCTGCCGAGGCTTTGCGCCGAGTGGTGACCCGGCACGGGGTGCACGGCGTTTTCCGGCTGCGCTTCTCGGCGGAGGGGCGCTTCCAGGCGATCGAGCGACTGCGGGACGGGCCATGAGGCAAGACTTGGCCTTTTCGCGTTTCCTTCACCTAGCTTTCGCCTAACCGTGCGCGTGTCGACCTTGCATCAACTGCTTGGCAGAAGTTGTCAGCGCCGCTCAAGTTCCTGTTCCCAGGGCCGATGATTGGGACAGACCGATTTCCGTTGGGTGGATCGTCCAGGGGTGCAAGAGGCAGCAATGACAGACGCGCAGGAACAGTACAACCGGGTCACCGCACCCGTCGAGATGGAAGCCTTGCTGGAGAGCCTCAGCCAGCCGGGCGGGGCCTCGCTAAAATTCGACGCCGACGACAGCAACCCGCTGCCGGTGCTGGTCACCGAGCAGGTGCCCGGCAAGTTCCTGTTACTGGATATCAGCGCCATCCGCGAGGCGGCGAGTGAGCTCAAGCGTGGTGCCGCGTTCCGCCTGCTGGGGCAGTCGCGCCTGCAGATTCTGCGCACGCCGCCGCTCGTCGTGGAAGAGTGCCAAGAAGCGGGCGGCCGAATGGTCTGCCGCTGCCCCTACCCGACCAGCCTTGAAGTGCTGCAGCGACGCGAAACCTTCCGTGCCAGGCTGAGGCTGGGTATGGAGGTGGGCGCCATCCTGCGTGGCAGCGGTGACGAGCCCCCAGTGCAGGGGGATCTCAAGGACCTGTCTCTGGAGGGGTGCCAACTGGAGCTCCCCCTGGCCGCGGCCAGCCGGCTCGCTTCGCCGCTGCCCCTGGAGATCGAGCTCTGCTTTCCCAATGGCACCCGTTTCGTGGTGGCGGCCAACCCTCGTCACCGCGTGGCGGATGCCGAACGCCAGTTGGTGCGCGTCGGCTTCCAGTTCGCGGGCGTCAACGGTGACCAGGAGCGACAGCTGTGGCACTTCGTGCGAGAGATCGAACGCGAGGCGGCGCGGCAGGCCAACGTCACCGATGTATCCCTGCTGCCCTCGCTGCTGTTCCAGAATGATGCCGCCGCCCAGGCGCCGGTGAGCCGGCGCAATGTGCAGCATTACGCTACACCCATGGCCCGGCGGTTGGCGAGAATCGCCGGCTATCTTGATGCCCAGTTGATGGAGCTCAAGGATGGTCGCTCCCTCGACTCGGTGCAGCTCTCCCGTTATGCCGACCGATTACTAGCGCTGCATGACGAGGATCGCGAGGCGCTGTTGTTTGCCACGCGCTGCCTGAACCGCGAACCATTGCTGGTGAGGCATGGGCTGGGGGTGGCCGTGCACCTGGTCGACCTGGCCACGGTGGGTAATATGCCGCGCGGCGTGCGCAAGGCGCTGTTAGCCTGCGCCATGGTGCATGACCTGGGCAAGGCGCTGCTGCCGGAAGGGCTGCTGGATGCGACTGCCCTCAATGAAACCCAGCGGGCCGAGTTGCAGACACACGTGGCGCTGCTCGAGCCGCGATTGGCGCCGTGCCAGTGGCTGGCCGCCAGCGTGGTCGATGCGGTGGTGGTGCGCATCAACGAGCGCCTCGACGGCAGCGGTTATCCGGCAAGACTTACGGGCGGGCGGCTTGGTGAGCTGACCCGGCTTGCCAGTATCGTGGATGTGGTGGAGGCCATGAGACGCGATCGCCCTGATCGTCCGGCTTGGAAGATCAGCGCTATCTATCGTTACCTGCTCGGCCATCCCGAACGTTTCGATCAACCCTGGGTGAAACGCTACATCAAGTATTTCGGCCTGCTGCCCATCGGCTCGCTGGTGCGATTCCCCGGCGGGGAGTTGGGGTGGGTCCAGCGGCTGGATGGTCAGGGACGCCCAGCACAGGTGCAGCTGACCGAGGCGATCGAGCCGCCGGGCGAGGGCCTGGGTGAGATGCTGCGGGGCGAGCGGCTGGCGAAACTCGGTGGCCCGGTCGAGGAGGTCCCGGTCTCAGTATGAGTCAGCCCCCTCTTTATACGCCTGCGTGGGCCTCTCAACTTCTGCGTGGGCCTCTCAAGTCGTTTCAGTTGTTGCCGATAATTGAAAATAACCCTCAATTACTGGGCTTTTCGCCGAAATATCTCGCGCCTTGCCTGTCATAATTGTCACTATCATCAGGTTTCCTGAAGGAGCCATTCATGAGCAGTTATTCCGGGACTTCGGCTTACAAGCGCGGGGCTGGTGCCTATGCCAGGGTCGGGGTTGAGAGCGGGGTCATTTCCGCCAGTCCCCATCAGTTGATCGTGATGCTCTTCGATGGGGCTCTTGCTTCGATGCGTGCTGCCCGCATCCACATGCAGTCGGGCAACGTCGCCGAGAAGGGTATGGCGATATCCAAGGCGCTTGATATCGTCAACAACGGCCTGATAGCCGCACTCGACGAGGAGAAGGGCGGGGAGGTGGCATCTCGGCTTGCCTCCCTCTATGACTACGTCTCCCGCCTGCTTCTGGCCGCGAACCTGCATAATGACGAAAAAAGTCTGGACCAGGCCGAGTCGCTGCTCGAGGATGTGGCCTCTGCCTGGCGGGAAATCGGCGGACAGCTCGGCAGCCAGCCGGGCAGGGAGTGACCATGCCGTCTATGTTACCTCCGGGAGATGAAGGCATCCGCCAGAATGCTTTGCTGAGCGCTTACGAGTCGCTGCTCGCTAACTCAACGCAGATGCTCGCCTCGGTGCGCTCCGCCGACTGGGACAGCCTGGTGGAACAGGAACTCCAGTATGTGGTTCAGGTGGATCGGCTAAAGCGGCTGGACGCTGAACAGCCCCTTGAAGGCCAGTGTGCCGACCGCAAGGCCGCTCTGCTCGAAAGCATCCTTGAGCAGAACCTCGAGATTCGTCAGCGTCTGATCGAGCGTCGCGAGGAGCTCCGTCAGCTGATCGGCAGCTCGCGCAGGCAGCTCGCCCTTTCGCGGGCCTATGGCCCCCAACAGGGGGAGGCGGTTACTATCCAGGCTGAGCAGCGCTTCGCCAAGAGGCTGCCGTGAGCGGGATCAATCCGCTCATCGATACCCTGCTGCACCAGGTGCTGGGGAAGCGAGTGGATTTTCCTACGGCCCGTGAGCTCAATGAGCCAGTTCGGCCGATCTCTCCCTCCGATGCGCCCCGCGCCCTGCACAGCGATTCGCGACTGGATGCCAGGGCACGCTCCTCACTGGTCGTGGACACCTACCGCCCCGGTCGGGAAGGGGCAGTGCCCCCCGTGGCGCGCACTGGTGGAGACCTATCGGCACCAGCGTCTACCCAGACCCACTTCACCTCTGCGGCACGCTCCATTGCCGATGTGCTGCTGCGCTTCCCGGCGCCGCCATCGGCGCTGAGGCCCGCGGCCCCCCTGGTGGCAACCTCGGAGCCGGCTACCCCTGCGCTAACGGCCGAGCGGCTCCAGCTCAGTGTGCGCGACAGCGGGCTCTTCTATGAATCCCATTTGAACCGTTGGTATCGTGGTGAGATGCCTCGGGAACAGCTGCTGCGCGAGCCACAGAACCTCTTGCGCCCTCAGAGCGTTGTGCCGGCGGCACCCGCGCCGGGTGTTGGTCAGGCGGGGCTGCCAAACCAGGTGATAGTCAGTGACGCCTCAAGCCTGCGCTTCCTGGCCTTCGAGCCGGCGTCGCCGTCGCTCATCCGTGAGCTTGTGTCGCCACTGACACCAGCTAGTGGGGCACAACCCTCGGAGCGTGATCTCTCCATGCCTGGTCGCGAAGGGGCGGCGCCGGTCTCTCTGCCTGCCGTTAGGGAGCCTGTGCAGGAGAGCCTGCAGGGGGTCGTGCGCCAGCAGCTGGAGATGCTGGTGACACCGGTGCTGCGCTGGGAGGGCGATGTCTGGACGGGGCTCTTCATGGCGCTGGTAATGCAGGTGCCCGTGTCCGAGCGGGATTCGCCTTCCGATCAGGAGCAGCGCCAGGAGGGCGAGGAGCAGGAGGCGTGGCGCAGCGACATGACGCTGCAGGTAGCGGGGTTCGGCGAGGTGCAGGTATCGCTGTGGCTCAAGGGGGCGCGACTCGATCTTGGCCTCTCGGCCCCTGAGCCAGACGTTCGCGAGACGCTGGCGCGAGGGCTCGACCGGCTCGAAGGCAGGCTGTCGGCGTTGGGGCTGGAGGAGGTGAGGGTGCGCCTGCTCGCGGAGGCATTGCATGGTTGAGCGCGAGGGAGGGCCACGACGCCGGGCCGTGGCCCTGGCCTACCGGGAGGGCGATGATGCGCCGCGGGTGGTCGCCAAGGGCTACGGCGAGCTCGCCGAGCGGATCATGGCCGAAGCGCAGCGCCAGGGTATTCATGTTCACGATGCCCCGGAGCTGGTCGGGCTGCTGATGGGGCTGGATCTTGACGAGCGAATCCCCCCTTCGCTCTACCAGGTGATCGCCGAGCTGCTGGTGTGGGTCAGGGAGCTGGTCGATGAGCCAATAAATTGAGTTAACTTTTATATATAATTGTTATCATAAAGTAAAAAACTAAAGTAAGCTTGTTGCCAAACTGACACAGTATGAAATGTCTCATCCCAGTGGGATGATTTTCATCATCTTTTTTTGTGCATGGATCAAGGTCAACGTTCCGTCATTGTTTCGCAATTTGCTGACGTATTGCATCCCCGCCATATTTCCCCAGAATCGTCACCATACGTAAGGAACAGTGTCCGCACCGACGGGCGCTGAAAAACCGTCAAGCCTGCCGGTCCATGTACACACTCCTGGGCGCAAGAGGTGGGCGACAAGAAAAAAAGCCGCGACAACCCCCTGGCGCGGCAACAACTTGGCGTAGGGAACCATGCAACATACCGACCTGCTGGATGAGATCGAGGAGATCAATCTCGCCTACCTGCTGCTGGCGCAGCGCATGCTGCTTGCCGATCGCGTCGCGGCCATGTTCCGTCTCAAGATCGACAAGGAGATGGCAGATCTGCTGCTGTCGCTGAGCTCTCGACAGCTCGCGCGTTTGGCGCGCACCAATCAGCTGCTCTGTCATTTCGGCCATGGCAGCGCGGATCAGCTCCGCCAGATCGTGGGCAATCCCCGCGACCAGGGCCAGGACCGCTTCCATGCCTCCCTGCTGATGGCCTCGCGTACGCGCCTGTCGCTGGCGACCGGCGAGGGGGCCTGAGTCATGTCCCAGAAGAGTCTTGTCGATGAAATGCAGCAGGTGCAGCTGGCCATCGAGCTGATCGAGCTCGGCGCTCGCCTGCAGGTGCTGGAGACCGAGACCGGGATCAGCCGTGCCAAGCTGATTCGCCTCTACAAGGAGGTGCGCGGCATGTCGCCCCCCAAGGGGATGCTGCCGTTTTCCGCCGACTGGTTCATTACCTGGCTGCCCAATATTCACTCCTCGCTGTTCTACAACATCTACCTGCGGCTGCGGGAAGATCAGGGCTGCGAGCGGATAGAGGCCTTCGTCACGGCCTTTCGGCTCTATCAGGAGCAGGTGAAGCTGGATGGCGCCGAGACGGTGCTTGGCCTGACCCGTGCCTGGACCCTGGTGCGTTTCTTCGAGAGCGATCTGCTGCAGCTCTCCGAGTGCACCCGCTGTGCCGGTCACTTCGTGGCCCATGCCCACAGCCCTGCTCATGACTATGTGTGCGGCATCTGCCAGCCCCCCTCTCGGGCGGGCAAGACCCGCAAGCGCCAGAAGGCCGGTGCCGAACCCCCTGCCGCGGTTCGCCGAGTCTCCTGACACACCGGCGCCTGAACGGCGCTACCCCCCACGTCTGACCGCGCGCTTTCATCGAGTCGCGCGGTTTTTTGTTGGCATGTCTCAAGTCCCCGGCCGGGAGGCCGATAAGACTATTACGACGTTTCGGTTGCTCCACCGCGGGTGGCAAGACCGGGCCGGTACGGACGACGGGCTGAGTGAAGGAACTGGGCAGTGCTGATACCTCTTGGATATATCGTTGTCATTCTCTGCGTGTTCGGCGGCTTCGTGCTGGCCGGCGGCAGCCTCGGGCCGATATTCCAGCCTACTGAGCTGCTGATGATCGGTGGCGCGGGCGTCGGTGCCTTCATCGCCGCCAACAACGGCAAGGCGATCAAGGCAACCTTTCGCATCTTTCCCCGCCTGCGGCGCTCCGCCAAGTACGACAAGGCGCTCTACATGGAGCTGATGGCCCTGCAGTACAAGCTACTGTCCAAGATTCGCCGCGAGGGCATGCTGGGCATCGAGCGGGATATCGACAATCCCCAGGAGAGCGCCCTGTTCAACGAGCATCCTCGGGTGCTTTCCGACCCGATGATCATGAACTTCCTCACCGACTACCTGCGCCTGATGGTGAGCGGCAGCATGGAGCCCATGGAGCTCGATGAGCTGATGCTCCACGAGATCGAGGCCTTCGAGGCCGAGGTGCATATTCCGGCCGACGCCATCGCCAAGGTAGGTGATGCCATGCCGGCCTTCGGCATTGTCGCGGCGGTGCTGGGGGTGGTGAAGGCGCTGAGCACCGCCGATGCCGGGCCCGACGAGATGGGCCAGATGATCGCCCATGCCCTGGTCGGCACCTTCCTGGGTATCCTGATGGGTTACGGCTTCATCAACCCCCTGGCCAGTCGCATCGAGCGCCAGGCCAAGGAGGCCGAAAAGGTGTTGCAGTGCATGCGGGTCACCCTGTTGGCCAGCCTGCACGGATACGCGCCGCAACTGGCGGTGGAGTTCGGCCGCAAGGCCCTGCACAGCGCCGACCGACCCGGGTTCAGCGAGCTGGAGGAGCACGTGCGCAACGCCAAGTCGGGCCCGGGTAGCGCATGAGCGCGGCAGGCGGGCGGCGCCCGATCATCATTCGCCGCAAGAAGGTCGTCCATCAGCGCCACGGGGGTAGCTGGAAGATTGCCCTGGCCGACTTCATGACCGCCCTGATGGCGCTCTTCCTGGTAATGTGGATACTCTCGACGGCAAGCCCCGAGCAGCGTGAGGGGGTGGGGGAGTACTTTCGCACCCCGCTGGTGGCGGCCATCACGGGTGGGGACGGCAGCGCCCAGACCCGCAGCGTGATACCCGGCGGCGGCCCGGATCCGGTGCACTCAGAGGGCGAGCAAGCGCGGATCGACATGCGGGCCCAGACCCGCCCCAGCGATGTGCAGCGCTCCTTCTTTAGCGACCTGCAGCGGCGCATCGAGTCGGCGCTCCAGCAAGATCCCGAGCTGCGCCATCTGCGCAGCCAGCTGCGCTTCGACATGACCCGTGAGGGGCTGCGCATCCAACTGCTGGATACCGATCAGCGCCCGATGTTCGACGTGGGCAGTGATCGGGTCGCGCCCTACATGCGCAGCCTGCTGCGCACCATGGCGCCGCTGCTCAACGATCTGGACAACGACCTGAGCATCGGCGGCCACACCGACAGCACCCCCTTCGCCGGGGGCTATCGCGGCTACAGCAACTGGGAGCTCTCCAGCGATCGCGCCAACGCCTCCCGCCGTGAGCTGGTGGCCGGCGGCTTCGACTCCGGCAAGCTGCTGCGCGTCTCTGGCTTCGCTGATCGTGTGCCGCTACCGGACCTCGATCCGCAGGATCCTGCCAACCGGCGTATCGAGCTGCTGCTGCTGTTTCCGGACGTGAGCGAGCAGATTCGCGTCCCTTCCCTCATCAATGGCTCCCCCATGCCTTCACTGGTGCCTCGCCCAGTGGGCAGGGCTGACCTGGCGCCTGTGGAGGCCTTCCAGCAGAGTCTGCGGCAGGCGCTGGGCAGCGAGGCTGGCACTCCCGGTATGCCATAACAAGCTGAAGGACACGAGATGGATATCACCGATTTCTTTGACACCTTCTTCGAGGAAGCCTCCGAGCTGCTGGCGGATATGGAGCGCCTCCTCCTGGAGCTCGACGTTGAGGCGCCGGATCCTGAACATCTCAATGCCATCTTCCGGGCAGCCCACTCGATCAAGGGCGGTGCGGGGACATTCGGCTTCGATGTGCTGCAGAAGACGACCCACCTGTTCGAGAATCTGCTGGATCACACCCGCAAGGGTGAGTTGACCCTGCGCCGGGATATCGTCGATACCTTCCTGGAAACCAAGGATATGCTCAACGATCAGTTGGATGCTTACCGCAACGGCGACGAACCCGACCAGGAAGCCTTCGAGCGTATCTGCGCTATCCTGGAACAGCTGGCGCTTGAAGAAATCGGCTTGGGTCAACATGCCGGCGACGATACCCAACACGATACCGCGACGACGCGCGAGTCGAACTGGGAGTCTGCGCCCGGTCTAAGTGGTTGCCTGGTGGTAGCCTTGCTGGGGGTGAGCGAAGAGAACCGTGTGCTACTGGTAGAAGAGCTCGGCCAGTTGGGAGAGGTAAAGGACCAGGCTGGCGACTCGGCGCGTTACGAGGTGGTATTGGAGACCACCGCAAGCGCCGAGGATATCGAGGCAGTGATGTGTTTCATCATCGATCCAGAGCAGGTGGCGGTGCAACTGCTGGCCACTCCTGACGAGCCCGGCGCCCCGTCCGGCGCTCCTGCCGCTAAGCAGCCGGCAACGACCGTCGCAACTGCCACCCCCCCGGCCCCCGAGACACCCAAGACTCCCTCTCGAACCAAGTCCGCCTCGAAGGGCAGCGCCGAGTCCACCTCGATCCGCGTCTCGGTAGACAAGGTCGACCAGATCATCAATCTGGTGGGCGAGCTGATCATTACTCAGTCGATGCTGGACCAGACCGTGAGTGAGCTTGAAGGCGTGGGCACTGGGTCGCTGCTCAACGGTATGAGCCTGCTGCAGCGCAACGCCCGGGATCTTCAGGAAGCGGTGATGTCGATACGCATGATTCCCATGGATTTCGTGTTCAGCCGTTTCCCGCGGGTGGTACGCGAGACCTCCGCCAAGCTCGGCAAGGAGATCGAGCTCGTTACCGAGGGGGAGTCCACCGAACTCGACAAGAGCCTGACAGAGCGAATCATCGACCCGCTCACCCATCTGGTGCGCAACAGCCTCGATCATGGTATCGAGCCGCCTGAGGAGCGCGATGCGGCGGGCAAACCGCGTACTGGCCGACTGATCCTTTCAGCCCGTCATCAGGGCGGTAATATCATCATCGAGGTGATCGATGATGGTGCCGGGCTTGACCGCGATAAGTTGCTCGCCAAGGCGAGGGAAAATGGCCTGCCTGTCTCTGACAACATGGCTGACGATGAGGTGTGGCAACTGATCTTCGCTCCCGGCTTCTCTACCGCCAAGGAGGTAACGGACGTTTCTGGTCGCGGTGTGGGTATGGATGTGGTCAGGCGGAATATTCAGGGCATGGGAGGCCACGTGCAGATCATGTCGCGACGTGGCGAGGGAACCACGATCCGCATTGTGCTGCCGCTGACCCTGGCGATTCTCGATGGCATGCTGATCAAGGTGGGTCAGGAGGTCTTTATCCTGCCGCTTTCCACGGTGCTGGAGTCGCTGCAGCCTGCCCGCGAGGATTGCTATGCCATGGCCGGCGACGACGTGGTGCTCAAGGTGCGTGATGAGTATCTGCCAGTGGTGGCGGTTCATGAAGCACTGGATGTACAGGGCGCGCGCACTGAGCTCACCGAGACCATAGCGGTGATTGTGCAGGGCGAAGGCCGCCGCTATGCGCTGCTGGTGGACGACCTGGTCGGCCAGCAGCAGGTGGTAGTGAAGAACCTCGAGACCAACTATCGCAAGGTTCCCGGCATCTCTGCGGCGACCATTCTTGGCGATGGCAGTGTGGCGCTTATTCTGGATATCGCCGGCCTGCATCGCCTGGACAGATCCAAGCGGGAGGCCCGCCGCCCGAGCCGCCTGCCCACCAATGATGAACAGCTCTTCAGTGTGCAAGGAGATAGCCAATGACAACCCTGAATGCTAATGCCGCCATGGCGGAAGCTGAAGCCCATAACCGCGAGTTCCTGGTGTTTTCTCTGGGCGAGGAGGAGTACGCCGTCGATATCCTTAAGGTTCAGGAGATCCGAGGTTACGAGAATGTGACCCGTATCGCCAATGCTCCTGACTTCATCAAGGGGGTCACCAACCTGCGCGGTGTGATCGTGCCTATCGTCGATCTACGTATCAAGTTTCACCTCGATAGTGTGGAGTACGGCGGCCAGACAGTGGTGATCGTCGTCAATGTCGCCGACCGCATTGTCGGCATCGTGGTGGATGGTGTTTCCGATGTGATGACCCTCACCCCGGAGCAGATCAAACCAGCCCCGGAGTTTGGGGTAACCCTTTCCTCCGACTTTCTGAGCGGCCTGGGTAGCCTGGATGACCGGATGCTGGTGCTGGTGGACATTGACAAACTGCTGACTAGTCAGGAGATGGCGCTGGTAGAGAAAGTTGCCGATTGACCTCACGCCGAAGGTGGGCCGCCGGTCTCAAGTCGCCCCGGTGGCCTGCCGATAATATGGTTGTCGGCAACTTCCTTCGTTGTTCCATGAGTGCCGAAGGAGCCGGCCCTTACTGGCTCCAGTATGGCTGGCATCAAACGGCATCGTCGATAATATGCCATTGCGTCATGGGAGTAGCTTCCGATATATGCCGTGCGCTCGCGGAAAATCTCGGTCGGTCAGGCCTATCCACGGTATACACAAGGTGGAAGTGTGAAGCGATTTTTACAGCGACTCTTCGCCAATATGACAGTGAGAATGAGCTGGGTTCTGATTCTGGCGACCTTTTTCTTACTGATTCTTGTCCTGATCGGCCTTGGGCTGCATATCCTGAACGAAGCCGGCGCGGCCATGGCCGAACTTGCACCTTATGCCGGCGAGGCCGGGGTCAGGCATCAGCAGGCATTCGTCGAGCTTTCCGGAATGCTGCGATTGGGTATTTTCGGCGTACTGGTGGCGGCGGTGTTGACCACCCTGGTGGTGATTTGGGGGGTTACCGTCAATGTACTGCAGCCGTTGTCGCAGCTAGTCGACCATTTCGACAGCATGGCCAAGGGTGACCTGTCGGAAACCATTGAGTATCTGGGCAATAATGAAATCGGTCGGCTCTATGCGGGGTTGGATACCATGCAGAAGAACCTTTCTTACATGGTGGGCATGGTGCGTGAGAGCAGCGATGCTATCTACCTGGGTTGTCATAATCTAGCCAGTGGCAATAACGACCTCTCGGCGCGCACCGAGCAACAGGCAGCGGCCCAGCAGGAAACCGCTTCCAGCATGGAGCAGCTTTCTGCCACGGTAAGGCAGAACGCCGACAACGCTCGTCATGCCAACCAACTGGCAGAGCAGGCCTCTCGCATGGCCTGCGATGGAGGCCAGGTGGTCGGCGAGGCGGTCAACACCATGCACGAGATCAGCCAGAGCTCCCGGCAGATCACCGAGATCATCAAGGTGATCGATTCGATTGCTTTCCAGACTAATATCCTGGCGCTCAATGCTTCGGTGGAGGCGGCTCGGGCTGGCGAGCAGGGCCGCGGCTTTGCCGTGGTGGCCGGCGAGGTACGCAACCTGGCCGGGCGTTCGGCGGATGCCTCCCGAGAGATCCGCGGGCTGATCGAGGCCTCGGTGGCCCGAGCAGAGATAGGCAACCAGCGTGTCGAGCGTGCGGGTGAGACCATCAAGGAAATCGTCGCTGCCGTGCAGAAGGTGACCAACATCATGGACGAGATCGCTGCCGCCTCTGCCGAGCAGAGTCATGGCATCGACCAGGTGAACTTGGCAGTGGCCCAGATGGATCAGGTGACGCAGCAGAATTCAGGCCTGGTACAGCAGGCCGCATCGACGTCGAATCAGGTGGAGGCTGAGGTTGAGCGACTGACCACTGCAGTGGCCGGGTTTAGGGTGTCGCCCCGCGCGACAAGGGGCAGGCTTCAGGCCCCGCAACTGAATGTGGCGACATGAGCCGTGCTATCCCCGGGCACTAGCCGCCGATCCACAAGACAACCAGATGATAGAGCGGCGCTTGAAGTCGCCAAAGGGAGCAATCGATGCGCAATAATCAGCCAGTCACCGGGCAAGAGTTCGAGCTTTCAGATGAAGACTTTCTGATCTCACGGACCGATCTCAAGGGTAGGATCACTTATGCCAACCCGGCTTTTATCATAGTGAGTGGATTCTCCCGCGAGGAGCTGCTCGGCTCGCCACACAACATGGTGCGCCACCCGGACATGCCACCGGAGGCCTTTGCCAACTTTTGGGAGACCCTGGCGGAGGGTGAGACCTGGCGTGGCCTGGTCAAGAACCGCCGCAAGAGCGGCGACCACTACTGGGTTGATGCCAGTGTCACGCCGATTGTCGAGGATGGCATTGTCGTGGGTTATGCCTCATTGCGCGTCAAGGCGACCCGCCAGGCGATTGATCATGCCGAGGCGGCCTATGCGCGGATACGAGAAGGGAAAGGCGGGCATCTCAAGCTGGTCAGGGGGCGTATTACCCGCCGTGGAGTTTTTGGGGCCCTGGCACGCATTGACCTGAGCAGTGTGCGAGCACGTATTGCTTCGATGGTCAGCCTGGCCGTTTTGTTGCTGGTGGTCAGTGGTGGGATCGGGCTTTATGGCCTCAAGGTTTCTGGGGAACAGCTGGCCGAACTGAACCGCGATGGGCTCGAGGATGTCGTGCGCCTTCAGCAGATCGGCCAACTGGTCAGCGAGGCGCCCCAAAGCCTGACCACGATGGACGCCATCGCGCTGCTCGACTTCCGTCACGAACTGGCGGCGGGTCTGGAGCAGACCATTGAGCGGGCAGAAGCTATCTGGTCGGATTTTATTGACCGGGAAGTGAACCAGGCGCCCGAGACTCGCGCCTTCGGTGAAGCACTGCACAGTTACCTTCAGGAAGGGCTGCTGCCAGTGGCGGGTTCGCTGACGGGTGAGGCGTTCGATGCCATGGTGGCCCTCAACAATGACGTGTCCGCGCTGTTCGAGACCGCGGCGCAGCTGAACCTGTCCATCAACGCGCTGATCCAGCGCGAACGTCTTGCGGCCCATGCCATGGCCACCACTGCAGAAGCGGGCCAGCAGCAGTTGTTGATGATCCAGCTCGGCGTGCTGATCCTTGGCTTGCTGCTGCTGGTGCTGCTTGGCACCTTGCTGGTGCGCGCGGTGATCAGGCCGATCAATCAGGCCATAGAATTCACCATACAGATTGCTGGCGGTAACCTGTCGGCAAGAGCACACGAGCGGCGCAGTGACGAGATGGGGCGCCTGCTTGAGGCGCTGGATGTGATGCGCAAGAGCCTGGGCAGCATTGTGGGTGATGTCTATAACGGCGTTAAGGTGGTGACTCCCGCGGCCCGAGACATCGCGGTGGGCAACGACGACCTTTCCTCGCGTACCGAGCAGCAGGCCGCCGCGCTGCAGGAGACGGCATCAAGCATGGAGGAGATGACCACCACCGTAGAGCAGAACACCGAGAACGCGCGTCAGGCAAGCGGCCTTGCTACCGAGAATGCCACCCGGGTGCGTGAGACCGGCGAGCTGATGCACCAGGTGGTTTCCACCATGGGGCGGATTACGGCGAGTTCCAAGAAGATGGCAGAGATCATTGACGTCATCGATTCCATCGCCTTCCAGACCAACATTCTGGCACTCAATGCCTCGGTCGAGGCGGCGAGGGCCGGCGAACAGGGCCGTGGCTTTGCCGTCGTGGCCGGAGAGGTGCGCAACCTGGCAGGTCGCAGTGCCGATGCTGCCAAGGAGATCCGCGCGCTGATCGATGGCTCATCGAGGGAGATTGGTGATGGCGCTGCGGTGGTCAAGCAGGCTGAATCTGCCATTGAGGCGGTGGTCACAGCCACGACTCGGGTCAACGACATCATGGCTGAGATCTCCTCGGCCTCGGAGGAGCAGAGTGGCGGTATCACCCAGATAAACCAGGCCATCACCGAAATGGACCAGGTCACCCAGCAGAATGCCGAACGGGTCCAGGCCACGGCGCGGGCGGCCATGGAGCTGGAACGCCAGGCTGTTCAGCTGGCGATCGCCGTGACGGCTTTCCGCTCCCGCGGTGCAGGCATGGAGCAGATACCGAGACTGGCGAAAGAGCAAGGGCCGTTCAACGCCCGCGGGGGGGAACGCCGAAAGCCCGACGCTTCCAAGGGTGTGCCCGCCGCCAATGCCGAAGCTAAGGGAGTGGTGGCACGCCAACCGGCCAAAGAAGTCGGTGAATGGGAGGAGTTTTGAGCGAGCCTAGCGAAAAGCCGGCGTTCTCCACCGGTGGGTGGTCATCGATCGGGGCCATGGAAAGAGACCTGGAGATGACCAATGCCGACTTCACTCGTATTCGCGAGCTGATCTACCGGCGCGCCGGCATTGTGCTGGCGGAGCACAAGCGCGAGATGGTCTATAGCCGCCTCGCCAAGCGAATGCGTCACCACGGCATGACCCGTTTCAGTGATTACCTGGCGCGTCTGGAGCGCCAGCCCGATGCGAAGGAGTGGGAGGCCTTCACGAATGCCCTGACTACCAACCTGACCGCCTTCTTCCGTGAGGCTCACCACTTTCCTATGCTGTCGGAGCACGTACGCAGACGCGCTGGGCCGATTCGGATCTGGAGTGCTGCGGCCTCCACCGGCGAGGAACCCTACTCGATCGCCATGACGCTCGCCGAGACGCTGGGCTCGTCGGGTGCCGATGCCCGGGTGGTCGGCACTGATATCGATACCGAGGCGCTTGAGCGGGCACGAGCCGGTATCTACCCGCTGGAGCAGGTGCGCAAGCTGGAGGAGGCTCGTACCCGGCGCTTCTTCCAGCGCGGTACTGGCAGCCAGGCAGGCCTGGCGCGGGTGCGAACGGAATTACGGTCGATGGTGGAGTTCCAGCCTCTCAACCTGCTTGCCCCCCATTGGTCGCTCAAGGGCCCCTTCGATGCGATCTTCTGTCGCAACGTGATGATCTACTTCGACAAGGAGACCCAGGCGCGCATACTGGAGCGCTTCGCCCCTTTACTCAAGCCAGACGGCCTGCTATTCGCTGGCCATTCGGAAAACTTCACCTATATCACCAATTCCTTCCGGTTGCGGGGGCAGACAGTCTATACCCTGGCGTGAGCCAGGTGCGCCTGTCTCCTTTGCACCGGCGCGATTGCGGCTAGCACCTTTGCGGCTAAAGTGTTCCCACCGCAGGCCGATAAACGAATGAGTGCCTTGATGTTGCAGTGTTTCAGGCGTGCGGCGTCATACCGAAAGAGAGGAGGCTTGCCTTTGAGTGCGGCCACGATAAAAGTTCTATGCGTAGATGACTCGGCGCTGATCCGCGACCTGCTAAGTGAGATCATCAATAGCCAGCACGACATGGAGGTGGTAGCGGTGGCCCCCGATCCCCTGGTGGCCCGCGACCTGATCAAGCGGCATAACCCTGAGGTTCTGACGCTGGACGTTGAAATGCCGCGCATGGACGGCCTCGATTTCCTGGAGCGTCTCATGCGCCTGCGGCCCATGCCGGTGCTGATGGTGTCATCCTTGACCCAGGCAGGTTCTGAGGTAACGTTGCGCGCATTGGAGCTTGGGGCGGTTGATTTCGTAGCCAAGCCTTCCATGGGAATACGTGGTGGAATGCTGGAATATGCCGAGGAAATCGCCGACAAGATACGGGCGGCTGCACGCTCGCATCCTCGTGTGAAAAGACGCCGCGATGCTCCACCACCTGCGCAACTCAAGGCCCCGTTTGTATCAAGTGAGAAGCTGATCATCATTGGAGCCTCCACGGGTGGCACAGAAGCCATCCGCACCGTGCTGGAGCCACTGCCCGCTAACAGCCCGGGGATTCTCATTACTCAGCACATGCCTGGGGGCTTTACCCGTTCCTTCGCCGAGCGCCTGGATCGGCTGTGTCAAATCAGCGTGAAGGAAGCGGAGCATGGAGAGCGTGTACTTCCTGGCCATGCCTATATTGCCCCGGGAGACTTCCATCTCATTCTGGCCCGCAGTGGGGCCAACTATGTCGTTCACCTTGATGATGGTTCGCCGGTGAACCGCCACCGCCCTTCTGTGGACGTGCTGTTCCATTCTGCGGCCAAACAGGCAGGAAAGAACGCCGTCGGCGTGCTGTTGACCGGCATGGGCAAGGATGGTGCTGCAGGGCTTCTGGAGATGCGCCAGGCCGGCGCGCAAACCATCGCCCAGGATGAAGCCAGCTGTGTGGTGTTTGGTATGCCGCGCGAGGCGATTGCCATGGGGGGGGCTATGGAGGTGGTGTCGCTGGATGCCATTGCGCCACGAATGCTGGAGCTGGTGGCCGCGTCTGGACGTGCGCAGCGTGTTTGACATGAGCAGCGTGCTTGATGGTGATCTGCCTGGCCGAGCTTCGAAGAATGGTTGCAAGAAAATACTTGACCCTGATCTTTGGTCTGAATAGGAAGCACTAGAATGTCGATCTCGCTACGTAATATAAGTATTCATGCCCTTATGGTCTCTGTCTTGACCAGCTTTGTGATCATCCTGGTGTTGATTGCTGCTCTTGCAGTGTACAGCGATCGCTATGCGGAGCAGTCGCTACACGATCTCCAAGACCTGGCCGGCGATCAGATGAGCCAGCTCAACCGCGCCGATGCCCTCTTGAAGGATGGGCGCGTCAACCTTGAGTTGGGTAGTTACTATTTGAGTGATGGACAGGATGCCCGCGTTCCCGAGTTCCTTGAAAATGCCGAGGACCGGCTGCGCCGGGCAGAGCGGCGCTTTGGGGTTTTCTATGAATCGCCCAAAGCGCCTGAGAATATCGAAATTAGCGAGCAGATTCAGCGGGAGTTTGCCGCCACTGTTGAGTTAATGCGCCAGCAGATCGCTGCCGTAAGTCGGGGTGATATCGCCGCTAATAGAGAGCTGCGCTACAGGGTCGAAAAGCAAGACGATGTCTATAATGATCTCTTGACGAACTTTATTCGGGACGGGTTCGATCAGTCGGAAGCTCTGGTTGAGCGTTATGATGCCCACACTGATACCATTTCACTGATCGGCCTGGTCTTACTGATTATTTTTGCGGGCCAGGTAGTGATGATTTACGCGGGGTTACGCAATATCGTGATTCGCCCGCTGAATCTTGCGGTGGATAACCTCGAGTCGATTGCAAAGGCCGATCTGACACGCCAGATTGCGGTCGATGGACGTAACGAGATGTCAAGGCTGTTCAGTGCCATGCGTGACATGCAGGAGAACCTTAATCGCATCGTCGGCGAGGTGAGATCAAGCAGCAACTCGATTCATCACGGAAGCCGTGAAATTGCACTGGGTAACGCGGATCTCTCATCTCGCACCGAACAGCAGGCAGCCTCTTTGGAAGAAACCTCCTCCAGCATGGAGCAGATGACTGCCACAGTTAAGCAAAACGCTGACAATGCGCGTCAGGCTAGCCGCCTGGCTCTCGACGCCTCCGGTACCGCATCGAAGGGTGGTGAAGTGGTGGAGCGGGTGGTGACCACCATGCATGGCATCACCGACAGTTCACGCAAGATTGCCGATATCATCGGTGTGATCGATTCTATCGCCTTCCAGACCAACATTCTGGCACTGAATGCTTCAGTAGAGGCGGCCCGTGCCGGTGAGCAGGGTCGCGGGTTTGCGGTGGTGGCGGGCGAGGTGCGCAATCTGGCCAGTCGTAGTGCCGACGCTGCCAAGGAAATTCGCACCTTGATTGATGGTTCGGTCAACCAGGTGCAGGAGGGTGCCACGCTGGTGGAGCAGGCGGGTGATACCATGCGTGAGATCGTGGCTGCCGTGCGTCGCGTGACTGACATCATGGATGAAATCTCCTCGGCTTCACAGGAGCAGAGTGCCGGCATCGATCAGATTACCCAGGCGGTGGGGCAGATGGATCAGGTGACTCAGCAGAACGCGGCGTTGGTGCAGCAAGCCTCTGCGGCAGCTGCCTCGCTGGAGGAACAAGCGGAAAAAATGGAGCAGGTGATGGCGGTGTTCCGTATCTCTGGCAATGTGGAAGGCCGCGCCTCGTTGACCATCAACTCCACTTCAACACGCTCCGAGCAGGGTTCGCTGCCTGGCAGTAATGCCGCCCTGCGCTTGTCCTCGACGCAGAAGAGTGATCGCAAGGGCGGTGCCTCTGAGGATGATTGGCAGGAGTTCTGATCGCCTGTGTCGTCATCTTGTGTTGTGGCTGTGAGAGGTTATGGTAGCGAGCAGCGTGACGCACTCTCTAGTGGACTAGTGGACTAGTGGACTAGTGGGTGCGTCACGTTCTTTGTAATTGC
>NZ_JACUUD010000201.1 GCF_014859505.1 Halomonas sp.
AAAGAAGATTGATGTATCGCATTGATCGCCCCGGAAGCCGCTTTCTGCCACCCGACGATACCGCCAGCCGCTCGCGACGACGGAGGAGCTTAACAATGAACAAGACAACAGGCCTGATGCTCGGCACCCTGACAGCCGCCATCATGAGCACGTCCGCCCTGGCCCAGACCACCATCACGGTCAGCACCTGGGCCGGCCCCAATCATGGCATCAACACCATGGTCTGGCCGACCTGGAAATCCTGGATCGAGGAGGCCACCGAGGGCCGCGTCACGGTCGAGGTGGTTCACGATATGGGGCCGCCCGCCTCCCAGATGGAGATGGTGGCCGACGGCATCGCCGATGCCACCTGGGTCTTCCACGGGTACAACACCGGCCGCTTCGAGCTGACCAAGCTTCCCGAATTCCCCACCTTCGAGGACTTCTCCTCCGAGAACGCCTCCGCCGCCTACTGGCGCACCCACCTGGAGTATCTGGAGCAGGCCGGTGAGCACCGCGGCGTCGACGTGGTGGCGGCCGGCGTGCACGGCCCTGGCTGGATCTTCAGCAGCGAGCAGTACCAGACCCTCGACGACATGAAGGGCAAGCGCATCCGCGTCGGCGGCGGCGTGATGGGCGATCTCTCCAACGCCCTGGAGCTGACCGGCGTGGCCCTGCCGCCCACCGGCGTCTACGAGGCGGGCTCCCAGGGCGTCATCGACGGCGCCATGCTGGTGCCCGAGGGCCTGCGCAGCTTCCGCGTGGCCGAGATCTTCCCCTACACCCTCAAGGTGGATGGCGGCTTCTATCGCGGCAGCTTCACCATCGTGGTCAACCCGATGATCTGGGACCAGATGTCGGCCGAGGACCGCGAGGCCGTCGAGGCCGTCTCCGGCGAGCGCCTGTCGCGGCTGTTCGGCTACATGATGGACGTCTCCGACGTGCGCGGTGTCGACTTCGCCGAGGAGCAGGGCCACACCTTCACCGAGCTCGGCGGCGATGATCTCGAGACCCTTCGCGGGATCAGCGACGACATGATCGAGGCATGGGCCGAATCGGTCTCCGCAAGCCGCGACGTCGATGCCATGGCCGCCATCGAGTTCTTCCGCGAGCAGCTCGCCGCTGCCGCCGAGGACGACAGCGTGGGCGACCTGGTGCCCGACGAGCTCAAGTAAGTCCTCCCTGTCGCCACATTCTGTCGCCACATGGAGGGCGACCGACCATGCATTCCCCGACGACTCGCGCCGCGCGCGTCGGCCGGGTCCTGCAGCTGACGCTGGAGGGGGTGGCAGGCGCCACCCTCTTCGGCATGATGCTGCTGACCACGGCAGACGTGACCGGCCGCTACTTCTTCAATTCCCCGATCCTCGGCGCCGTGGAGCTGACCCAGCTGATGCTGGCGGCGCTGGTGTTCCTGTCGCTGCCGGTGGTGTGCTGGCGCCAGGAGCACATCAGCGTGGACCTGCTCGATGCGTTTTTCCCCGCCCGGCTGATCTGGGTGCGCGAGGTGCTCGTCAACCTGCTGGTGACGGCGGCGCTGTGGATGATGGCGCAGCGCGTCTGGGCGCTGGCCGAGCGCGCCTTCGAGTGGGGTGACGTGACCGAATTTCTGCGCATCCCGCGCGGCTACCTGATCGGCCTGATCGCCGTCATGCTGTTGCTCTCGGCGCTGCTGACCCTGGCCCGGGCGGTGCTCTACCTGCTGGAGGGTCTCAAGGTGGTCAAGCAGGGCGGCCCGCTGAGTCCCTCTACAAAAGGGGGAGGCACCCATGACTGAGGCACTCTATGGTTTCGCCGCGCTGCTGGTGCTGGTGTTCCTGCGGGTGCCGCTGGCGTTCGCCATGGGCATCGTGGGCTTCGTGGGCTTCTACTACCTGACCGGCAACTGGAACGCCGCCGAGGCGATGGCCGCCCGCCGGGTGGTGGACACCGCCATGGACTATGGCCTGTCGGTGATTCCGCTGTTCATCCTGATGGGCAACTTCGTCTCCCATGCGGGGCTGTCGGATGCGCTGTTCCGTGCCTCCAACGGCTTTCTCGGCCACCGCAAGGGCGGTCAGGCCATGGCCACCATCGTCGCCTGCGGCGGCTTCAGCGCCATCTGCGGCTCGAGCCTGGCCACCTGCGCCACCATGGGGCGGGTGGCCATGCCGCAGATGCGCAAGTACGGCTACAAGGACTCGCTGGCCGCGGCCTCGATCGCCGCGGGCGGCACCCTGGGCATCCTGATCCCGCCCAGCGTGATGCTGGTGATCTACGGCATCCTCACCGAGACCAGCATCCGTGAGCTGTTCGCGGCGGGCTTCATTCCCGGCATTCTGGGGATCTTTCTCTACATTGGCGCTGTGAAGTGGGTGCTGTGGCGCGACCCCGACGCCGGCCCGGCGGCCGAGCGGGTGCCGTGGCCGGAGCGGATCAACGCGCTCAAGAGCGTGGGCAGCACCCTGGCGCTGTTCGTGCTGGTGATCGGCGGCATCTACCTGGGCGTGTTCACCCCCACCGAGGCGGCCGGCATCGGTGCCATGGGCGCCTTCCTGATCGCCCTGTCGCGTCGGGCGCTGAACCCGCGGGTGCTGATGAACGTGCTGATGGACACGGTGCGGACCACGGCGATGCTGTTCGCAGTGGTGCTGACGGCGCTGATCTTCGCCAACTTCGTCAACCGGGCCGGGCTGCCCAATGACCTGCTGGCGCTGGTCAACGGGATGAACGTGGCGCCCTTCGTGGTGATCCTGACGATCATCGCCATCTATGTGGTGCTGGGCTGCGTGTTCGAGAGCATGTCGATGCTGCTGCTCACGGTGCCGGTGTTCTTCCCGGTGGTGGCGGGGCTGGGCTACGACCTGGTGTGGTTCGGCATCCTGGTGGTGATCGTGATCGAGATCAGCCTGATCACGCCACCGGTGGGGATGAACGTCTTCGTGCTGCGGGCGGTGCTGCCGGACGTCTCCACGGGGACGATCTTCCGCGGCGTGACGCCGTTCTGGGTGGCCGGTACGATACGGGCGCTGCTGGTGCTGGTGTTTCCGGGGATCGTGCTGTTCCTGCCCCAGCTGCTCTATTGAGCCCGGGAGCTGCCACCTTGTCCGCATAAAGCGATACGATACTGCATTTATTAGTCTTAAAAATGTATCAATAAAGTCCCCGCTTTGACTCTGGTCAAAGCGGGGGCTTTCTCGTTCCACTATGCTGCCTTCATGACACGATGTGATACCGGATGAAGGAGAGCGAGATGGAAAGGTTGTCAGACTATATCCAGGGGGAGCGCGTGGTGCGGGAGCTTCGCCGCCACGCCCCCGAGGCCCTCGAGGCACTGGCCCGCGACCTGGAGCAGCCGCTCAGCCCGCCGCTGGAGATGGCCATGGCGCGCAGCCTGGACGACCACCGGGTGCCCGATTTCCGGTCCTCCGAGGTGCTGATGCCGGCGATGATGACCACCTTCGCGGTGGACCCGACGGCCATCGCCGAGGAGGAGCTGGCCGGGCTCGAGGAGAGATGCAACCGCTGCACCGAGGTGGGCCGCTGCTGGCAGGCGATGCGCGCCTTCTCCGAGGCCGAGGCGTGCCGCGGGTTCTGCCCCAACGCCGAGGCTTTCATGGGCCGCGGGGGCAGGGAGGCCGAGCCGGCGACGGCATAAG
>NZ_JACUUD010000044.1 GCF_014859505.1 Halomonas sp.
GAGTCCGGCTATATCCTCGAACAGCGCCACTTCGACGACAGCGAGGCGGTGGTGTTCAGCGCCAGCGAGGCGGAAGGCGTGTGGACCGCCTACCTGACTCGCGCCCTGCGCACCGGCGCGCCCGGCGACAAGCCGCTCGCCCTGGACGGCAAGTACAACGTCAACTTCGCCCTCCATGATGACCATGCGGCCTCGCGCTTCCACCACGTCTCCTGGCAGTTCGGCCTGATGTTCGGCGCCGAAGAAGTCGACGAGGAGATGGTCGAGATCAACGCCATGCGCATCGAGCGCTGAAGGAAGGAGCAGCAATGAGTCAAGCGAGGCAGTTCCGCGGCTGGATCGGCGCCCTGGCGCCGGCCCTGCTGCTGGTCACCGGGGCGGCCCTGGCCGCCCCTGCCATCACCGGCTACGGCAGCGCCGAGCTCGGCATGTCCCCGGAGCAGGTGCGTGAGCGCCTGGCCGATGATGGCATCGTCGAGGTGACCGAGGCACGCACCGACGACGGCGACCTGATCATCGATGGCCGCCTGGGCGGCGGAACGCCGGCGGTGGAAACCGACCTGCGCTATGTCTTCCCGGCAGGCAGCGAGCGCCTCGCCCTGGTGGTGGCCTTCCATCCCGAGGTGGCCGACCGTGCCGTGGTGAAGGAGCGGCTGATGGCCGAGTACGGCCAGCCCTGGGAAGAGGAGATGGCCGAGTGGTGGCTGGAGCAGCTCGCCGACGGCATGCCCGCTACCCCGCTCGACTTCTCCGCCTGGGGGGGTGACGAGCAGCAGCGCGACCGCTTCGTGCGGCTGTGGACCTTCGAGGATTACCTCACCGTGGAGTATCTGGACACCCGGCTGCTCTCCGGCCGGGAGTGACGCCAGGTCCCGATGCTGACCGGGCCGCCCTCATCGCTCATGGAGAGAGGGGCGGCCCGGTTGCGTGGGCAACCTGGCCCGGCGCGGGTCAGCTCACCCTCGCGTCAGTGGATATCCCTGTGGCACTGGCGCCGGGCGCGATCCATGGCCTCGGCGGCACCCGCCAGGGAGAACACCATGAACCAGGGGTCGTCCTCGGCGCGCATCATTCGCAGGCGCAGGGTCTCGCCGCGCCTCATCTCCTCCACCAGCAGTGCCGGCTCCTCCAGCAGGAACTGCACGTAGAAGCCGCTGTCGCCGCGTTCGGTGATGAACTCCGCCGTCCCGCTGTGGATGGTCTCGTGGTCAACGCGCAGGTCGCCCGGTACCCGGTTGGCCACACGGCTCTCCGCCTGGCGCTCGCCCAGGTCGACGCGCAGCTCCAGCCAGGGGCGCTCGCAGGCCCCGGGGGTGAAGTTGACGCTGAACAGGGAGTCGCTGTAGCTGCTGGCCTCCAGGGCACGGTAGTGGCGCTCATCGCCAAGCGCCAGGGTCAGCGACTGCCACTGGCCGTGGGTCTCGGCATCGAGGGTGTTGTAGACGGCGGCCGTGGCGGTGATGTGGGGAAGCAGCGTGGCCAGCAGCAGGGCCGCGGCGACGGGCAGGGCCGGTTTGGGCTTGGACGTGAACATGAACTCAGTCGAAATCGCGGCTGGGGAGCAGCCAGCCGTCGCCGGGGCGGTGGCCGGCCTGCACCGCCTGCTGGTACTGCGCCACCATCTCGTCGGTGATGGCGGCAAGTGCCTCATCGATGCCGACATGGTCGTCGCTGTGCTCGAAGGAGGGCTCGGCCTGCAGGGGGGTCTGCAGGTAGTGGCTCTGCTCGCAGGTGACACGTTCGCTGCCAGCCTCCCGGTAGCAGCGGATGCGGATCGGGGTGGAGATCTCGCCGAGTTGGAAGATCATCTCGGTGGCCAGAAAGCGCTGCTGATGGATCAGGGGGTGGCGCAGGGCGGCCGGGGTGTCCATGGGCATGGCTCTCCTGAGGAATCGGTCAAGGCCCGCCCGGAAGGGCGATCCGGTCAACATAGCACCCGGTCCACAGAGGGAAAAGGCCAATACCTTGATCTGGATGCGTTGTCGGACTCGGCAAACTATCCCATGCTTCACCCCTAAAGAGGCTTTGCGGATGCATGTTATTGCTCCGACCGATTCGATCCGAAGGTGGAGAGTCCCGTGACAAGAGTCCTGCGACCCTGGCGGGTGATCATGACGCTGCTGATGGCAGTTGCGCTGCTGGCGTTGGGCCTGTCGACCACGGCCCGGGCGGCCGAGTGGTTGCCCATGGTCTTCCCCGAGGCGGATGCGGTCGGTGAGCCCATTGCGGAGCCGCCGGTGCTGCCGGTGCTGCGCGACGGCGAGGTGGTGGGCTACGTCTTCGAGACCAACGATATCGCGCCGATTCCCGCCTACTCCGGCCACCCGGTCAACATGCGGGTCGGGATGGCGCTGGACGGCCGCATCACCGGGGTGGAGGTGCTCGACCACTCCGAGCCGATCATGCTGATCGGCATCCCCGAGACGGTGCTCGATGACTTCGTCGGGCAGTATGCCGGCAAGTCGGTGCGCCAGAAGGTGCGGGTGGGCCTGTCGCGCCAGCAGCGCGAAGGCTACGAGCACGTGGATGCGGTCTCCGGCGCCACCGTCACCGTGGTGGTGATGGGCGAGGGGATCATGCGCTCGGCGCGTCGGGTGGCCCGGCAACTGGACATCCTCGAGGGTGGCGTGGTCGAGCCTGCCACGGTGCGCAACGACCTCCTCGAGGAGGCGAGCTGGGATGATCTGGTGACGGAGGGTGCCATCGGCCACCTGCAGCTGACCCGCGGCGAGGTGGACGAGGCCTTCGTCGGCACCGCAGCCGAAGGCGTCGAGCCCACGCCGGAAGGGAGCGAGGACGAGACCTTCATCGACCTCTATTTCGCCTACCTCAACGTGCCCACCGTGGGTCGCAACCTGCTTGGCGAGCGGCAGTTCGAACAGCTCATGGCGGGCCTGGGCGAGGATGAGCACGCCCTGGCGATCATGGCCAACGGGCGCTACTCCTTCAAGGGCTCCGGCTTCGTGCGCGGCGGGATCTATGACCGCATCATGATCCACCACGGCGGGCGCACCGACCAGTTCCACGATGCCGACATGCGTCGCCTGTGGGGCATCGAGGCCGAGGGCGCACCGCGCTTTGCCGAACGCGACATCTTCATCCTGCGCGAGGAGACCCGCTTCGATCCGGGCCAGGCCTGGGAGCTGGAGCTGCTGGTGCGTCGCCAGGTGGGCGCCCTGGACACCGAGTTCGCGGGCTTCGACGCCGAACTCAAGGTGCCCGAGCGCTTCCTGGTGATTCCCGAGCCCGTGGCCGATGCCATGCTCGAGGACGAGACCACCCAGCTGTGGGTCTCGGTGTGGGAAGACCGCGTCATGCACATCGTGGTGCTGGGTGCCGGCCTCGGCGTGCTCACCTTCATCCTGCTGTTCCAGGACTGGCTGGCCAGGCGGCCGCGGCTGCTGCACACGATTCGCTATGGCTTCCTGGTCTACACCGTGGTGTTTATCGGCTGGTACGCCCTGGCCCAGCTCTCGGTGGTCAACATCCTCACCTTCGCCAATGCGTTGTTCACCGACTTCCAGTGGTCCACCTTCCTGATGGACCCGATGATGTTCCTCCTCTGGAGCTTCGTGGCGGTCACCCTGCTGCTGTGGGGGCGCGGCGTCTACTGCGGCTGGCTTTGCCCCTTCGGCGCCATGCAGGAGCTGATCAGCGCGGTGGCGCTGAAGCTCAAGGTGCCGCAGTTCGAGCTGCCCTTCGCGGTGCACGAGCGGCTGTGGGCGCTCAAGTACATCATCCTGCTGGGGCTGTTCGCCCTCTCCCTGCAGTCCCTGGGCCAGGCCGAGATCTACGCCGAGGTGGAGCCCTTCAAGACCGCCGTGTTGCTCAAGTTCCAGCGCGAGTGGGGCTTCGTGCTCTACGCCGTGGTGCTGCTGGTGATCAGCGCCTTCAACCACAAGTTCTTCTGCCGCTATGTCTGCCCGCTGGGCGCCGGCCTGGCGATCCCCGCGCGCATCCGCCTGTTCGACTGGCTGCGCCGTCACAAGGAGTGCGGCAAGCCCTGTCAGATCTGTGCCAACGAGTGCCATATCCAGGCGATCCACCCCGACGGGCAGATCAACCCCAACGAGTGCCACTACTGCCTGGACTGCCAGATCACCTACCACGACGACCGCAAGTGCCCGCCCATGGTGGTGCAGCGCAAGAAGCGCGAGAAGGCGACTCGGTTGAGCAGCAAGGCGGCCGAGGCCCGGCGGATTCCCGCCACCGAGGTGGCGGGGGACGGCGGCTGAGGGGCAACCGAACCGCTCGCGGCACCGTCCCCCGGGGCATGGCGCCGCAACGGAAGACGAAGGGCCGGCCGCTGAGTCGGCGACGAGACGAGATGTGATCTCGACAACGAAACGGAGAAGCGTCATGAGCGAAAAGCATAAGGGTGACCAGCCCACCGGTACCGTCAACGAGGGGCGCCGCCGCTTCCTGGCGGGTAGCGCCGCGGTAGGTGCGGTCAGCATGGCCGGCGCCGCCGGCGTGGCGGGCGTGGGCGCGATGACCCGCAGCCAGCCGGCCCAGGCGGCCAGCCACGGCAGCGCCGCCAATATCGATGTGGCACCGGGTGAGCTCGACGAGTACTACGGCTTCTGGAGCGGCGGCCACAGCGGCGAGGTCCGCGTCTACGGCGTGCCCTCCATGCGCGAGATCATGCGCATTCCGGTGTTCAACCACTGCTCGGCCTCCGGCTGGGGGATGACCGACGAATCCAAGCGGATCATGGGCGACAGCCACCGCTTCACCAACGGCGATGCCCACCACCCCCACGTCAGCTATACCGACGGCAGCCACGATGGCCGCTACCTGTTCATCAACGACAAGGCCAATACCCGGGTGGCGCGGATTCGCCTCGACGTCTTCAAGACCGACGCCATGGTGACGGTACCCAACGTCCAGGCCATCCACGGCCTGCGCCTGCAGAAGGCCCCGCGCACCGGCTATGTGTTCGCCAACGGCGAGTACATGATCCCGCAGCCCAACGATGGCCGCGACATCAATGACCCGTCGAAGTACTACACCCTGTGGAATGCCATCGACGCCGACACCATGGAGGTGAAGTGGCAGGTGATGGTGGATGGCAACCTGGACAACATGGACGCCGACTACACCGGCAAGTACTGCGCGGCGACCTGCTACAACTCAGAGGGTGCCGTGGACCTGGCCGGCAAGATGCGCGCCGACCGTGACTGGGTGACCGTCTTCAGCATCGAGCGCATCGAGGCGGCGGTGGCCAACGGTGACTTCATGACCATCGGCGACTCCGACGTGCCGGTGGTGGATGGCCGCAAGAGCTCCGACCTCAACGTCACTCGCTATGTGCCGGTGCCGAAGAACCCCCACGGCCTCAACACCTCCACCGATGGCAAGTACTTCATCGCCGCCGGCAAGCTCTCGCCCACCGTGTCGATGATCGAGATCGCCAGGCTCGACGACCTCTTCGAGGGCAACCTCGACGACGAGCGGGACGTGATCGCCGCCGAGCCGGAGATCGGCCTCGGGCCGTTGCATACCACCTTCGACGGCCGCGGCAACGCCTACACCACGGTGTTCATCGACAGCCAGGTGGTGAAGTGGAACATGGAGGACGCCGTACGCCACTACAATGGCGAGGACGTCGAGTACATTCGTCAGAAACTGGACGTGCACTACCAGCCGGGCCACAACCACGCGACCCTCTCCGAATCCAAGGATGCCGATGGCAAGTACTTGTTCTCACTTAACAAGTTCTCGAAGGACCGCTTCCTGCCGGTGGGCCCGCTGCACCCCGAGAACGATCAGATGATCGATATCTCCGGCGACGAGATGGTGCTCCTCCACGACACCCCGACCTTCGCCGAGCCCCACGACGCGGTGATCATCCGCCGCGACCAGATCCAGACCAAGCAGGTCTGGGAGCGCGACGATCCCTACTTCGCCGAGACCATTCGTCGGGCCGAGGAGGATGGCGTCAACGTCGACACCGACAACACCATCATTCGAGACGGCAACAAGGTGCGGGTCTACATGACATCGGTGGCGCCCAACTTCGGCGTCACCGAGATCCCGGCCAAGGTGGGTGACGAGATCACCGTGACCATCACCAACCTCGACCGCATCGAGGACCTCTCCCACGGCTTCTGCGTCGTGGATCACGGGGTGAGCATGGAGATCAGCCCGCAGCAGACCGCCTCGATCACCTTCACGGCCGACAAGCCCGGGGTGTTCTGGTACTACTGCAACTGGTTCTGCCACGCGCTGCATATGGAGATGGTCGGCCGTCTGCTGGTCGAGCCGGCCTGATCCTGCCGCATAGATCATCGGCAGCACCTGCCGGGTCGGCGCCCCGCGCCGGCTCGGCAGGCCCCCTTCGTCACGCAGAGAACACCATGCCAGCAAGATGGTTACTCCCCTTTTTTCTCCTGCTGCTGCCCAGCCTCGCCTCGGCCGCCGAATGGCGTGCCGTCCCCGGCGAGACCCCGCTGCAGCAGGTGCTGGATGCCGCCGCGCCCGGTGACACGGTGTGGGTGGCCGAAGGCGTCCACCTCGGCAACTTTGTGGTCGAGGTGCCCATCACCCTGGTCGGCGAGCCCGGTGCCGTGCTCGACGGCCAGCGCCGCGGCACCGTACTGACCGTGGTCGCCCCAGGCACCACGGTGCGCGACCTGCACATCCGCGAGGACGGTGCGAACATCAACGATATGGACAGCGGTGTCTTCGTGGCCCGCGAGGCGGCGGGGACACGGCTCGAGACCAACCGTATCGAGGCCCGTGGCTTCGGCATCTGGCTCGATGCCGTGCCCGACGTGAAGGTGATCGGCAACCGCATCAGCGGCGACACCGCGCTACGCTCCCAGGATCGTGGCAATGGCCTGCAGCTCTACAACGTCACCGGTGCCGAGATCCGCGACAACGAGGTGTGGGAGGCCCGCGACGGCATCTACATCGACGTCAGCAACCACAACCGGCTGATCGGCAACCTGCTGCGCGACCAGCGCTACGGGGTGCACTACATGTTCTCGCACGCCAACGAGGTGCGCGACAACGAGACCCGCAACAATCGCCTGGGCTATGCGCTGATGCAGTCGCGCCAGCTCGAGGTCATCGGCAACCGCTCCATTCGCGATCAGAACTACGGTTTTCTGATGAACTTCATCGTCGACTCGGTGATCGCCGAGAACGTCGCCATGGAAGCCCAGCGCGGCGGCATGACGTCGGCACCCGATGGCCACGCCATCAGCGGCACCGAGGGCAAGGCGCTGTTCGTCTACAACTCGCTGTTCAACGAGATACGCGACAACCTCTTCGCGCGCACCGAGATTGGCATCCACATGACCGCCGGCTCCGAGGACAACGCGTTCCACGGCAACGCCTTCGTCGGCAACGAGACCCAGGTGAAGTACGTGGCCCTGCGCGAGCAGGAGTGGTCCTTCGAAGGCAGCGGCAACTACTGGAGCGACTACCTGGGCTGGGACCTGAGCGGCGACGGCCTGGGCGATATCCCCTACGAGCCCAACGACTCGGTGGATCGCCTGATCTGGACCTATCCCATGGCCAAGATCCTGATGAACAGCCCGGCGGTGCAGGTGCTGCGCTGGGTGCAGCGCGAGTTCCCGATCCTGCGCCCGCCGGGCGTACGCGACAGCCATCCGCTGATGGCCCTTCCCGACTGGATGGCGGAGATAGTGCAATGACCCAACCCGTGATCGAGATGCGCTCGGTCGGCAAGCGCTTCGGCAAGCTGACCGCCCTCGACGAGGTGAGCCTGACCCTGGGCGAGGGCGAGGTGCTGGGCCTGATGGGCCACAACGGCGCCGGCAAGTCCACCTCCATGAAGCTGATCCTGGGGCTGATCCGGCCCACCAGCGGTGAGCTCCGGGTGTTCGGCCACGATCCCGGCGGTGCCGCGGCCAACGACCTGCGCCTGCGCCTGGGCTACCTGCCCGAGAACGTGCAGTTCTACGAACAGCTCTCGGGCTTCGAGGTGCTCGACTACTTCGCCCGCCTCAAGCGCATCGGCCGCGGTGTCGTCGAGCCGCTGCTGGAGCGCGTGGGGCTGGGCCACGCCATGCACCGCCGGGTGAAGACCTATTCCAAGGGCATGCGCCAGCGCCTCGGGCTGGCCCAGGCGCTGATCGGCGAGCCGCGGCTGATGCTGCTCGACGAGCCCACCGTGGGGCTGGACCCCATGGCCACCCGCGACTTCTACGGCATGGTCGACGAGCTGCGCGGCCGCGGGGTCAGCGTGATCCTCTGCTCCCACGTGCTGCCGGGAGTGGAGCGCCATATCGATCGGGCGGCGATCCTGGGCGAGGGGCGCATGCTCGCCTCGGGCAGCATCGACGAGCTGCGCGAGGCCGCCGACCTGCCGCTGGTGGTGCGCCTGCGCACCCCCCGGGCCGCGGAGAGCCTCGCCGAGTCGCTGCGGCCCCACGGCGTGCTGGCCCGCGTGGCGGGGGATGGCCGCCTCGAGCTCAAGGTGCCGGTGCGCGCTAAGATGGCCGTGCTCCGCGAGCTGATGGCCGACCCCGAGACCGCCGACCTGGACCTGGAGCCGCCCACCCTGGAGTCGCTCTACGCCCACTTCGACGGCACCCTTCGCGACCGGGCGGAGAGCACACCGGCCCCCGCGCCGGCATTCGACGCGCGAGAGGGAGTCAGCGCATGAGAAACCTGATGATCGTGGCCGGCAAGGAGTTCCGCGACGGCCTGCGCAACCGCTGGGTGCTGGCGATCACCCTGGTATTCGGCCTGCTGGCCATCGGCCTGGCCTACTTCGGCGCTGCGGCCTCCGGCCAGGTGGGCTTCACCCGGGTCTCCACCACCATCGTCAGCCTCTCGAGCCTGGCGGTGTTCCTGATTCCGCTGATCGCCCTGATGCTGGCCTACGACAGCATCGTCGGCGAGGACGAGCAGGGCACCCTGCTGCTGCTGCTCACCTACCCCATGAGCCGGGTCGAGATCCTCGCCGGCAAGTTCCTCGGCCATGCGGCGATCCTCGGCGTCTCCACCCTGGTGGGCTTCGGCGTGGCCGGCGCGGTGATCGCCGCCTTCGGCAGCGTGGAGCTGCTCGGCGAGCTGGTGGCGGCCCTGGCGCTGTTCATCCTCTCGGCGATGCTGCTGGGCTGGGCCTTCATCGGCTTCGCCTACCTGATCAGCGTCAGCGTGGCGGAGAAGTCCCGGGCGGCGGGCATCGCCCTGGTGGTGTGGTTCTTCTTCGTCATCGTCTACGACCTGGCGCTGCTGGGGGTGCTGGTGGGCACCGGCGGCGAGGTCAGTGAGGGGCTCTTCCACACCCTGCTGCTGCTCAACCCCACCGACATCTTCCGCATCGTCAACCTGACCTTCTTCGAGGCGGCGCGGACCCAGGCGGGGCTGGCCTCCATCGGCGCGGATGCGGCCTTCCACCCGGCGCTGCTGCTCGGCACCCTGCTGGCCTGGGTGGCGGTGCCGCTGGGCCTGGCACTGTGGATCTTCCGCCGCCGCGAGATCTGACAAGGAAACCGACGAATGCTGACACGCAGGAAATTCATCATCGTGCTGGGGGGCGTGACCCTGGCGGGGCTGGCCGGCTGCGGCAGCGAGGAGGAGGTGGCCGCGGCCTGCGAGCCGCGCCCCTTCCGCGACGACGACGAGTGCGCGGTATGCGGTATGTTCATCGCCGGGTTTGCCGGCCCCAAGGCCCAGGCCTGCCTGCGCGACGGGCGGCTGCTGACCTTCTGCTCCACCTCGGACATGTTCGTGTGGCTGCTGCAGCCCGACTCGGTGCCCCAGCTGCGCCAGGCCTATGTCCACGACATGGGCGCCACCGACTGGGAGCGACCCTCGGATGACGCCTTCATCGCCGCCGACCTGGCGGTCTACGTGACCGAACACCCGCTGATGGGGGCCATGGGGCCCACCCTGGCCTCCTTCGGCCGCGAGGAGGACGCCCGTGCCTTCATGGCCGAGTACGAGGGGCGCCTGCTGGCCTATGAGGAGGTCGATGTGCAGGTGCTCAACGACCTGGCCCGGGCGCATATCCATCGCACCATGTAGGTGGGGTGTGCTGGCTCCGCACGCGAAGCGAAGCGCCCCCGGCAGCCTGGCTGTCGGGGGCGCTGTGGTTCTCCTTGGCGTGGTGGGGGCTTTCGCCGATGAGAGAGGTCTCAGAGCACCGGTTCGAGCATGAAGTCCACCGCGGCCTTCACCTCCTCGTCGCTGAGCTGTAATGCCCCGCCCTTGGGAGGCATGGCCTGGAAGCCGTTGATAGAGCGATCATAGAGGGTCTCCATGCCCTGCTCCAGGCGCGGAGCCCAGGCGGCCTCGTCGCCCTTGATGGGCGCGCTGGCGGCACCGGTCATGTGGCAGGCCATGCAGGCCTGGTTGTAGATGGCCTCGCCATCGGGCTCCGCCTGGACGGCAGCCGAGAGGGCCAGGCCGGCGACGCCGGTCAGGGTCAGGGTAGCAAGTCGCTTCATGAACACGTCTCCAGAATGCATCTTATGGCGTTGAAAAAATCGGAGGCCTCCCTCGCCTCCGATGGTTGGCGGCCATGATCGCCCGGGCGTTCACGGGGTGCCATGACCTGGGTCACGACAGCATGCCTCGTTCAGCATCGTCCCTGACGGCCGCTGGGGCAAGCCCCGCGTGGGTCAGCTCGCCGGGTTCGGGGTGGCGCCATCGCGGGATGCCGGCTCGATCCTCAGCAGCTGAGCCAGCTCCGGTTCCCGGGGGCCGAGCATGTCGGCGAGGGTGTACTTGTCCAGCACGGACATGAAGGCGCGAAGCGCCTCGGCCAGGATCGGCTTCAACCGGCAGGCCGGGGTGATCTTGCACTCGTTATTGTCGCCGAAACACTCCACCAGTTCGATGTCGTTCTCGGTGTCGCGCACCAGCTTGCCCAGCCGGATCTCCTCGGGGGCCTTCTTGAGCAGCAGGCCGCCGTTCTTGCCGCGGATGGCGGTGATGTAGCCCTTGTGGCTCAGGTCCTGCACCACCTTCATCAGGTGGTTGCGTGAGATGTCGAAGCGCCCGGCGATCTCGTGAATGGTGGAGCGCCCCTCTCCCTTTACCGCCAGGTAGAGCAGCACGCGCAGGGAGTAGTCGGTAAAGCGGGTCAGATGCATATGAGGGCTGCCACCTCTCGGCTTGATATTAGTCAATGTTAATAAGCTAAGTGCCTTTCATTCTATTACCTTATGCCTGCCCGGGCGGAGAGTTCCATCCCCCTCGGCGGCGGGGCGCGTTAGCACGAAAGCAGCGACCCCGCAGAACAGCAGGTCGGTCAGTGCCAGCACGACTGGCGCCGCGCCGCCGACCCACAGCACCAGCCAACTGATCAGCAGCAGCACCAGCGCCAGCCGCTTGGCGCGGCGCGGCACTGCGCGCTGTTCCCGCCAGGCGTGCAGGGTGGGCCCCAGGCGCGGATGGTCGTGCAGCCATCGGACCAGCCGCGGCGAGCCCTTGGGGGCGGCCCAGGCCGCCAGCAGCAGGAAGGGCGTGGTGGGCACCACCAGCCCGGCGGTGCCCAGGCCGATGCAGCAGTAGGCCAGCCCGCTCCAGGCGATGCGCGAGACCGGGTGTGTCATGGAACCTCCCCCATGGCGGCGATGCTCAATAAATAGTATTTTACATGAATATTAAAGAGTGGCGCAAAGCCTTCCGCGAGTCGCCCCGGGGGAACCGCTTCCACCGTTCCCGCCTGGCGCTGGCTCTTTCCGCTGGCGGCCCTGCTGCGGGGGGCGGCACTCGCCTGGAGCCTGGCCTGGCGGCGGCTCCACTGGTGTCGGCGCACGGTGCGCCGCGGGCTTGATCCAGGTCAGCTACCTCGAGAAGGGTGCCGACGCGCCGGACCCTGAATGGCATACTCTGCCCTATACGGTGGCGCCGCGGTGCCGGCATCCGGTTAAAGAGGCTGTTTCACGATGCAAGACGACCTGCTGTTCGATCGCCCCCTGGTGGAAAAGTACGACCGTCCGGGGCCCCGCTACACCTCCTACCCCACGGCGCCCCAGTTCCATGCGGCCTTCGCCGAGGATGACTACCGTGCCGCCGCCGAGCGCAGCAACCGGGCCGAGACGCCCAAGGCGCTGTCGGTCTACGTGCACATCCCCTTCTGCAAGAGCCTCTGCTACTACTGCGCCTGCAACAAGATCATCACCCACAACACCGAGCGCGCCGCCGAGTACCTCGAATGGCTCAAGCAGGAGATCCGCGTGCAGGGGGCGCTGTTCGACGAGTCGCGGCGCATGACCCAGCTGCACCTGGGGGGCGGCACGCCCACCTACCTGAGCAACGCCCAGCTTGGCGAGCTGATGGCGGCGCTGGACGAGGTGTTCCACTTCGCCCTGCCCGCCGAGCGCGAGTTCTCCTTGGAGGTGGACCCGCGCACCGTGACGCCCGAGCAGATCCACGAGCTGCATGCTCTGGGCTTCAACCGGCTCAGCTTCGGCGTTCAGGACTTCGACCGTGAGGTGCAGGAGGCGGTGAATCGCCTGCAGAGCGAGGAGCAGGTGGTCGAGCTGGTCCAGGCGGCCCGCGACGCCGGCTTCCAGTCGGTGAGCGTCGACCTGATCTACGGTCTGCCGCTGCAGACCGTGGCCAGCTTCGACACCACCCTGAGCAAGATCATCGCCCTGGCGCCGGACCGCATCGCCGCCTATAGCTACGCCCACCTGCCGGAGCTGTTCAAGGCCCAGCGGCTGATCCGCCCCGAGGACATGCCGCCGCCTGAGCGCAAGCTGGAGCTGCTCGAGCTGACCATCCGCCGGCTCACCGCCGCCGGCTACGTCTACATCGGCATGGACCATTTCGCCCTGCCCGACGACGAGCTCTCCCTGGCCCGCGAGGACGGCACCCTGCAGCGCAACTTCCAGGGCTACTCCACCCATGCCGACTGCGACCTGATCGGCCTGGGCATCACCTCCATCGGCAAGGTGGGCGACACCTACAGCCAGAACGTCAAGGAGACCGCCCAGTATCAGCACCGCCTGGAAGAGGGGCGCCTGCCGGTGTTCCGCGGCTACCGGCTCAGCGATGACGACCGCCTGCGCCGCGACGTGATCAACGCCCTGATGTGCCATGGCCGCATCGACTTCGCCACCATCGAGACCGCGCACGGCATCGTCTTCCGCGACACCTTCGCCGACGCCCTGGAAGAGCTCCAGGAGATGGCCGACGACGGCCTGCTGGCGATCCGCGAAGACGAGATCGAGGTGCTGCCCCGCGGTCGGCTGATGATGCGCAACGCCGCCATGGCCTTCGACGCCTACCTGGCGAAGAGCCAGGGTCGCTACTCCCGCACCGTCTAGCTCCGCCCGGGGCAAGGCCACTGGCTTTCATTGGACGCCGCGCCATCATCGATGCGAGCGGCGTCCTGGCGTTGCGCCGCGCCAGGCCGGGCATCTTCGCTGTCAAATGAAGATGGCTCATGATGTTCGTCGGTTTGCACCAGATATGGGGCTTGCCGAGGTGATATGGTCTATATATGGTAGTCGGGCCGCGGGTGATCGAGGGCTGTCCGGCGACATGATGCATGTCAGTGCAGCCCGGGGAACACCGGCCTAGGATGAACGGTTCGGCGGCCTCGGCCGCGTGGTTATCCTCAGGAGAGCTGTCATGTCCCTGCCGTTGTTGCCTTTACCGTTACAGGCCCTGCCGCGCCTTCCCGCACCCGCCCGCCTGATTCGCGCCGTCGATCCGCGCGTTCCGGTCGGCGTCAAGCGCCGCCTGGTGGAACCGCTGCTCAACCGCACCTTCGCCGAGCCCCTGGCCGAGGGTGAGTTCGACGCTCTCGAGGGGCGCCGCATCACCCTGGCCATCGAGGACCTGGGCATGGCGCTGACCCTGACCCTTGAGAACGAGCGTATCAGGGTCTGTACCGAGCCCGGCGAGGCCTCCATTCGCGGCGGCTGGCGCGAGTTCCTCTGCCTGGCCACCCGCCGCGAGGACCCCGATGCCCTGTTCTTCCAGCGCCGCCTGCTGATCGAGGGCGATACCGAGCTGGGCCTGATGGTCAAGAACCTCCTCGACGGGCGCGAGGAGGGGCTGGCTCAGGGAGCCTTCGGTGACCTGCTGGTCCGCCTGGAGCGGCTGGCGAGACGCACGACCTGACCCATTTCCGATAACCGATTTTCTTCCGGAGCCATCCGCATGAGCACTTCCACCAAGGCCGTGAAGTCATCCAGCGAGGTCCCCCTGCAGGGGCCGTCCCGCGATATCTGGGACTCCAAGTACCGCCTCAAGGATCGCCACGGCAAGCCCGTGGACAAGGATGTGGTCGCCACCTGGGAGCGGGTGGCCCGGGCCCTGGCCGCGGTGGAGGGTGAGCGTGCGGACGAGTGGCTGCCGAAGTTCCGCTGGGCGCTGGAGAACGGTGCCATCCCGGCAGGGCGCATCATGTCCAACGCCGGTGCCGAGGCCTACAAGCCGGCGGTGAGCCTGATCAACTGCACGGTGTCGCGCACCATCCGCGACTCCATGCACGATATCCTCGACTCCGTGGTGGACGCCGGCATGACCCTCAAGGCGGGCTGCGGCATCGGCTATGACTTCTCCACCCTGCGTCACAAGGGCGCCTTCGTGTTCGGCGCCGGTGCCGGCACCAACGGCCCCCTGGCGTTCATGGATATCTACGACAAGATGTGCTTTACGGTGGCCTCCGCCGGCGGACGCCGTGGGGCCCAGATGGGCACCTTCGATGTCGGCCATCCGGACGTGCGCCAGTTCATCGAGGCCAAGCGCGAGGCGGGGCGCCTGCGCCAGTTCAACCTCAGCCTGCTGATCACCGACGAGTTCATGGAGGCGGTGAAGCAGGACGCCGACTGGCCCCTGGCCTTCCCGCTGCACGCCGGCGAGAAGGACGACGTCGAGGCGAGCGAGCTGCTCTACCGCGACTGGCCGGTGGTGGAGGAGGGCTACACCGTCGATGCCGAGGGCCGCGTGGCCTGTCGCATCGTCGAGGTGATCAAGGCCCGCGAGCTCTGGGACACCATCATGAAGTCGACCTACGACTTCGCCGAGCCGGGCTTCATCCTGATCGACCAGGTCAACCGCATGAACAACAACTGGTTCTGCGAGGAGATCCGCGCCACCAACCCCTGCGGCGAGCAGCCACTGCCCCCGGAGGGCGCCTGCCTGCTGGGCTCGGTCAACCTGACCCGTTTCGTCATCGACCCCTTCGGCAGGAAGCCGCGCTTCGACTGGGAGCGCTACCGCCAGGTGGTGGCGATCTTCACCCGCATGCTCGACAACGTGGTGGAGATCAGCGGTCTGCCGCTCGCCGGCCAGCGCCGCGAGATCGAGGCCAAGCGCCGCCATGGCATGGGCTTCCTGGGCCTGGGCTCTACCATGACCATGCTCAAGATTCCCTACGGTTCACCGGAGTCGCTGGCCTTCACCGAAGAGGTGAGCCGCAACCTGGCCGTCGAGGGCTGGAAGCAGGCGCTGGAACTCTCCCGCGAGAAGGGCATGGCACCGGCGCTGGCCGAGGACTTCGAGATCACCCCGAAGATGATGCGCGAGCGCCCCGAGCTCAAGCAGGACGGCTACGAGATCGGCGACAAGGTGCCCGGTCGCATCCTGCACGCCCGCTACAGCCGCTACATGCAGAAGGTCGCCGAGGTGGAACCGGAACTGGTCGCCCAGCTTGCCGAGCACGGCGCGCGCTTCACCCACCACAGCTCCATCGCCCCCACCGGCACGATCTCGCTGTCGCTGGGCAACAATGCCTCCAACGGCATCGAGCCGTCCTTCTCGCACCGCTACTTCCGCAACGTCATCCAGTCGGGCAAGAAGACCAAGGAACAGGTCGAGGTGGTCTCCTTCGAGCTGGCGGCCTACCGACACTTCATTGCCCCCGACGCGGTGGAGAGCGACCTGCCCGACTACTTCATCACCGCCGATTCGGTGAGCCCGAAGCAGCACGTGGCGGTGCAGGCCGCTGCCCAGGCCTGGGTCGACTCCGCCATCTCCAAGACGGTGAACGTGCCCACCGACTTCCCCTTCGAGGAGTTCAAGGACCTCTACCTGGACGCCTATCGGAGCAAGCTAAAGGGCTGTACCACCTTCCGCTTCAATCCGGAGGCCTTCCAGGGTGTGCTGGTGCGCGAGGACGATCTCAAGAACACCACCTATGTGTTCGAACTGGAGAACGGCGATACCGTGGAACTGGCCGGTGACGAGAAGATCATCTACGACGGCGAGGAGCACAACGCGGCGAACCTCTATGATGCGCTGAAGGAAGGCACCTATGGCAAGTGGTAAGCCATTCCACCTGCTGCCGAGCGCCAGTCAACAACTTATCGGAGGAGCCTCCTGATGGCCGTCGAGATCAATTCCAAGATCGTTTCCTACAGCATCAAGAAGGCGGTGGAAGAGCCACCGTTGCCCGAGGAGAACCCGCTCACGGTGCGCATCCCCTCGCGCCCCGAGGGTACCCTGGAGGCCGTGTCGGAGAAGATCTCCTACGTCGGCGCCGAGGGGCGCAAGAAGGTCTACCTGCTGGTCTCCTTCATGCCCGTGGAGGGCGTGCTGGGCGGCAAGCGGGTGGTGGTAGAGCGCCCGGTGGAGTTCTTCTTCCCCTCCGGCCAGCTCTCCAGCGAGCACCAGTGGATCACCGCCACCATGCGCAGCCTGTCGCTGGCCGCCCGCGGTGGTTACGTCACCCAGGCGGTAGCCGACCTGCGCAAGGTGGCCTGGGACAAGGGCCTGGTGCGCTGCGGGATGAACCGCTGGGGCAAGCCGATGTTCCACGATTCCGAGGTGGCGGCCATCGCCTGGTCGATCCAGCAGATCCTCTTCCGCCGCGGCTTCCTCGACCAGGATGGCAACCAGGTGCCGGTGGAGGAGCTGGTGACCCGCTACGCCCAGCGCCAGGCCAGCGGCCACCTCTGGCATCCGCCCACCGCGGAGGAGATCGAGCAGGCCGAACGCAAGGCTCAGCATGCCGATCATGCCAAGGGCGACGGCCCCACCGTGGTGGGCCACTGCCCCGAGTGCCGCGGCGAGCTGATCATGATGGATGGCTGCCCGACGTGCTATGCGGGCTGTGGCTGGTCCAAGTGCGGTTAACTTCCGTGCGGTCCACTACCGTTCGGCCAAGCGCCGGGCGCTGACGGGCCAGAGCAGGACACGCATTGCCCCGAGTCACGAGAGTGGCCCGGGGCGATGGCGTTTCTGGGGTGCTCAGCCGCGCAACTCGAGGTGCTCGAAATGGCGCCGGAGCCGTCGCACCAGGGTCTCCAGAGCCTCACGTGGCGGAGCCTCGGCCAGGGGCTCGCAGTAGCCGGGGTCGAGGCAGCGCTCCCGCCGCGCCAGCTGGATGGCATAGCGGCGTACCCCGCAGTCGGCCAGGGTCATGGCCAGCCGCTCGAGCTCCTCCAGGGTGAAGTCGCGCCAGTGCACCGTGGTGCGACACTCGAAGGGAGTGTTGCCCTCCAGCAGCAGCGAGAGGCTGCGCGCGTGGCGCCGCCAGATGCCGGGCCGGCCGCTGATGCGGTCGAAGTCGGCGCCGCGTCCCTTGGTATCCAGGGCGACCCAGTCGAGCCGCGGCAGCAGCGCCTCGAGCCGCTCCGGGTAGGGGCCGGCGGTATGCAGCCCCACCGCCAGGCCCAGGGCCCGGCAGGCGTCGGCGGCGGCGGGCAGGTCGGGGTGCAGGGTGGGCTCGCCGCCGCTGAACACCACGGCGTCGATCTCCCCCAACCGAGTGGCCAGCAGCGCCTCCATGGCCCGCCATTCGTCCGGGGCGGCTCGGCGTGCCGGGCCCATGCGGCTTGCCGTCTCGCAGTAGCCGCACTGCAGCGGGCAACCCTGCAGGTGGACCACCGCCGCCCGTCGGCCCGGGAAGGCGTGATCGTCCCGGGCGTCGAAGCCGGCGATGGGCAGGCGGATCTCGCCGGCGAGCGCGTCCTGTAGCGGGATCATGGGGCGCTTATCCGAGGGCGGCCAGCCCGGCGGCCCGGCTGTGGTCCATGCCGGGCCGACCGTGCCAGTAGCCGTCGCAGATCTCGGCGTCGACCAGGCTGAGCGGGTCCGGCTCGGCCAGCTCGCCGCGGCGGGCGGCGTCGAAGGCGGCCACCACCTCGGCCATGCCCTCGTGGCGGGGGCTCAGGCGGGCGATGCACACGCCCATCTCGGCCATGGCGGGCACCTCATGGCGCAGGTCCTGGCAGGCCCCGGAGAGGGTCTGGATGCCGTTCAGGGTGAAGACCTGGGCTGCCTCCTGGGAGCGCAGCGCCAGGCCCTCCGGATGCTTCTGGCAGACGAACTGGCAGCGGTCCTTGGGCTTCTGGTAGCGCCGCGCGGTAAAGCAGCGCGACGACCAGGCGAGCGGCAGGTGGCCATACGCGAACACCTCGCAGGGGGCCTCGAGGTCCTGCTCGCGGCAGTCGGCCAGCAGCCGGGTCAGGTCATCCCTCGACATCTCCACCGGGGCCTGCCAGCGCCGCATGCCGGCCCGGGACAGCACGGAAAGTGTGGCCGGGTTGTAGAGGTTCAGGGTGGCACCGGCTACGAAGGGCAGGCCGGCCGAGGAGAGGCGCTGCAGGGCGCTCTGGTCGTTGGCTTCCACCAGGAACTCGCCGTTGTCGCACAGCTTGCGCAGGTCGCGCAGGTCGGCCTCGGACTCGATCAGGGTCTGGCTCGCGAGCACCACCTGCTTGCCGCTCTGGGCCAGTTCGCGGCCGATGCTCATCCAGTCGTCGAGCTTCATGTCCCGGCGGCGAGAGCAGACCGACTCGCCCAGGTGGACGATCTCGACGGGCCAGTCGGCGGCCTCGCGGTAGAAGTCGGCGTAGCGCTCGCGTGTCCAGTAGAAGAGCACCGGGCCCAGCGACAGCTGGAGCGTGGGGGTCTCGGACATGGGGCTCTCTCCTATTTCCAGCGGCGCTCGTAGGCGCCCAGGGTGGTGGTGCTGCCTTCGGACACCTCGCCGAGGCCGGTCATCCAGGCGGGCTCGGCGTGGAAGCGACCCGGGGCTCGCTCGAGACGATCCAGGGCCTGGCGCCAGATGCCGGCCACCTTCGACACATAGGCCGGGCTGCGCTGGCGGCCTTCGATCTTCACCGCGCTGATGCCGAGCTCCGCGAGTTCGGGCAAGAGCTCCAGGGTGTTGAGGCTGGTGGGCTCCTCGATGGCGTGGTAGGTCTCGCCCCCCACCTCGAAGCGCCCCTTGCACAGCGTCGGGTAGCCGGCGTTCTCGCCCTCGCCGTAGCGGTCGATCAGCACGCCGTTGAGGCGCGACTCCAGCCCCTGGGGGGTCTCCTCCCAGCGCACGTGGGCGGCCGGCGAGCAGACCCCGCGGGTGTTGGGGGATTCGCCGGTGAGATACGACGAGAGGTAGCAGCGCCCCTCGGCCATGATGCAGAGGCTGCCGAAGGCGAACACCTCGAGCTCCACCGGGCTCTGCTTGGCGAGGTCGCGCACCTGGGTGATCGACAGCACCCGGGGCAGCACGGCACGCCGGATGCCGAACTGGTCGTGGTAGAAGCGCAGAGCCTCATGGCTGGTCGCCGAGCCCTGCACCGAGAGGTGGCGGGCGAGGTCCGGGTGGCGGCGGGCGGCGTAGTCGAGCAGCCCCATGTCGGCCATGATCAGGGCGTCGACGCCGAGCTCCGCGGCCTGGTCCACGGCGCGGGTCCACAGCGCCCAGCCGTCCGGCTGCGGGTAGGTGTTGATGGCGCAGAACACCTTCCTGCCGCGGGCGTGGGCGTAGTCGATCCCCTCCCGGGCGCGCCTGTCGGTGAAGTTGAGTCCGGCAAACTGGCGGGCGTTGGTGGTGTTCTGGAAGCCGAAATAGACGGCATCGGCCCCTTCATCCACGGCGCGCTTCAGGGCGGGCAGGTTGCCGGCGGGGCAGACGAGCTCCATGGTGAGCCTCCTGTGGTGGGAATCCCGACCATGCTAGTCGAGCTTTCCTCGGGGGCCTTTGACTGGCGTCATGGCGAGGGGGATTCGCAGCAGGGAGTGAGAGGTCACGCCGGGGCCATGAGGTGGATATTCGACGAGGCTCTGCGCTGGTGCCTGGCCTAGTCTTGAGACAGGCATGCTCATCAGCGGTGTGGCCATGGACATTGAATGTCTATTCGATGCGAGCTATGTGCGGGTACTGAGCCGGGAGATCGAGGGACAGGCGTTCTTCGCGGCCTTCTATGAGCGCTTTCTCGCGGCTTCCCCGGAGGTGTCAGAGAAGTTTCACCAGACCGACATGGCGCGGCAGCGGGCCATGCTGAAGAAGGCCTTCTATCGCCTTCTGTCGTTCTACGTGTCGAGCCATGCCGACTACTACCTGAAAGAGGTGGCGGTCAGCCACAGTCGTGCGCACCTCGATATCGCCCCGGCGCTCTATGACCTCTGGCTCGAGACCCTGATCGATACGGTTCGTGTCTACGACGAGCAGTTCGATGACGAGATCGAGCTGGCCTGGCGGTTGGTGATGACGCCGGGCATCGTCTTCATGACGTTCCACTACGACCGGGGGGATGGCCGCGACAGCTGAGCCCGCCTTCGTGATCATCGCCCCAGGCGAGCCCCCATGGACGATGCCATGGGGGCTCGCTTCGTGGCTGGATCAGGACGATGTGAGCCGGATGGGGTCTCAGCCGGCTCGTTCGAACAGCAGGTTATTCTCCAGGTGGATGTGCTGCATCAGGTCGTCGCGGAATTCGCGCAGCCCGGTATAGAGGGCGCGCCAGGTGGTGCAGGCGCCCCTGGGCGGCGTGATGTTGTCGGTCAGCGCCAGCACCTGCTCGAGGTTCTCGCCGTGGTCGTCATGCTCGTGGCGCATCACCGCGATGGGCCCCTGGGCCTGTGCGGCAAGGCCCCGGCGCAGCATCGGGAAGAGGATCTGCTCCTCCTTCTGCATATGGCTCTCCATCTCCTGGTGGATGGTGGTGAGCAGGTCGGCCAGGCCGTTGGGGCAGGTGTCGCGCTCGCCGTGGACCTGCTCGACGCGACGGGCCATGCGCACCAGTTCGGGCAGCTGCTGGCGGTGGACATCGTGATAGCGGGTCAGGATATGGTCGATCAGCTCGTCGTTGCTGGCCTTCCGCCAGTCGCGCTCCTCGCTCGTGCCCTGCGGCAGCGCCTCGAGCTCGGCGACCAGGGCCTCGGGGGCCAGGCCGATGCGCTCGGCGGCCTCGCGCAGGCTGATGCGTCCGCCGCAGCAGAAGTCGATGTTGTGGTCGCGAAATACCCGGGTGGCGCCGGGCAGGGTCAGGGCGGTGCG
>NZ_JACUUD010000202.1 GCF_014859505.1 Halomonas sp.
AGTCTGTCAAAAGCTTTCTTCAGCATGCCCTTCACCAGATCGAACACCGGGCGCGGCCCTGTCTGGAAGGCAATGATCTCTCCGTTATACAGATCCATGACCGGTGACAGGTAGAGCTTCTGACCATTGACCTTGAACTCGGTGATGTCTGTCACCCACCGCTGGTGGGGGCGCTGAGCCTGAAACCGACGCTGCAACGTATTGGGAGCAGCGTAACCTTCCGCCCCTCGGTAGGCACGATATCGCTTGGGGCGAACCAGGGACTTCAAGCCCAGCTGTCGCATCAGCCGCTGAACGGTCTTGTGGTTGATCATCTCTCCTGCCTGCCGCAGGACGGCGGTGATGCGCCGGTAGCCATAGCGCCCTTTGTGGCGGTCGTAGATTGCCCGGATACGCACCTTCAGCGACGCGTACCGATCCTCAGCGCCCAAGGCCTGGATCTGGTAGTAGAACGTGCTGCGCGGCAGCTCAGCCGCACGCAGCAGCAGAGCCAGCGGATGTTCATGCCTTAACCCTTGGACGGCCTGGGCTTTTTGCCCCGCGTCGCCGCCCCCTTCTCCCGGATCAAGGCATCGAGCTTTTTTAGGTAGGCATTCTCGGCACGCAGATACGCCAACTCCTTGAGCAGCTCCTCCTGGGAGCGCTCAACATCAGGCGGGGGTGGTGGGGAAGGCGGCTTCTTGGTCATCGGACGGCGCCCCTTGCGCTTTGGCTCTAGTGCAGTCAGACCACCACTATGGTACTGACGCTCCCATCTGCCAATGGCGCCGCTCTCGCGGATATCGAACAGGGCCTGCGCCTGACGCCGTGACAAGCCATCTCGCCACATCGTCTCAAGGACCTGCAGCTTGAAAGCTGCGCTGCGGTGCGTGTATTTCTTGCGCAGGCCCACCACGCCATGCTGACGGTAGCTATCCCGCCATGTCCGTACCAGAGAATGGTCCAGGCCATGCTGGCGGGCTATCTCCCTCAAGCTGGTGCCATCGCGCAAACACTGCTGTGCCACCTGCAGCTTGAACCACTCGTCATATCGATTGCTCATAAAAACACCCCGAAGGTTGGATTGGGTGTCCAACTTTCGGGGTGCAGTTCAGGCTCGGGGGCTTTTCGTTGTAGCCAACGAATTCACCATAAAAAACCCCGGCATGAGCGACATACCGGGGGCAAGGACAGAAGTCGTTTGAAAGGGCAGGGCGCTTTCGTGGCCTGCCCTCAGCGGCTGGCCAGCGCCACCCCCACCTTGGAGCGGTTGGGCCGGCCGATGGCCTGGGTGATCCAGGTGCCGGTGGCGGCAAGTGCCTCGAGGTCGATGCCGGTCTCGATGCCGAGGCCATTGAGCAGGTAGACCACGTCTTCGCTTGCCACGTTGCCCGATGCCCCTTTTGCGTAGGGGCAGCCGCCGAGGCCGGCGACGGAGCTGTCCACCACCGCGATGCCTTCCTCCATCACGGCGTAGAGGTTGGCCAGCGCCTGGCCGTAGGTGTCGTGGAAGTGGGCGGCGAGCTTGTCCATGGGCACCTCGCGGCTTACCGCCTCGAGCATGCGCTTGGCCTTGAGGGGCGTGCCCACGCCGATGGTGTCGCCCAGCGACACCTCGTAGCAGCCCATCTCATAGAGCGCCTTTGCCACCTCGGCCACCTTGGCGGGGGCGATCTCGCCCTCGTAGGGGCAGCCCAGCACGCAGGAGACGTAGCCGCGCACCCGCACGCCGGCGGCCTGGGCGCGCTCCAGCACCGGTTCGAAACGCGCCAGGGATTCGGCCACCGAGCAGTTGATGTTCTTCTGGGAGAAGGCCTCGGAGGCGGCACCGAACACCGCCACCTCCTCGACGCCGCACTCCAGCGCCGCTTCCAGCCCCTTGAGGTTGGGGGTCAGCGCCGCGTAGGTGACGCCATCCAGCCGGGCGAGGTTCTGCATCACCTCGCGGTGGTCGGCCATCTGCGGCACCCACTTGGGCGAGACGAAGCTGGCCGCCTCGATGTAGCTGATGCCGGTCGCGCCCAGGCGGTCGATCAGCTCCAGCTTGATGACGGTGCTGATCGGCTCGGGCTCGTTCTGCAGCCCGTCGCGGGGACCGACCTCGACCAGGCGCACGTATTGGGGGAATGCCATAGGGAGTTCTCCGATGGTTCTGCAGGGCGCCTGCGGCGTCATTCGCCCATTCGCCCGATAAATCGGGCTCCCACAAGGGCCTGGGTGGACCCTGCAGGAGCCTTGGCGTTACTCCTCCGGGGCGAATTCGAGCAGCACGTCGCCCTGGCCCACGGTGTCGCCGGCCTGGAAGTGGAAGCTTGCCACGTGGCCGTCGGCGGGGGCGGACATGGTGTGCTCCATCTTCATGGCTTCCATGACCATCAGCGGCATGCCCTTCTCCACCTTCTGGCCCGGCTCCACCAGCAGCGCCACCACGGTGCCGTGCATGGGGGCGGTGAGGGTGGATTCCGCCTCGTGCTGGCCGTGGTCGATGGCGTCGATGCGGCGCCAGAACAGGCGCGTCTCGCCGCGCGGGTCGACCATCACCACCACGTTGCCGTCGCGGCGCGCCTGCAGGCGGCGGCGGTGGCCGTTGAGGGTGACCGCCACGGCGTCGCCTTCCAGATGCTGGAGCGAGGCGGTGAGGGTCTCGTCGCCGATGGTCAGCTGCCAGAGGGCGTCGCCGCGCTCGCGGGTGCCATCGACCACCACCACGGCCTCGGAGTTGTCGTCGTCCTTGGCATGGGCCGGGTCGCACAGGGCGATGCGGATGGTGTGCGGGGCATTGAGACGGAAGCCGTCATGGCGATCCCAGGGGGAGTCGCTCTCGCACTCGCGTGCCAGCTGGTTGAGGCCCACCAGGGCGGCGCCGGCATACTCCTTGACGCTGTAGCGGCGGGGGGCGAACAGCGTCTCTTCGTTGCGCTCGATGAAGCGGGTATCGAGATCACACGCCTTGAAGGCCGGGTGGGTGGCCAGCCGCTGCAGGAAGGCGCGGTTGGTGACCACACCCTGCACGTCGAGTGCGGCCAGCGCCCGGTTGAGGGTGGCCAGCGCCTGGTCGCGGTCGTCGCCGTGGACGATCAGCTTGGCGAGCATCGGGTCGTAGTGCATGGAGACTTCGTCTCCGGTCTCCACGCCACTGTCCAGGCGCACCTTGGCCCGGCCCTTCTCAACAGAAAGCAGGCCGGCGCCTTGGAGATCCAGGGCGAAGCGGGTGAGCACACCGGTGGCGGGCAGGAAGTCCTGCTCCGGGTCCTCGGCGTAGAGGCGCGCCTCGAAGCTGTGGCCGGTGATGGTCAGCTCGTCCTGAGCCAGCGGCAGGCGCTCGCCCATGGCCACGCGCAGCTGCCACTCGACCAGGTCCTGGCCGGTGATCATCTCGGTGACCGGGTGCTCCACCTGCAGGCGGGTGTTCATCTCCATGAAGAAGAAGGAGCCGTCGGCATCCAGGAGAAATTCCACCGTCCCGGCGCCCACGTAGCCGATCTCGCGGGCGGCGCGCACGGCGGCCTCGCCCATCTCGCGGCGCAGCGCGTCGGACATGCCCGGGGCCGGGGCTTCTTCCAGCACCTTCTGGTGGCGGCGCTGCACGGAGCAGTCGCGCTCGA
>NZ_JACUUD010000045.1 GCF_014859505.1 Halomonas sp.
TGCAGCAGCGTGGATATCGACCGTTACGCAGGAACGACCCCTGAGCTCGATATCGGCGAGTACTTCGCCGGCCAGACGCGGGCCTGGGGCATGGTGCAGGACTATCGCGGCGAGGTGCAGCGGCGCTTCGTGGTCGACATCGACGGCGAGCACGATGGCACCACCCTGGTGCTCGACGAGCACTTCGTCTACGACGATGGCGAGACCGACCGCCGGGTCTGGACCTTCGAGCGCCAGGAGGACGGCCGCTGGCTCGGCAGTGCCAATGACGTCGAGGGCCCCGTGGAGGCACGGCAGGCGGGTCATGCGTTTACCATGACCTACCGTCTGCCGGTAGAGGTCTCGGGCCGCGAGATCACCTTCACCATGGAGGACTGGATGTTCCTGCAGCCCGACGGGCGCCTGCTCAACCGCACCGACATGAAGAAGTTCGGCATCACCCTGGCGCGCATCACCATCGTCTTCGAGCGCCTCGACGGCGACGCCACCAACGCAGACGCCCCCGACACCTGAGGTGCCGGGGGCGTCATCATGCTGCCGGGCGTGCAGGCCCAGGCTCAGTCTTCGTCGGCCGGCGCGTAGGAGCCATCGTCACGGTGGACCTCCTTGCCGGTCAGGCCCGGCGTGAAGACGCAGGCCAGGTGCATGGTCTTGTGGGCGCGCAGCAGGTGCTCGTCGTGCTGGTCGAGGATATAGATGTCGCCCGGCTTGATCGGCCAGATCTTGCCGTCGGCCAGGGTCTCCACCTCGCCTTCCCCTTCGATGCAGTAGACCGCCTCGAAGTGGTGCTTGTAGTGGATATGGGTCTCGGTACCCTCGTAGATCCGAGTGATATGGAAGGAGCAGTTGCCACCGTCGTCGGCCAGGCTCAGGCGGGTGCTGTCCCAGTTGCCGTTCTCGGCCTTGACCAGGCGGTCGGTCTTGCGGCACTCCTCGAGATTGCGAACGATCATATGATGTCTCCGTAAAAGGTCCTGTCCGGCCGGGCGCTCTTAAGCCCGACCGCCGGTGTCACCTGCGGGGCTGCCCCCACAGGTCAGCGTATCAGTTCAGCGCCTGCCTGGCGCTCTCTTCCAGGATGTCCAGGCCCTGCCGCAGATCCTCATCGGTGATGGTCAGCGGGCAGAGGCACTTGACCACCTCGCCGTCCTGGCCGCTGGTCTCGATGACCAGGCCGTTCGCGAAGGCCTGGTGGGTGATCTTGTCGGCGATCTCGCCGGTGCCCACGTCGATGCCGCGCATCAGGCCGCGGCCGCGCACGCTGGCCTCGATGCCCTTGGTGCCGAGCCAGGCGGCGATCTTGCCGAAGCGTTCGGCGACGACTTCACCCTTGCGCTGTACCTCGTTGGCGAAGCTGTCGTCGCGCCAGAAGTGGTTGAGGGCGGCAGCGGCGGTGGTGAAGGCCAGCGCGAAGCCGCGGAAGGTGCCGTTGTACTGGCCCGGCTTCCAGACGTCGAGTTCCGGACGCATCAGCACCTGAGCAAACGGCAGGCCGAGGCCGGAGAGCGACTTGGAGTTGGTGACGATATCGGGCACCACGCCGGCCTCCTCGAAGCTGAAGAACCTGCCGGTGCGGCCACAGCCCGCCTGGATGTCGTCGACGATCAGCAGGATGTCATGGGTCCGGCAGATCTGCTCCAGGCGCTTGAGCCACTCGGGGCTGCAGGCGTTGATGCCGCCCTCCCCCTGCACGGTCTCGACGATCACGCCGGCCGGCACGTCGAGGCCGCCGGACTTGTCGGTGAGCAGCTTCTCGAAGTAGTCCAGGGTGTCGGTGCCGTCACCCAGGTAGCCGTCGTAGGGCAGGAAGGTGCCGCCGACCGTCGGCACGCCGCCGGTGGCCTCGCGGAACTTGCGGTTGCCGGTGGTGGCCAGCGCCCCCATGGTCACGCCGTGGAAGCCGTTGGTGAAAGTAACGATGTTGTGGCGACCCTTGGCGTTGCGCGCCAGACGGATGGCCGCCTCCACGGCGTTGGTGCCGGTGGGCCCGGGGAACTGCACCTTGTAGTCCAGCCCGCGGGGCTTGAGGATCACCTCCTCCAGGGTCTCGAGGTAGTGGCGCTTGGCCTCGGTCCAGAAGTCCAGGCCGTGGATGATGTTGTCCTCGGCCAGGTAGTCGAGCAGCGCCTGCTTGATCTGGGGATTGTTGTGGCCGTAGTTGAGGGTACCGGCACCGGCCAGGAAGTCGATGTACTCGCGACCATTCTCGTCGGTGAGACGGGCGTTCCTGGCCTTGGTGAAGACCACCGGGAAGGAGCGTGAGTAGGTCCGGACTTCGGATTCCATGCGTTCGAGGATCTGGGTCTGCATTGGCGACCTCCTGTCGGTAGGTGAGTAACGGGAAAAAAGGCGTGCGCATGCCGTGGCCAGTCGCGGGACCGGCCAGGCGTCACGATGGGGGATCAGATGCGATCGGTCTGGAAGGGGCCGATGCGCACCAGGTTCTCCGGGTCATGCTCTCCGCCGAGCTGGTCGGTGGAGAAGTACTCGCGGCTGTTGAGCGGCGCCTGCCAGCGGTCGGCGAGGCGGCGGAACAGCCCCCAGGAGGCCTGGTTGTCGGGGGTGATGGTGGTCTCGAGGTGGTGCACCTCGGACAGTTCGGGGCGTGACATGACGGCTTCGACCAGGCGGCGGGCCAACCCGGTGCCGCGGGCCTTCTCGCCCACCGCCACCTGCCACAGGAAGTAGGTGTCCGGGGCGTTGCTCTTCACGTAGCCGGAGACGAAGCCGACGATCTCGCCCTCCTCGTTGGTGGCCACCGCGCAGCTGTCGCGGAACTGGGTGGCCAGCAGCAGGTAGGCATAGGCGGAGTTGACGTCCAGCGGAGGGCAGGACTTGACCAGTTCGTAGATGCCCCAGCCGTCATCGGGGTTGGGCTTGCGGATGAACAGCGACGAGCTCTCGGCGCCGACCACGGTGTCCGCCACGGTGGGGCGGGCAAGGTCGGCGGAGGGTGTGAAGGGTTCGGAAGTTGTCATCATGGCAGGTTCGCTGTGCGAATTTGACGAATACTATAACCAGCGCGGGCCGGCATTTCAAATTGTTGATTATTTTGGAAGGCCTTTTCCATAACAAATAATTATGGAGGTTGTCGCCCCTGCCAGCGATATCGCCTGCCGGAGCCGGGTCGCATGAAGGGATCGGCCCTCTGTTTGATCAGTCTAGTCCAGCCTGGCGACGGCGGCGGGCCGTAACGCCGTCGGGCCACTCAGGAGTGGCCCGACGGCTGCTGCCGTGATGCGGTTGGCATCGACGCCGCCCGGTATCACCGACGCGTCGGCGTGCGCAGGGTGACGAATTCCTCGGCGCCGGTGGGGTGGATGCCCACGGTGGCATCGAAGTCCGCCTTGGTGAGACCGGCTCGCACGGCGATGGCGATGCCCTGGATCACCTCCCCGGCCTCCTCGCCCACCATGTGGGCGCCCACCACAACATCGCTTGCGTCATCCACCACCAGCTTCATCAGGCAGCGCTCCTGGCTTCCCGACAGGGTGTGCTTCATGGGTCGAAAATCGGTGACATAAACGCGGATCTCGCCGCACTGCTGGCGGGCCTGCTCCTCGGAGAGCCCCACGGTGCCGATATTGGGGTGGCAGAAGACCGCGGTGGCAATGTTGCGGTAGTCCAGCGGGGCGGTCGGCGGAGTGTCTCCGAAGTGGTGGGCCACCAGGTGCATGGCCTCGGCCAGGGCCACCGGCGTCAGCTCGGGGCCGCCGGTGACGTCGCCCAGCGCCAGGATCGAGGGCAGCGAGGTCTCGAAGCGATCGTTGACCTTCAGGTGGCCGCTGTCGGCGAGATCGACTCCCAGCGCGTCCAGCCCCAGCCCCTCGAGATGGGGCTGGCGGCCGGTGGCCGCCAGCACGGCATCCACCTCGAGCACCTCGCCGCTGGTCAGGGTCACCGCCAGGCCGCCCTCGCCCCGTTCGATGCGCTCGATGTTGGTCTCGAAGTGCAGGTTCACGCCCTTGGCAGCCATCTGGTCACGGGTGAACTCGCGCACCTGCTGGTCGAAGCCGCGCAGGAAAAGGTCGCCACGATAGATCAGGTGGGTCTCGCTGCCCAGCCCGTTGAAGATGCTGGCAAACTCCACGGCAATATAGCCACCCCCCAGCACCAGGAAGCGCTTCGGGAAGGTGTCCAGGTCAAACACCTCGTTGGAGGTCAGGGCCAGGTCGCTGCCCGGGAATTCCGGCACCCAGGGCCAGCCGCCCACTGCCACCAGGATCTTCTCGGCACGGTGGGTCTCGCCGGCCACCTCGACGGTGTGGGGATCGAGGAGGCGCGCCCGGCCCTGGATCAGGCGCACCCCGGCCCCCTCCAGCAGGCGGGCATAGATGCCGTTGAGGCGCTTGATCTCGCCGACCTTGTTGTCGCGCAGGGTCGCCCAGTCGAACTGCGGCGCTTCGGAGAGCTGCCAGCCAAAGCCGCCGGCGTCCTCGAAGGCGTCGTGGAAATGGGCGGCATAGGAATAGAGCTTCTTGGGCACGCAGCCCACATTCACGCAGGTGCCGCCCAGATAGCGATCCTCGGCCACGGCCACCCGGGCACCGTTGGCGGCCGCGGTGCGCGCCGCTCGAACGCCGCCGGAGCCGGCGCCGATGACGAAGAGGTCCCAGTCATACTGGGTTTGGGTATTCTCGGACACGGGAATCTCCTGTTGCTGGGGGCCAGCGGCCCGGCACGTCGTGACGGCATGATAGCAGCCCGGCCGAGCCCTCGGCAGGCGTCGATTTGACCCACCCCGGGTCGCCCGGGTAAAAGTCTCCGCCAATGGTCGAATGGCCGCCGTCCCTCCCACCCCGATGCGAGCGTCACCCGATGAAGAAGGAAATCGAAGGCCTGCTGGAGAACAACCGCGCCTGGGCCGAGCAGGTCTGCCGCGACGACCCCGAGTTCTTCGCCCGTCTGTCTCGGCAGCAGAACCCCGACTACCTGTGGATCGGCTGCTCCGACAGCCGCGTGCCGGCCAACCAGATCATCTCGCTGCCGCCGGGCGAGGTCTTCGTGCACCGCAATGTGGCCAACCTGGTTCACCACAACGACCTGAACGCCCTCTCGGTGCTGCAGTATGCCGTGGAGGTGCTGGGCGTGCGCCATATCATGGTGGTCGGCCACTATGGCTGCGGGGGCGTGTGGGCGGCGGTAGCCGGGGGCGACAACGGCATGGTGGACATCTGGCTGCACTCGGTGCGCGAACTCTACAGCCGTCACCGCGACTCCCTCGCGTCGCTGCCCCTGGACGAGCAGGTGGATCGCATGTGCGAGCTCAACGTCGAGGCTCAGGTGATGAATCTGTGCCGTACCAAGATCATCCAGCATGCCTGGCAGCACGGCCAGGAGGTGTCGGTGCACGGCTGGGTCTACGGACTGGCGGACGGTCGGGTCAAGGACCTGAACTGCAGTATCTTCGGGCTCGACCAGATCGAGGCCCTCTATCGCATCGAGGGCCTCTCCCCGGCCGGCTAGTAGCGGTAACGGCGGTGGCAGCTGCGGCAGGTCAGGCTGAGATCGGAAAGCTCACGGGTCGCCAGCGGGTAGTCCTCCGCCTCGGCGGCCTCGCGCAGGGCCGATACCCGCTCCTCCAGGGCCGCGAAGCCGGCCTCGAACTCCTCCCACTCTTCCCAGATACGCGCCCGGGCCTCCGACCCTCGCCCATGGCTGCCTTCGATGAAGGCGGGCAGCAGGTGAGCCCCGCTGGCAAGTGCCGCCAGCTCCTCCAGGCGTGGTTCGGCGCCCCGGGCGTCACGATTGTTGACCAGATCGAAGCGTAGCTGGCGCACCAGACGTTCGATCCCCTTGAGCTCCTCGCGGCGCCAGGTGACGGCGTGGCGAGGGTCCTGGAAGTGCGGGCCCTCGTCGGCGGGCATCTCGGCCTGAAGCGGGCCGGCCGCTCCCAAGGCCAGCCCCAGGGCCATTCCCGGCGCCAAGACTGCAATCAGCGATTTCCGCAGCATCCACTCCTCCCCCTATGATCGTCGCTGCGCATCATGCCAGTCGAACCGGGCCCTGTCTGCCCTGCCCAGTGACCGGACGGAAGGCTACACTGGATCAGAAAGGCGTCAGACAAGCGTCTCGGCACTCCCATCAAGCAAGGATACTCAGGCCCAATGACGGAATCTGAACGCCAGCAGCACGACCATCTGGACGTCCTGATGCAGGCCTATACCGAGGCGTTGGCGGCCCATGGCGTCGACGGCGTGCTGCTCTACAGCGGCCGGCCGGCCCGCCATTTCGGCGATGATCAGGACACCAGCTTCGCCGCCTACGGCCACTTCGTTCACTGGACCGGCCAGGCGCAGCTGGCTCACAGCTGGCTGCTGATTCGCCCCGGCGTGCAGCCGACGCTCACTCTGCATGCCCCGGCGGACTTCTGGCACCTCCCCGCTCGCCTGCCCGAGGAGCCATGGGTCGAGCGCTTCCGGGTCGAGGCGCGCGAGTCCCCCGAGCCCCCGCCCCTGCCGCCGGGACGCTTCGCCGTGCTCGGCGATGTGACGAACGATCTGGCTCAGGCGCTGGGCGCCGAGGCCAACCCGCCTGGGCTGGTCGCCGCCCTGGACGAGCTGAGGGTACGCAAGAGCGACTACGAGGTGAGCTGCCTGCGCGAAGCCAACCGCCGCGCCATGGCTGGCCACCGGGCGGCTCGGGAAGCGTTCGAGGCAGGTGGCGCGGAGTTCGACATCCAGCTGGCCTACCTGAGCGGTGTTCGCCAGCGCGAGAGCGAGCTGCCCTACCCCAACATCGTGGGACTCAACGCCCACGGCGGCGTGCTCCACTATCAGCACTACGACACGGCGCCCCCGGCGGCGCGACGCAGCCTGCTGGTGGACGCCGGCAGGCGCTACCGCGGCTACTGCGCCGATATCACCCGCACCTGGGCGGGAGGCGATGCCACGCCCGAATTCGCGCCGCTGATCGAGGGCGTCACCGCCCTCCAGCAGCGCCTGATCACCGATCTCGCCCCCGGGGTGAGCTACGTGGCCCTGCACGAGCGGATGCACGAGGGGCTCGCCGCGCTGCTGGTGGCCCATGGGCTGGTGGATGCCTCAGCCGAGGCGGTGCTGGCAAGCGGGCTCACCCGCGCCTTCTGCCCCCATGGACTCGGCCACCTGCTCGGCGTGCAGGTCCACGATGTGGGCGGCCGCGTCGACGCCCGCGGGCAGCCGCAGCCGCCCCCCGCCGAGCACCCAGTGCTGCGCCTGACTCGGGAACTGGAAGCCGGCATGGTGGTCACCATGGAGCCGGGGCTCTATATCATTCCCATGCTGCTCGAGGCCCATCGCCATCGCCCTGAGGTGAATTGGGGGCGGGTGGAGCACCTGGCCGACCACGGCGGCATCCGCATCGAGGACAACGTGCTGGTGACCGCCGACGGCCCCGACAATCTCACGCCCCGGGAGCACTGAGTCCGCCATGATCGGTCAGCTGCATCGCGCCGACTTCGCCCCTCCAGCCGGGCTGGCCAACCGCCATATCCAGACGCTGCTGCCTCGTCTGCTGCCGCGTCGCCGCCTGCCCCACCGCCGGGAGACACTGACGCTGCCGGACGGTGACTTCGTGGAGCTTGCCTGGGTGGCGCCGGGCCCCGAGCATGAAGCCGCGCCGCTGTTCATCCTTTTCCACGGCCTGGAGGGTTCCTTCGACTCCCCCTATGCCCGGGAACTGCTGGCCGCGGCTGACGCCCTGGGGTGGCGGGCGGTGCTGATGCACTTTCGCGGCTGTGGCCGGCTGCCCAACCGCCTACCCCGGGCCTACCACAGCGGCGACACCGCCGACGCCTACTGGCTGATCGGACAGCTGGCTCATCGCTATCCCCGGGCGCTCAAGGTGGCCGCGGGGGTATCCCTGGGCGCCAACATGCTGGTCAAGCTGGTGGCAGAACAGGGCGGCGACGGCCTCGACCTGGCGGGCGCCATCGCCATCAGCGCCCCGCTGGATCTCGCCGCCAGCGCCGACTGCCTGCAGCAGGGCTTCACGCGGGTCTACCAGCGCCATCTGCTCGCCTCGCTCAAGGCCAAGGTGGCCCGACGGCTGGCCGATTTCCCGCTGGATCTCGACGCCGAGGGGCTGGGGCGGCTGCGCACCCTGCGCGATTACGACGACGTCGTCACCGCGCCGCTGCACGGCTTTCGTGATGCGGCGGACTACTACCGGCGGGCCTCCGCGGGGCGCTGGCTGGGTGAGCTTGAGCTACCCACCCTGATCCTCCACGCCGAGGATGACCCCTTCATGCCGCCGGACCTCTTCGACCGGCTGCCGCCGCCCGGCGAATCGGTGCGGGTCGAGCTCGCCCGTCACGGAGGGCACGTGGGCTTCATGGAGTGGCACGACGGCCGGCTGCGCTCCTGGCTGGCGCGCCGGGTGAGCCGCCAGCTCGAGGACTGGGCGCCGACCTTCGCCGGCCGGCCGCGTCGCCTGCCCGCCGAGAGCGAGCCGCCGGGGCGCTGACGGCGGCGAGAGGTTCCCCCGTCAGCCTTTCAGCCGATCACCGAAGCGCTGGGCCAGCTTGTGGCGCTTGGGGGGGATCACGAACTGGCAGTAGGCGTTGCCAGGGTTCCTGGTGAAATAGTCCTGGTGATAGGCCTCGGCGGGATGGAAGGTCTCCAGGGGCGCCACCTCCGTGACGATGGGAGCCGAATAGTCATCCGCCAGCTCGGCGATGACCTCCCGCGCCTGCTGAGCCTGGGCCTCGTCCAGGGTGAAGATGGCCGAGCGATACTGGGTGCCCACGTCGTTGCCCTGGCGGTTGGGCGTGGTGGGATCGTGCAGGGCAAAGAAGATCGCCAGCAGGTCGCGAAAGCCGATGACCGCCGGGTCATAGGTCAGCTCCACGACCTCGGCGTGGCCGGTGGTACCGCGGCATACCGCCTCGTAGCTCGGCGCCGGGTCGTGTCCCCCGGCATAGCCGCACACCACCTGTTCCACGCCCTCCACCAGGCGATAGCTGGCATCCAGGCACCAGAAGCAGCCGCCGCCCAGTACACAGGTTTCTGTCGCCATGTTGCATTCCCTCCGCGGGTTGTTGTCAATCACTCGGTGATCCTCGGCGGCTTGCCGGGACGGCTGAAGGCGTAGACCAGGTCCACCGCCTGGGCCGCCCCGGAGACCGCCTGCAGGTAGAGATTGCGCCACAGGGTATAGCGCAGCGTCAGCTCGGCGATGGGCGAGAAGACCCCGACACCATAGCTGATGCGCAGGTCATCGGTGAGCTGGCCGCTCACCACCACCTGGCTCTCTTCGCCGGTGCCGGCGGTTTCCAGGCCCAGGTCGGAGATGCCGAAGGCCTCACCGATGGCGCCCACGGCACCGCCGGTCTGGCCCAGGGTCAGGCCGATCAGAGCCTGGGTCAGGGCCCCGTCGGTATCGCTGTCGTCCGGGGCACGGCCGCGCAGCAGGTAGGAGAGTGCCCTCACCTCGTCCATCGCCGGCTCGGAGAAGACGCGCAGCTGAGGCTCGGCGGCGCTGCCGGTGACGCGCAGGCCGGCGATCACGCCGTCCTGGGTGACGTTGGGGTTGCGGATCGCCTCGAAGTTGAGCAGCGGCTGGTCCGGCGGACCGCTGAACAGCAGCTGCCCCTCGCGAATCAGCAGGTCCTGGCCATAGGCCCGGAAGCGGCCATCCACCAGGGTGACATCGCCGAACAGCTGCACCGGACCGCTCCGCTGGCGCACCTCCAGGGTGCCGGAAAGCCCGGATTCCAGACCATAGGCGGCCAGCTGCATGTCGGGCCCCAGGCGAAGCCCGATCTGCACATCAACCACCATGCCGGCCTGGGCCAGGGCCTGGGCGGCATCCGTGCCGACCTCGCCGTCGTCCATCCCGGCGGTGCGTTCGGCCTGGCGCTGGGCGCGCTCCTCATCCCGGCGGGTGATGATGATCTCGTCCGGGCTCGGCGCCACGGCGGAGGGTGGCAGTTCGCCCACCTCCAGGCGGGCCCAGGGCACCCTCACTTCGCCGCGAACCTGCAGCAGCGCCGGCGTCACCAGCACGGTCATGTCCGGCGCCAGGCGCAGGCGACCGAAGGCCGGCAGCACCGCCAGCAGCGGCTGGTCGCGGCCATCCAGCGCGATGCTGATGCGCCAGTCGTCGGCGCTGGGCCAGGCCGCATCGCCGCGAATGGCCAGGCGGCCCTCCTCGGCGGCAATGAAACCGTCGATGCGGCCCTGGTCGCCGGCCAGCTCGATCGCCAGTTCCCCGTCACGGACCTCCACCGGGATGTCGGCGCCGCGCAGGCGCAGCCCCGCCAGGGCGATGCGACCATTGAGGGCAGGCGTCTGGGTCGTGCCGGTGATGGCGACCTGGCCGTCGAGGCGCCCCTCCAGGGTCTCCATGCCCGCCACCAGGGTGCGATAGCGATCCAGGCGCAGGTCGTCCAGGGTCAGGCGACCATCGAGGCGAGCGACCCCAACCGGGTCGTCGATGGCCAGCTCGAGGCCCACGCGGCCGGCTTCGGCCAGGGTCAAGTCGAGGTCGACCTCGGCCCGGGTCGGGGTGGCGGAGACTCGGGCGGAGAGGCGAGAGGCCGGCAGCGACCAGGGCTGGCCGTAGGCGTCGAGCCCCTCGAGGGCCAGGTTGCTGGCCAGGCGCAGGTCGGCCTGCCAATCGCTGCCGCCCTGGCGCCATTCGGCCACCAGGTCGAGCTCGCTGTCGCCCTCCAGGGTCCATTCCTCCGGCACCCACTCCTCGAGCAGTGACATGGGCAGCTCGCGCAGCGTCAGGGCGGCGCGTCCGCTGTCCCCGGAGGCCTGGAGCGCCTCGCTCAGGCAGAGCTCACCACCCTGCTCGCGGCGCAGGCAGAAAGGCTGCACGGCGACGCTGCCGGCGAGCAGGTTGGCCTCGAAGGCCAGCGACTGGGCCAGGCGGACATCGCCGAACTCGGTGTCGACCTCCAGCGGCAGGAACTCGCCACGGTAGCGTTCACGGGCGCCATCCAGGCCACCCTCCAGTGTCAGCGCCGCCCGCGAGAGCGGCATGCCGCTCTCGGCCTGGGCCGCCAGGGTCAGGCGGTGGGCGGACAAGAGACCCTCGAGCCCCAGGGTGATCTCACTGAAGCGCTGGCCGGCGGCGTTGAGTCGTTCGAGCTCGAGGCTCACGTCCAGTGACGGGTCCTCGATGCCGCTTACTTCGGCACTCAGGCGCAGCGAGGCCACCCGGTGCTGGGCGAAGGCCAGGTCGTCGCCGCCGAGCTCGAGGTCGAGCTGGGGCGCCTCGAGGCTGCCGCCGGCGGTGAAGCGCCCGGCCAGGGTGCCGGAGAGCTCGTCGTGAAGGCTTGCCAGGTCCGGCATGTCCAGTTCGCCGGCCAGGTCGATGAGCGCCTCGCTGATCCGGCCGGTGGCATTGAGGCGATTCTCCCCCTGGCGGAAGTCGAGGGTGTCGATCTCCCAGCGCATCTCGCTGTTGCCGGTCAGGCGGGCGTCGAGGGACAGCGGCAGCTCCTGGAGCACGCCGCTGATGGAGAGGGTCGGAATGGCCAGCTGCCAGCCCTCTGCCGACTGGGTGAAGCTCGCCGCGATGTCGCCATCCAGGCGCCCGTCGAGGCCCTCCACGAAGCGCCCGGGCTCGACACGATCCAGGCGAGCCACCGCCTCCACGGCCAGGGCCTCGGCCCAGTCGACGCGACCACGTGTCACCAGGGAGCCGCCGGCCAGGCTCACCGCTAGCGGGGTCCAGGCGAAGTGCTCGAGATCGCCGCTGCCGGTCAGCGCCACCCGGGTGAAGGGGACCTCGGGACCCTCCACCATCAGCGAGGCGGCCAGCCGGTAGTCGGTCAGGCGACCCTCGGCGCGCAGGCTCAGCTCCTCCACCAGCCAGGGCTCGGACGGGGCCTCCTCGTCGTCGGGGATGGCGCCGGGCAGCGGCCACTGCAGCAGGTCGCTGGTCAGGGATGCGCTGAAGGGGAGCGTGGGCTCGAGGGCATCCAGGCGGGCGTCCAGGGCGGCGTTGATCGGCCCGTCGAGTTCGAGCCGGACCAGCAGGTCGGCCAGGCTGCCATCCAGGGCCAGGTCGATGCGTTGACCGGCGAGTTCGGGGAGCTGGTCCGGCAGCCAAAGTGCGCTCTGCAGCCGGGCCTGGAGCGGATAGCCGTCGCGCAGCGATACCCGGGCCTGGAGGCGGGCATCGGCATCGCGGCTGCTGACCTCGAGCGGATGGATCTCCACGTCGTGGCCGCGAGCGGAGAGCGTCAGCGCCAGTCGCTCGATACGGTACGCCACGGCACCCTCCAGGGCAGTGTCCTCCACCAGCAGCTCCGGCACCTCCAGGCGCAGCGGCAGGCGGATCTCGGGCAGCTCGCGGCGGGGCTGCTCCGCCAGCGGCGTGGCGGCGAGACCCTCGAGCTCGGCGGCCACCTCGGCGGGCAGCGGCGAATGCACGGCGATGGCGGCATCGATGGCCGCGGCAGAGATCCGCGGGCCCTCATGCTCGGCCTGGCTCAGGGCGAGCCGCGCCCCCGCCGAGAGGGGCAGCAGCAGCCGGGTGCCGGTCAGGCGCGTGGGCAGCAGGGTAATGCTGTCCTCCTCGGCCAGGGCGCCGCTGGTGAAGCTGTCCCAGCGCAGCCGGGTGCCGTCGGCCAGCACCACTTCCACGTCGTTGAGCACCAGGGCGCGCAGTTCGACCGGGAACGGCAGGCGGATCTCGTCCGGCGGCACCCCGGGGGCCTCTGGCTCCTCGTCGCTCTCCTCGCCCGCCCCGATTCGAATACGGGCACCTTCCACGGCCAGGGTATCGAGACACAGTCGACCCTTCAGCAGGCAGTCATCGCCCCAGGCAAGCTCGAGGCGCTGCAGTGCCACCCGGGCCGGGCCCGCCTCGAGCTTGAAGCCGTGCAGCACCAGGCGATCGAGAGGCGCGCCCTCATGGCTCTCCAGCTGGTAGAACCCCTGGCGCGCCCCGGCGTCCAGCAGTAGCCCCGTGCCCCATGGCGACAGCGCCAGGCCCAGGGCCAGGATGACCAGCCCCAGCAGGGTGATGGGCAGCACGATCAGCAGGCGAAACAGGGCCCAGAGCAGGCTCAGAACTCTGGACCGATGGCGAAGTGTAGGCGCCACGCATTGTCCTCGTCGTCGAAGGGATGAGCGATGTCGAAGCGGATCGGACCCACCGGGGAGATCCAGCGCACGCCGAGTCCGGCCCCGGTGTTAAGGTCATCGGGACCCCAGGACTCGAAGGCATCGCCGGTATCGACGAAGGCCGCGCCCCACCAGTCGCCGGTCACTCGGCGCTGGAGTTCCACGCTTCCGGTCAGCAGCTGCTGGCCGCCGGTCAGCTTGCCCTCCTCGTTGCGCGGCGAGAGGCTCTCGAAAGCGTAGCCGCGTACGCTGCGATCGCCGCCGGTGAAGAAGCGCAGCGAGGGGGGAATCTTGCTGAAGTCATCGGTCTCGATGGCGCCGATGCCCAGGCCGGTCACCAGGCGCGTGTCATCGCCGAACAGGCGAATCCACTGGCTTTCGCCGGTCATGCGCAGGAAGTCGGCGTCCGAGCCCCAGGCGCTGTCGGAGACCTCGAAGGCGACGCGCTGGCGATCCCCCCAGCTGGGAAAGGTGGGGTTGCGGGTACGGGTACGCGACCAGCTGACGCCGGGATAGAGGATCACCACCTGCTCCTTCTCGCCCGCCTGGGTGAAGTCCTCGAAGGTGCTGCGCACGTAGATGGTCTGCACCCAGCGGTTCTCGAACTCCCAGCGCCGCGCGCCCTCCAGCGTCGCTTCCAACGTGCGGGTATCCCGGTTGTCGCGATGGCGAAAGCCATACTGGAAGCGGTAGCTGTCGCGCAGCGGGTCATCCAGGGGCATGTTGTAGACGCCGGCGAAGCGCTGCTCCGGTGCGGAGATGAAGAGGTCGTGGTCGAGCCCATGGCCATACCGATTGATCCACGGCTGGTCCCAGGAAAAGCGCAGGCGCGGCCCCACGTCGGTGGCAAAGCCCACCCCCACCTCGAACTGGTGACGGTCGGCCGGCGTGAGGGTCACGTCGATGGGCACCTCGGGGGGGCCGCGCCGCACCAATGATACGGCGGCATCCACCGCCGCCATCTCGATAACGGGTGCATCGTGCTCCGCGGACTCGGCATCGAGCTCGGTCAACCAGCCGTCAGCGTCTACGGGGGCCGCATCACGAATGAGCGCCTCGCCCTCCATCAGTCTTGGGCGCACGCTGATGGAACCGAACCAGCGGGTCTGGCCGAGGCGCTGGTTGTAGCGGGCCAGCTCGCCGGCCAGGTAGGGGTCGCCGGGGGTGAAGGTGAGCATGTTGCGCAGGCGCTCGGGCTCGATATGGCTGCCGCTGAGGGTCACGTCACCGAAGCGATGGCGGGGGCCGCTGTCCAGGGCGAGATAGAGACGTGCGCTCTCGGCGAAGGGGCGCACCTCCATGCGCCGGTCGGTGAAGCGCCAGTCGAAGTAGCCCCGCTCCAGGGACAGGTTGGCCAACCGTGCCCGCAGTCGATCATAGGGGGCATGAACCAGCGGGTCGCCTTCGGCCAGGGGAAAGGCGTCGATGGCCTCCTGGAAGGGAGGGTCCTGGCGGGCATCACCGGCAAGGCGAAAGGAGAGGCTCTCGATGGTGACGCGGGGCCCGGGGTCGATCACCAGCTCGATGTGGCGCGGCGGGTCGCGCTCATCCAGGCGCAGCTGGATGTCGGGTTCGTAGTAGCCGTAGACCCGCATCGCCTCGCGGGCGCGGCGCTGGGCCTCCCCCTCCACCCGGACGCGACTGAACTGCTCGGGGTCGAGCCCATCCAGATAGTGCCGGATGTTGTCGGCCACGTTCCCTTCGATGCCGTCGATGCGCACATTCAGGGCTTGGGCCCAGCCCGGCATCAGGGCCAGGGCGGCCACCAGAGTCGCGGTTCCCAGGCGTATTCCCAAATGATTCTCCATCTCTCGACGCCTTCGTCCCGTGCGACTCGTGTTCATGCCCGCCGGCTCGCCTGCATCAGGGACGCAGGGCCTCCAGGCGCGCACTGAAAGCCAGCTGGGTCCGTCTCAGCTCGCCGATCTCCATCTCCAGCGCGGCCAGGCGCGCCGCCATGGCATCGTCACTCCTGCGCTCATCATCCCTTGCCTCGGCCAGGGCTTCAACCTCGGCCCCCAGGGTGGCCAGGCGCTCCTCCAGGGTCTGCCGCTCGCGCTCGGCGGCCGCCTCTGATTCGTCGAGGCGGTCGGCCAGGACCTGTTGATCTGATGCCAGGCGCTCCAGGGCATCGTCCTGGCCGCTATCGGTGGCCACGGCGGCGAGGCGCTCGTCGAGCTCCTCCAGACGGCGACTCTCCCGCGCCAGGATCTCGAGCAGATCGTCCAGTTGCCCCTGATGGGTCTCCAGGGTGTCGCCGAGGGCCGCGCGCCCCTCGGCGCCTGCCCGCTCCAGGGCATCCAGTGAGACCTGGGTCGCCGCCAGCATCGCCTCCCGGGTGGCGGCGGACTCGGCGACACGCACCAGACGCTGCTGCAGGGCCTCCAGGCGCGCCTCCTGAGCCTCCAGACCCGCGGCGAGATCCTCCTCGAGCACCGCCAGCAGGCCATCATGGGCCTCGTTGCGGCGCGCCTGGGCGGTGAGGCGCGCCTCGATGTCCGACAGCGCATCGCCCTCTCCGAGGGCGGTATCGAAGCGCGCGTGAACGTTGGACAGCTCCCCTGAGAGACGAGCCAGATCAGCGTTTAACCGCGCTCGCTCCTCCCAGGCCAGATAGCCCCCCCCGGCCCCGGCGGCGATCAGTCCAAGTACCAGCAGCCACAGTGGCCACACCCTCGGTGGGGGGGGGCCGCGCCGGCGCTGGGACGCCAGGCTGGCCTCGGGGTCGGGCACGATGGCAGCGGCATGGCGGCGGTCATCATGGCGATCAGCCATGGTCAACTCCTTCTCTGACAGTGGGCGGGGAGCAAGATTGGCGCTCCCTGCGACGGGTGCTATGATGCCGCGGCACCCTGTACAGCGTCGCCGTAGTGTAAGGTTTTTTTGCCCCACGGCGCACGGGATCCGGCCAACGGAGCGGCCCCCTTGAAGCCCGGGCAAGTCGTACCCACCATGGATGGACGCTGAGACTCACCGCAAGATCGAGGAGAAACTGAATGGCATTTGAACTGCCCGCCCTGCCGTACGACAAGACTGCACTCGAGCCGCACATCTCCGCCGAGACCCTCGAGTATCACTACGGCAAGCACCACCAGGCCTACGTGACCAAGCTCAACGAGCTGACCGTAGGCACCGCTGATGCCAGCAAATCTCTGGAAGAGATCATCAAGTCCTCCTCCGGCGGCCTGTTCAACCAGGCGGCCCAGGTGTGGAACCACACCTTCTACTGGCACTGCCTGGCGCCCAACGGCGGCGGCGAGCCCAGCGGCCCCCTGGCCGAGGCCATCAACGCCAAGTTCGGCTCCTTCGCCAAGTTCAAGGAGACCTTCAATGCCAACGCCGTGGCCAACTTCGGTTCCGGCTGGACCTGGCTGATCAAGACCGAGGATGGCGGCGTCGACATCGTCAACACCAGCAACGCCGATACTCCGGTCGCCCACGGCCAGACCCCGCTGATGACCATCGATGTCTGGGAACATGCCTACTACATCGACTATCGCAACGCTCGCCCCAAGTACCTGGAGAGCGTGTGGAACGTGCTGAACTGGGAGTTCGTCGCCCAGAACTTCGCCGGCTGATCGGCGAGCACGTTGGGCGTCACCGACGCCCTGCAGCGACAGGCGGCCCCGCCATTGGCGGGGCCGCTTGCGTATGCCGGGAGCTCCCCGGATACCGTCAGGGATCCGCGCGGCGGCCGATTCCCCGATAGTGCAGCCCCTGGGCGGCCACCCAGCCGGGATCGAAGATGTTGCGGCCGTCCAGCAGCAGGCCCTCGCCCAGCAGGGCGCTCAGCCGGTCCCAGTCGGGGTTCCAGTAGGCCTTCCATTCGGTCACCAGCATCAGCGCGCAGGCGCCCTCGCAGGCGACGTGGGGATCGCCATCGAACACCTCCAGCAGCGGCTGCTCGCCCACCTCGTCCAGCAGCGCCGGAATCGCCGCGGGGTCGTGGAGGCGCACCTTCACCCCCTCGGCCCAGAGGGCCCGCAGCAGGCGCAGCACCGGGGCGTGATCGATACGCGCCGTGCCAGGCTTGAAGGCCGCGCCCCAGATGGCCACGGTGCGCCCCTCCAGCCGCCCGTGGAAGTGGGCCCACAGCTTGCGAAACAGCGTCTCCTTCTTGTGCTCGTTGATATCGAGCACCTGCTCGAGCAGCGCCGAGCGGCGCCCGCTGGCGGACTGGACGTCGGCCAGGCGCATCAGATCGCGAGAGAAATTGGGGCCACCGAAGCCGCAGCCGGGGTAGAGATACTCGTAGCCGATGCGCGAATCGGCGCCCATGCCCTGTCGCACATACTCCACGTCGACCCCCAGGCTGTCGGCCAGGCCGGCCATCTCGTTCATGTAGCTGATGCGGGTGGCCAGCATGCCGTTGATGGCCAGCTTGGTGAGCTCGGCGGCGCGGCGCGGCATGCGCTGGATCACCTCGCTGCGACGGTTGAAGGGCCGCAGCAGCTCGCGCATCCGCGCCTCGGCGCTGGCATCGTCGCTGCCGAGCAGCCAGCGCGCCGGCCGGGTAAAGGTATCCCAGGCGCGCCCCTCCTCCAGCAGATCCGGCAGGGACACCGTCCGGCCACTGCCGCCAAGCTGGGCTTCCAGGCGCTCGGTCTCACCCACCGGGAAGGTGGAGTTGTTGACCACCAGCAACTCTCCCGCGTCGTCGCAGAGCGCCGCGAGCAGCTCTCCCAGGTCGCTGCGCTGCCCGGGCGATACCGCCAGCCAGACCACCTCCTGTTCACCCGGGCATGCCGCGTCGAGGCCGTCGACGCGCCGCAGGCTGCCGCTTTCACGCGACTCGGCAAGCTGAGCCAGCAGGCGGGGTTCACGCCGCAGCCAGTCGGCGTGCTCGAGCTGCGCCCAGGGTGTGTCGGGGTGGGGGAGCCAGGTGACACGGTGACCCACCGAGGAGAGCGCGGCGGCTGCCGTGGCCGCGGCCAGTTCACTGCCGTGAATCAGTACTCGCATCGCGTCAGACCTCGCCGGCGTAGCGGGTGAGCAGCTCGCGGAAGCCTTCGCCGTAGCGGGCATGGCGTCGCCCGTAGGCGAGAATCGCCTCCAGATAGCCGAGCTGATGGCCGCAGTCGTAGGTCTTGCCGCGCATGCGGAAGGCATCGACGCCCTCACGCTGCCTGAGGGTCTCGATGGCGTCGGTGAGCTGGATCTCGCCGCCGGCGCCGGGGGGCGTCTCGGCCAGCAGCCCGAAGATGCTGCCCGGCAGCGCGTAGCGACCGATCACCGCCAGGTTGGAGGGTGCGGCCTCCACCGCCGGTTTCTCCACCACGCCATCCAGCGGGCGAGACTCGCCGGGGGCGGGGATCTCGCCGCCGGTATCGACGATGCCGTACTTGTAGGTCTGTTCGCGGGGCACCTCCTCCACCATCAGCTGGGCGCGGCCGCTGTCATCGAAGGCATCGAGCATGCAGCCCAGGTCGTTGCGGTCGAGGCCCTCGCCGTCCACCAGCACGTCGGGTAGCAGCACCGCGAAGGGCTCCTTGTCGCCCAGCACAGGACGGGCGCAGAGCACGGCGTGGCCGAGCCCCAGGGGTTCGGGCTGGCGCACGCTGATGATATTGACGTCGTCGGGCACGATGCTGCGCAGCTCGGCGAGCAGTTCGTGCTTGCCCTTGGCCTCGAGGCTCGCCTCGAGCTCGAAGTGCTTATCGAAGTGGTTCTCGATGGCCGACTTGCTGCCGTGAGTGACCAGTACGATGTCGCGGATGCCGGCGGCCACCGCCTCGGCCACCACGTACTGGATCACCGGGCGGTCGACGATGGTGATCATTTCCTTGGGAATCGCCTTGGAGGCCGGCAGGCAGCGGGTGCCGAAGCCGGCGACGGGAAGCACGGCCTTCTTGATCATGGTGAAATCCTTGTCCGTAAGTCATCGTCAGTGGATGTCGGCGTGCGGGGCAGACGCTGTGGCAGGCCCACCCTGTCACGCCGGGTAACTCCCGGCCTCTGCCATGGGAATGCGGCCTCGAGAGCGGGTAGAATACCCTTCATGATACCGGACGAGCTTCGACCTGCCACTGTGTCGACTCGGCAACAACTCAAGTTCAAGAAAGCATCTTGATGTCAGAACGGAGAGCTCAGATGGGCGCAACGCAAACGCAGGTGGGCAACGTGGATCCCGGCGAGATCGCCAAGTTCGAGGCCCTGGCCAGCCGCTGGTGGGATCCACAGAGCGAGTTCAAGCCACTGCATGAGATCAACCCGCTGCGCCTGGACTTCATCGATGCCCGAGCCGGACTCGCCGGCAAGCAGGTGGTGGACGTGGGCTGCGGAGGTGGCCTGCTGGCCGAGGCCATGGCGCACCGTGGTGCGCGAGTGACCGGCATCGATCTCGGCGAGGCGCCCCTGGCGGTGGCCAGGCTGCACGCCGAGGAGAGTGGCGTCGAGGTCGACTATCGCAGGATCAGCGTGGAGGCGCTGGCCGACGAGAGGCCCGGCGAGTTCGATGTCGTGACCTGCCTGGAGATGCTCGAGCATGTGCCCGACCCCGCCTCGGTGGTGCGCGCCTGCGCCGCCCTGGTCAAGCCCGGCGGCCAGCTGTTCTTCTCCACCCTCAACCGCAATCCCAAGGCCTATGCCCTGGCGATCCTCGGGGCGGAATACCTGCTGCGCCTGCTGCCCCGCGGGACCCACGACTACGAGAAGTTCATCCGCCCGGCGGAGCTGGCCGGCTGGTGCCGCGCAGCAAAACTCGACATTCAGGAGCAGAGCGGCCTGGTCTACAACCCGCTGACCCGGCGCTACCGCCTGCACCCCACCGACGTCTCGGTGAACTACCTGATGCACTGCCGCCGGGAGCCCGAGTGATCACCCCGACGCGTCCGGCCGCCCTGCTCTTCGATCTGGACGGCACCCTGGTGGACACCGCACCGGACCTGGCCCGGGCCACCAACGCCCTGCGGGCCCACCACGGGCTCGCCCCTCTGCCCTATCGGGTGATTCGCGCCCAGGTCTCCAACGGCGGCAGCGCCCTGGTGACCCTGGCGCTGGGCCTGGCGAAGGAGGCCGCGGGGCACGACCCGGCGCGCACCTTCCTGCTGGCCGCCTACGGCCAGGCGGTGGCCGACGAGAGCCGGGTCTTCCCTCCCCTGTCGCCGCTGCTGGCCGACTGGGAGGCCGCTGGACTGCCCTGGGGAATCGTCACCAACAAGCCACGAGCCTATGCCGAACCTCTCGTCGATGCCATGGCCCTGACGCCAGGAGCGCTGCTGTGCGCCGATGACTTGCCGGTGAAGAAGCCCGACCCCGCTCCGCTGCTGGAGGCGGCCCGCCGCCTGGGGGTAGCGCCGCACGCCTGCTGGTACCTGGGTGACCACCTGCGCGACATGCAGGCTGCCCGTGCCGCTGGCATGGCGGCGGTGGCAGTGGGCTGGGGCTATGTGGAGGAAGGCGACGACTATCGCCTATGGCCCGCCGATCTCTGGTTCGAGACCGGCGAGGCCCTGGCAGCGGCCATCGCCTCGACTGAGATGACTCCCACCCGCTGATCAGGAATTTGATCTGGTCGCCCTTCCCGCCGCCCATGATACTGGGCCATATGGCAGCCGTCCGTTACGGTTGGCGTCACGCGCCCTGGCGGAGGGGCCCCACGATGAAGCACTGTCCGCACTGCACGAGTTGTGGCATCCAGAGAAATCGACGCGCCCTGTGGCGTCGCATTCTCAGGCGTCCCCAAACCTATAGGTGCATCGATTGCGGGGCGAGCTTTACCCGAGCGCAGCTCCTCGACCCGACACCCCCCCGAGCTCCCGATCGGCGTTCGCCTGCCACCGGACCGCAACCGCTCGCGGCGCTCGGGAAAGTGGTGCCGGCCGTGGGGCCCCTGTCAAGCCGGCCCTCAGGACCATTACAGTCGTCACGACGCCTGGGCAAGGAGGCGCTCAATGGGCTTCAGGGGGTGCTGCAACGTGTCGGGGGGTTGCCCATTCGAGTCTGGGTGGTCAAGCAAGTGGATGCCGACACTCTGCACCTCTGCGGCATCGGTACCCTCTATCATCCCCATCAGCGGCCCTGGGTCGCGCTGGACGCCCTGGGTCAGCACTGCTACCAGGGCGGCGTGCGCCTCGGA
>NZ_JACUUD010000203.1 GCF_014859505.1 Halomonas sp.
GTACTGCTTAGCCATTGTCATCTACCTCCGAAAACTGCCCCTTCTCGATCATCGCATCCAGATGCTCATCAGACAGCGACAGGATGTGCTGTGCTACTTGCTTGAAAGCGACCTTCTCCTCATCGCTGATGTTGCTCTGCTGGCTTTTTGCGAAGCCAAAGACGAAGAAGGCGCGGCTCTCCTGGCGGTATAGGATGACCGTGCGATACCGTCCTATGCGCAAAGGCCGGGGAGGCTCATCAATACCCAGCTTCTTTCTGATGCCGGAATGCCAAGACATGCACCGCCTCGGCGGTAGGCTCGTAGTGGTACAGAGCCACGTAGCCGGAGTCCCCGAAGGGAATCACCAGTTCCCGCAGTTCGGGCATCTCATCGAGCGGCCGGCCAACATCGGGGGCGGACTCCAGTAACAGAAAGTGCTGCTCGATGGCTTGCCCTGCCCGACGCGCGGCTTCCTGAGACTTGGTGGCGAGGAATCGCCGGCATCGCTCTAGGCCTTCGGCGGCGCCTTCGGTAACGATTATGTGTGGCACTCAGGCTTCACCTTTTCATCTTCGGTGCCCCAGGTGCTCAACCAGGCGCGCACTTCCTGGCCAGTCAGGTGTCGCCCGGTTTCCTGATAGGCCTCCCAGGAGGCCAAGGCTTCTTGCTTGAGGCTCTCGCGGGCTTCCTCACGCTCGACGTACTGCTGGATGGCTTCGAGCATGATCCAGTGCGACGAGCGCCGGCGCTGACTGGCGAGGTGTTTGACGCGATCCTTCAGTGCGTCGTTGATCTTGAGCGATGTTGCCATTATCGTTTCCTATCACTAGGTAATACCTATGAATACCCTAGTCTTGCAACCGCCGTCCGTCAAACGAAGGTCTGTTGTAGATGGTGCAAGCCCGCTCACGCGAAGCCCAGGAAGACGACCAGCGCTCGGTTGACGGCGACCATGGTGCTGTCATCGAGGTGGCCGAAGGCCTCTCCCACCCTCTCCCGCCTCACCGTCATGGGCTTGTCCACCATGATCTGGGAGCGTCGCTGCAGGCCATTCTCGGGGGTGGGCTCCACATCGAGGCGGATCAGTGGGGCATCGACCCGGGTGCTGGAGAGCAACAGCACCGTCACACTGCCGGTTCCGGCAAACTGATCCGACTGGATGATGAGGGCGGGACGCGGCGTTCCGACGTCACCCGAAATGGCGATGGTCACTAGGTCGCCACGCCTCATGCGTCACACTCGTCGTCGTCCAGGTCCAGGAGAGCGGCATCCATGACGTCCTGCAGCTCCTGGTCCCCGGCGTCGGCGGCCGCGACGGCAGCGCACTGGCGGCGGGCCTCTTCGGCGAAGCCGGGTTGGCGAGTATCCGGTACCCAGATCTGGATCGGGCGCAGACTGGCCGCGCGCAAGGCTGCCCGGTGCTTCTTCACCCGGTCATTCACGTTGTTGCTTGCCACCATGGCAAATCCTCTATTTGTTTCATGTAACAAGGTAGCGAGCCCTCCCGTTACATGCAACTCAGGGGATGTCCAAAAAACGATCGTTAGACGGTCAACCCGGACGGTGTCCGAGAATGGGCTTGGTTGATAGGTTGTCAGACAACAAAATAGGCGGAAAAATTAACGGACAGAAAGGTGGTCCATGGCACTGATCGGCTATGCGCGGCTTTCCACGGCGAGGCAGGACACCGCCTTGCAGACCGACGCACTTCGCAAGGCGGGGTGCGAGCGGATCGTCGATGACACCGTCTCCGGGGCCAAGGCGGAGCGCCCCGGCCTGACGGCCGTCCTGGAATTTCTACGCCACGGGGATGTGCTGGTCGTGTGGCGACTGGATCGACTGGGCCGCTCACTGCCGCACCTGATCGAGGTCGTGTGCACCCTGGAGGCGCGTGGCGTCGGATTCTGGTCGCTGACCGAAGCCATCGATACCACCACGCCGCGTGGGCGGCTGATCGTCCACGTGTTTGGCGCCTTGGGTCAGTTCGAGCGTGATCTGATCCGTGATCGCACCAACACGGGGCTGGCCGCTGCCGCCGCCCGTGGGCACAAAGGAGGACGCAAGCCCGTCGTCACCGACGACAAGCTGAAGCGGGTCAGGGAGCACCTGGCGAACGGGCTGAATGTCCGCGAGGCCGCCGCACGGATCAAGGTCAGCAAGACGGCGCTCTACGCCGCCTTGAAGGCGAGCCAGCCTGGTGCCCCGGATCACCGTACAGCCGGCTCCTGACGACCGTGCGCTGGCCGGGAGACGGCCGGTTCATGCCCCGGTATAGCCCTCTAGCGAAAACGGATTCAAAAACTGCCTGCCCCACAGGAAGTCGCGATCGACCCGGCTCAGGTCGGCCTCATCGCAGACAACGCCCCATTGCTCACGGATGGTCGCTATCTGGTGATTGATGATGTCACGGGCCTGCATCTGGCTCAGTCCGAGCCGCTCAGCGGCTGCCAGGCAGTGGACTAGCTGACTGCGACGCTCCTGGCCATGTAGCAGCATCGCCTGGGTGGCTTCGCCACCGGTACGTGATTGCGGGCAGATGTCGTAGGCTGGCGTCAGTCGATAGCTCACGCCATCCCAGAAGGCAGCATGGTTACGTGCATGGTCGTCGGTGTTGCCGCAGAGCACGTTGAAGACGATGCGGCCGAACAACTCATGCAGCGTTTTCCCTGGCTGGTTGAACTCGGCGCGGATCCGGTGGGCGAGATCTTCATAGCTGGCATAGCGGGCCATCATCTCGTCCAGACCGAGCAACGTGAGGGCCGATAGCACAAGGTGCCTACCCCAGCCGTCAGTGGTCTTCACTCTGTCGAAGCGCTCCACGAGCAGGACATCCTTACCCAGTGAGCGGGCCATCTCGACCGGCGCGACATCGAACCCCGCCTGGCTGGCGAGACGCATGGCGACGAACTCTGCTTTCACCACACTGTAGAGGTCAGTGCTGGAAGAAAACTTTGCCACCAGCTTGCGATCCCGATCATCCAGCAGGGCCTTGGGGCGAGCGCCGCCGATACTGCTGCCGTGCCGAATGGCCTGGTCCAGGGCTGGAGGAAGCGGTTCCCCTGCCTCTACATACGCTGAGGCTGCCTGCAACTCATCCAGGGTGGCAGCCCGGCTCTCGCGTGGCCGGTAATCGGTGGCAGACGTTTGGAAATCCAGTGCCCCGATCCTGTCCGAGCCAGATTCGAGCAGATAGACCAGCTCGTTGAAGTCGACACCATCAGCGGCATCGCCTTTCTGCCCTGTCAGGTGGTTGATGATGACACGACGTCCCCAGGCATCAGGAGAGGCATCACGCAGGCAGGAGGGCAGTGTACCGTCGACTTGCTCCTGGATGCCTGATTGAAGGGGAAGCTCGTCCGGAAAGAGGCTGATCGCATCAGGTCGCTCAAGGTAGCGACGCCCATAGGTAAAGCGATAGCGGTCCTGATCATCGCGCTCGACGCGGCCGGCAACCACAGGGGATGTCTGTTCGGGAAGCCAGGTCCAGACGTAGGCGTGTCGGCTAGAAGTCATCATCGATGGGCTCCTGGGACTGACGGCGAACGCGCTTAGGAAGCAATGTCAGCCGTTCCCTC
>NZ_JACUUD010000046.1 GCF_014859505.1 Halomonas sp.
ACTGCAAGACCTGCGACATCAAGGATCCGGCCCAGAACATCACCTGGGTGGCGCCTGAAGGCGGCGGCGGGCCGAACTATCCGAACATGTAAACACCCAGCCCCCCGCCGAGGCCGCTGCTTCTGGTGGGAAGTTGCCACTGAGGCTGTTGATTCTGGTGGGAGCAACGCTTTGCGGAGCGAATGGAGACCGAAGGGCTCCCAGGCGGTGTTAGCCAATGCAGGCAACACCGCCCGGCGCCTGCGGCGCCATTCGTCGAAGCGTCGAACCGCCGGCAGAGCCGATCTCCCACCAGTAGCCTCAAGCCTCACCGAAGCTTGCGGACACTAGTCACCGGTGGCCACCCCTCGCGACGGGTCACGGATCCACTCGCTCCAGGAGCCGGGATAGAGGCGCGGCAGCGGGCGGCCGGCCACGGCGTAGGCGAGGATGGTGTGGCAGGCGGTGACGCCGGAGCCGCAGTAGGCGATCACCTCTTCGGCCTCGGGCAGCTCGGTGGCAAGCTGTGCGGCGGTCTTGAAGCGCCCATAGGGGGTGAGATTATCCGCACTGGGCCGACACACCGCACCGGGAATATGCCCCGCCACCGGGTCGATGGGCTCGGCCTCGCCGCGAAAGCGCTCGGGGCTGCGCGCATCCACCAGAAGCGCCCCGCCCGCCTGCAGCCCGGCGACATCCACCCACTGCTCATCGTGGAACCCTGGCACCCAGGCGCTGGCATGGGGTGCGGCGCGATCGCCCTCGGAGAGCTCCTCGCCGGCACCCAGCCAGGCCTTGATGCCGCCGTCGAAGACGCGCACGTCGGGATGTCCGGCCCAGCAGGCCAGCATCCACCAGGCTCGCGCCGCGGCCAGCTGCCCCCCCATGTCGTCATAGAGCACCACCGGCACCTCGGGGGCGACCCCCAGCCGCTGCAGGGAGGCGGTGAACGCCTCGCGGTTCGGCAGCGGATGGCGCCCCCCCTGCCCCGGCGGCCCCGACAGGTCGCGATCCAGATCCAGGTGGTAGCTGCCGGGCAGGTGGGCCTCCCACCACAGGGAGTGGCCCGCATCGGCGTCACCCAGTCGGGCACGGCAGTCGAGCAGCCGCGGAGGCAGGCGGCTGTCGAGGGCCTCGGCCAGTTCGGAAGCGGTGATCAGGGGGGCGCTCATGGGCGGTCTCCTTCAAGCAGTTCAATGGGCGCGCGGCGCGCGATCAGGCGCCGCCGACCGGCATGGCGAAAGTGCACCTCGATCACCGGGTTGTCCGGGTCGCCCTCCACCAGGTCGATCTCACCCTCACCAAAGACAGCATGGCGCAGCCGCTGCCCCACGTCGAAGACTCGATAGTCGGCGGCGCCCTCGGCCACTCCCGAGTCCAGCGGCGCCAGCGGCAGCGACATGCCAAGCCTCGCCAGATATCGCTCCACGAGGGGCAGGCGCGACACCGAAAGCACCGTCTCATCGCTGCCACCCTGCCCTTCCGGGTGCTCGTCAGGCGTCACGTTCAACCGCTCGGCGACCCGCTGGCACTCCTCCCAGGCACTCTCCGCCAAAAAACGGCTCGGCCGGTGGTCGCCGGCGTCGTGGAGCAGCAGCAGCCGTTCCCGGGCCCGGGTGATGGCCACGTAGAAAAGTCGGCGCTCCTCCTCCAGGCGCTGGGCCGTCAACGGGTTGTCGCGACTGTAATGGGGAAAGTCCTGCTCATTGACGCCGGCCAGGGCCACCAGCGGCCACTCCAGCCCCTTGGCGCCGTGCACCGTGGTGATCAGCACGCCGTCCGCTTCACTCTGGACAGGCCGCTGCAGCAGTTCGATGAAGGCCTCCGGGTCGTTGCCCAGCTCGGCGGCCTGCTCCAGCAGCACATCGAGCAGGCGCACGTCCTCCTCGCCCTTGTCGCGCCGGGCCGCGGCGCGCTTGAGCACCTTCTCGGCCTCCACCGCCTCGACCACGTGCTCGAGCAGCCTCGCCGGCGGCCAGGTCGAGCGTTTCGGCAGTTCGCAGAGCAGCGCCCAGCGCTTCTTCAGGGTGCGCTGCTGATGGGGCTTGAGGCCGGCCAGCAGCGGGTCGTGGCGCTCCGGCCAGCGCTGGGTGTCGGCCAGCACGGCGGCGAGGCGCACCAGCCGCTCCCGGGCCACGAAGGGGGTCGGCTGGGTCAGCAGCAGCGCCAGGTGGGCGGGGTCTGCCAGCAGGGCCGGCTCGCGAGCCAGGCGCAGGTAACCGGCCAGGGCCTGCACCAGCGGCAGGCGGAAGACGAAGCGATCCTGCCGGGAGAGTCGGAAGGGAATCCCCTCGCGCAGCAGCGCCAGCTGCAGCGGCACCGACAGCGACCAGCTGCGCACCAGCACGCAGGCCTCGCTGAGGTGGCGGCCGTCCGCCTGCCAGGCCGCCAGGGCCTCGAGCAGGGCACGGCTGCCCCGGGCCTGGGCCAGGCGAGTCCTGGGGTTGCCGGGGGCGGCCAGGCAGAGCTGGTCGGGGCGGCGCCGATTGGCCTCGATGGCGTGATTGGCGGCCAGGGCCAGGGCGTGGCCGTGGCGAAAGGTGGTGGAGAGCGGGTAGTCGATCGCGGCCCCGAAGGTCGCGGTGAAGCGCTCCAGCATGGTATCCGGATGAGCGCCGCGCCACTCGTAGATGCACTGGTTGGCATCGCCCACCGCCATCACCTCGGCGCGCTCACCGGCCAGCACCGCCAACAGGCGCTGCTGGGCGACGTTGATGTCCTGATACTCGTCGATGATGACATGATCGAGGAAGCCCTGGACGCGGCCGCGAAGGGTGTCATCGGCCTCCAGGGCACGCAGCGGGCGGTAGAGCAGGTCCGCGTAGCCCATCAGGCCGTGGTCGCCGAGAAGCTCCTCGGCGTGGTCGAAGGCCGCCACGAAGTGCTCGGTGGCCTCGCCGAAGTCGAGCCGGGCGTAGAGCTCTGCCGGCGGCAGCATCTCGGCCTTCACCAGAGCACAGAAGTGGGCCAGGGCCTCGAGGCGTTCGGCATCCAGAGCCGCCTCCCCCACCTCGGGGCTGTCGACCAGGGCACGCTGGGTGGCCTGGCGCAGCAGCCGCTCGGCCTGCCAGTCGGCGGTAAGCAGCGTGCGCGGCGAGAGCGCCCCCCAGCGGGTCAGGCTGGCGGTGAGGCGGTGGCCCAGTGAGTGGAAGGTGCGCACGTCGGGCAGCGGCTGCCCGGCAGGCGCCATGGCGGCCAGGCGCGCCTGGAAATCCTCGCGGGCCGAGCGGTTGAACATCAGCACCAGAATACGCTCCGGCGCCACGCCCCGGGCCAGCAGCTGCAGCACCCGGGCCACCATGGTGGTGGTCTTGCCCGAGCCCGCCACCGCGGCGACTCGGGCGTGGCCGGCGGCATGCTCGACGACGGCACGCTGTTCTGCGGTCAGCCTCACGCCGTGTCGCCGTCGTCCAGGCGCCCCAGGGGCTGCCAGACGCCGGCGCTGACCAGGCCCAGCTCCTCGCCGCCGCCGGGCAGCGCGCGGTGCTCGGCGGCCTCCACCAGGCGGTAGTAGACATTACGCCCCAGCCGGGCAGACAGCCCGAAGCGTACCGGCACCTCGGGCACCGTCTCGCCGGCGGGGGTCTCGCTCAGCGCCAGGCAGTGGTCCTCGCCCAGCGCCAGGCGATCGCCGACGTTGGTGGTGAGCCACCAGGTGCCGTCCTGGTCAGGGTCGGCATCCACCACCAGGAAGGGGCGATCCTCCACCCGGATGAGCTGCTTCTCGGCCGGGGTGACCAGGGCGTAACGACCATCCGCTTCGCAGCGCAGGATCGTCGAGAGCAGCCGCACCAGCCGAGGCCGGACGATCGGGCTCCCCTCATGAAACCAGCGGCCGTCGGCGACGATCACCAGGTCCATCTCACCGCAATGCTCGGGGTGCCAGTGGTCCACCGGGGGAATCTCGCCCTCGGGATCGAGTCGGGCCAGCAGCGGGTCGAGGTTCATGTCGGCTCCCTTGTCTTGCAATGGCGTCTTGCGATGGCATCTCGGGATGGATCAGCCCAGCAGGCCCGCACCCTGAAGGGCCTCGCGCAGTTCGGCGGGGGCGTCGGGGGCAGCGGCGCGGAACAGGCGGTAGAAGTTGGCGGTGGTCTGCATGGCGACCTCCTCCACGCTGATGCCGCGCTCGGCGGCAATGCACTCGGCCACCTCCACCACCCAGGCCGGCTCGTTGGGTTTGCCGCGATGGGGCACCGGGGCGAGGTAGGGGCTGTCGGTCTCGATCAGCAGTCTGTCCAGCGGCACCCGGCGGGCCACCTCGCGCAGCGCCTCGGCGTTGCGGAAGGTGACGATGCCCGAGAGCGAGATGTAGAAGCCGTGGCGCACCGCCTCCCGGGCCATGTCGAGATCCTCGGTGAAGCAGTGCAGCACGCCGCCGATGGCCGGGTCGGTGTGCTTGCGGATCATCGCCAGGGTCTCCTCGCGGGCCTCCCGGGTGTGGATGATCACCGGCAGCGCCAGCTCGGTGGCAGCGATCAGCTGGCGGCGGAACCGCTCGCGCTGCACGTCGCGGGAGGGCACCTTGTCCGGCGACTTCTCCAAGTAATGGTAGTCCAGGCCGCACTCACCGATGGCCACGGCGCCGAAGCGCTCCGCGGCCTCCTTGAGCGCCTCGAGGCTCGGCTCCTCGGCGACGCTGTGCAGCGGGTGCACCCCGGCGGAGAGCACCACGTCGTCGTGTTCCCGAGCGATGGCGGCGATGCCGGGCAGTTCCTCGAGGGTCACGCCGATGGCCAGGAACTGCTTCACCCCGCGGGCCCGAGCGGCGTCCAGGGTGGCGGCGACATCACCGCCGTGGGTCGCGGGGTCGAGACGATCGAGGTGGCAGTGAGAATCGACAAACATGCAGAGGACTACCGATTTCAAGGGGTGGAAACAGGGCGGCTCGGCCGCGCTCAGAGCGTATAGGTGGGCGCGCCCTTGTCGAGCTGGCCGGCCAGCAGGTTCTCGATGCGGTCGCGCACCGCCTGGTCACCGGCGCTGAAGTGGATACCGACGCCGGGCATGCGACGACCGGTGACCCCTTCCGGGGAGACCCACACCACCTGGCCGGTGACCGGCGCCCGGTCACTCTCCCCGGGCAGGGTGAGCAGCAGGTAGATCTCCTGGCCCAGCTCGTAGCGCTCCCGGGTGGGCACGAAGATGCCCCCCCGCTCGAGCATCGGCATGTAGGCCGAGAGCAGGGTCTGGACATCCTGGATATTCAGCGACAGGGCCTTCTGGGCAGCCATGAGCCTCTCCTCGTTCACGAGCGCAGCAGCGCGGACCAGCGCACCAGCCAGGCTTCGAGTACCAGCTGGGGATTGGGATTGCCGCCCGCGGCCAGCAGGCGGCGCTGTTCCCGGGCATAGTCGAGCAGGCGGAACCAGTCACGCACCCGGGCATTCTTCACCGCCTGGCGGTAGAGGGGCAGCAGATCGGGGTTGCGCAGCTCTGCGGGTTCCCCCGAGAGCCCCAGGCGGATCAGGTCTTCCAGCCAGGCGATACCGTACCACAGGATCGCCTCCACCGACTGGCGATCCAGGCGGGCAGCCTCGCCCACCGGCTCGGCGCCGCGCACCAGCGCCTCGAAGGTCTCGAGCAACTGCTGGCGCAGCGCCCGGGACTCCGGCTCGGCCTGGACCAGGGCGGCCAGCGGCAGTCCGCCGGCCAGGCCCAGCCAGAAGCGCGCCTCCTGCTCGTCCCCCAGGCGCTTGGCCAGCCAGGGCAGGCAGGCCGCCTCCCCGGGCACCACCAGGCTCCAGTGCTGGCAGCGCGAACGGATGGTGGGCAGCAACCGCGAGGGAATGTCGGCGAGCAGCACGAACAGGGTACGCGCTCCGGGCTCCTCCAGGCTCTTCAGCAGGGCGTTGGCGGAGGCCTGGTTCATGGCCTCCGCCGGGCTGATGAGGATCACCCGGTAGCCGCCCTGCTGGGGGGTCTGGGCCACGAAGGCGTTGACCTCGCGGATAACATCGATGCGAATCTGTCGTTTGCCCTCCTCCGGCTCCACCCGCAGCAGATCCGGATGATAGCCGGACGCCAGCATGTGGCAGCCGTGGCAGGCGCCGCAGGCAGTCTCGGCGGGGCTGGCGCAGAGTGTACGGGCGATCAGGGCGTCGGCCAGAGAGCGCTTACCGACGCCGCGCGGCCCCGAGATCAGCAGGGCATGGGGGAGCCGGTCAGCATCGGCCAGGCGCGTCAGCTCGGCGAAGCGTGGCCGTAGCCAGGGCAGCGGCTGGAGGGACTCGGACGCTATCACCATGCCGACACCCGCTCGGCCAGGAGCGCCTCGATCTGCTTCCCCACCGCCGCCAGGGCGCGCGAGGCGTCCACCACGACGATGCGCTGGGGATCGGCGGCGGCGCGAGCCAGGTAGGCCTGGCGCACCGCCGAGAAGAACTCACCGCGCTCGCGCTCGAAGCGATCCGGCGCCCCTCCGCGCAGGGCCACACGCTCGCGGGCCGCCTCGATGGGCATGTCCAGCAGCAGGGTCAGGTCGGGGGCGAGGCCCTGCTGCACGAAGCGCTCCAGCTCGGCGATGCGCGCAGGATCGATGCCGCGCCCGCCACCCTGGTAAGCGAAGGTGGCATCGGTGAAGCGGTCGCACACCACCCAGGCGCCGCGCTCGAGCGCCGGCCGAATCACTCGCGCCAGATGCTGGGCCCGGGCGGCGAACACCAGCAGCAGTTCGGCGTCGTCATCCAGCGGCTCCTCGACACTCGGGTCGAGAAGCAGTTCGCGGATCGCCTCGGCGCGCGGCGTGCCACCGGGCTCGCGTGTCTGCACCACCTCGAGGCCGCGAGCCTCGAGCCAGGCGACCACCCGGGCCAGATTGGTGGACTTGCCGACCCCCTCGCCCCCCTCCAGGGTGATGAAGCGTCCGCGCACGGCCATCTGGGTCTCCTTACTGGCGATTGCGTATATACCGGTTCACCGCGTTGTTGTGCTCGCGCAGGGTGCGCGAGAAGTGGTGGGTGCCGTCGCCCCGGGAAACGAAGTAGAGGGTCTCGCCGGGCAGCGGGTCCACCGCGGCCTCCAGCGACGCCCGGCCGGGCATGGCGATGGGCGTCGGCGGCATGCCGTCGATCACGTAGGTGTTGTAGGGTGTCGCCTCGCCCAGGTCGGCGCGGGTGATGCGGCCCTCATAGCGCTCGCCCATGCCGTAGATCACCGTGGGGTCGGTCTGCAGGCGCATCCCGATCTCCATGCGGCGCTTGAAGACGCCGGCGATCTCGCGGCGCTCCGACGGCGCACCGGTCTCGCGCTCGATCAGCGAGGCCATGATCAGCGCCTCGTAGGGGGTCTCGATGGTCAGGTCCTCGGCACGCCCCTCCCAGACCTCCTCGAGGATGCCCTCCATGCGGGTGAGCGCCTGGCGCAGGATCTCCACGTCGCTCACCCCCTTGTGGTAGCGGTAGGTGTCGGGAAAGAACCAGCCCTCGGGGTAGACGCCTTCGCGATCCAGCAGCGCCATCACCTCCTCGTCGGCGAGGTCGGCGGTGCGGTTCTCCAGCTTGGGGGCGGCGGCGAGCAGCTCGCGCATCTGGCGGAAGGTCCAGCCCTCGGGGATGGTCAGCGGGTAGGTGACCACCCGATCGCTGCCCAGCAGCGCCACCAGCTCGCGCCCGCTCATGCCGGGTTCCAGCATGTACTCGCCGGCGCGCAGGCGCGGCACGCTCTCGGGCTCGAGCCGCGTGAGCAGGCGGAAGGCCCAGTCGTCCTCGATCACCCCGCGCTTGGCCAGGTCGGCCATCACGCGGTTGTAGCCGGCGCCACGGGGCACCTCGTAGAGGGTCGGCTCGCTCACGGCGATGGGCGCCGCGAGCCGTGACTCCCAGTAGCGGTAGCCGCCGAACAGGGCCGCGCCGGCCAGGATGGCCAGCACCAGCAGGATCTTTACCACACGCATCGGCGTCCTCGTCGTCTCATCTTGGTCAGGTCGGATCGGGCAGTGGATAGCCCAGCAGGCGATGGGCCTCGGCCTGGAAGCCCCGGTGTATCGCGGCAAGCGGCCAGCGCTGCCGCTCGAGGCCGTCGGGATCATCGAGGCGCACCACCGGCCAGACCCCCTGCACCGAGTTGCCGAGCCACACCGCCTCGGCCTGATCCAGCACCTCCGGCCCGACATCGACCTCGGTGATGGCGAGGCGTTCCCTCAAGGCCTCACGCAGGGTGCCCGCCACGCCACAGCGCTCGAGGCGTGGTGTCTCCAGGCGACCCTCGCGCTGCCAGAAGAGGTTCATGGCCGTGGCTTCCACCAGCCGGCCATCGCTGTCGCAGAGCAGCCCCTCGGCCACCTTGTCATCGTCCCACTCGGCGCGCGCCAGTACGTTCTCCAGGCGATTGAGGTGCTTGAGCCCGGCCAGCGCGGGCTGGATGCCCAGCCGAAGGCGGCAGTGACGCACACGCACGCCCTGCTGCCAGTGCGTCTCGGTCGGGGCGAAGGCGGCAAGCTGCCAACGCAGCCGCGTTTCGGGAAAGGCCGGCGGCCGATAGCCACGCCCGCCGCTGCCGCGGGTCAACATAAGCTTGAACACGAAAAGCCCAATGCCGGCCTCGGCCAGGGGGGCGGCCAGCTCATGCTCGGCAGGCATGGGGATACCAAGGGCGTGGCAGCCGCGCACCAGCCGAGACAGATGTTCTTCCCACAACAGCGGACGGCCGTCGCGCAGCAGCACGGTCTCGAACAGGCCGTCACCGTAGGCCGCACCGCGGTCGTCGAGGGGCCAGCCCTCCACAGAGACAGCCCCCCTCACCTCGCGCCCTCCCGCCTCATGGCTCACGCCCGTGTGAAGACCAGGGTGCCGTTGGTGCCGCCGAAGCCGAAGGAGTTCGATAGGGCCACGTCGATTTTCATCTCACGGGCGGTGTGCGGGACATAGTCGAGGCGGCAGCCCTCCTGGGGGTTGTCCAGGTTGATGGTGGGCGGTGCCACCTGGTCGCGGATCGCCAGCACGCAGAATACCGCCTCCACAGCGCCGGCCGCGCCCAGCAGGTGGCCGATCATCGACTTGGTGGAGCTCACCGCCACGGACCTTGCCGCCTCGCCCATCACCCGCTCGACGGCCAGGCTCTCCGCCAGGTCACCGGCCGGCGTCGAGGTGCCGTGGGCGTTGATGTAGTCGATGGCCGCGACATCGATGCCGGCATCACGCACGGCATTGACCATGGAGAGTGCCGCGCCGCTGCCGTCCTTGGGCGGAGAGGTCATATGGTAGGCATCGTCGCTCATGCCGAAGCCGCTGAGCTCGGCGTAGATGGTCGCGCCGCGCGCCTTCGCATGCTCGTACTCCTCCAGCACCATGACGCCCGCCCCGTCGGAGAGCACGAAGCCATCGCGGTCCCGGTCCCAGGGCCGACTGGCCGCCTGGGGATCATCGTTGCGGGTGGAGAGCGCCCGGGCCGCAGAGAAGCCGCCGAGGCCCAGCGGGGTGGTGGCCATCTCGGCGCCACCGCAGACCATCACGTCGGCGTCCCCGTAGGCGATGGTCCGCGCGCTGTAGCCGATGTTGTGGGTGCCGGTGGTGCAGGCGGTAGTGATGGCGATGTTGGGTCCCCGGAACCCGTGCTGGATCGCCAGGTTGCCGGAGATCATGTTGATGATCGAGCCGGGCACGAAGAAGGGCGAGATGCGCCGCGGGCCGCTCTTGAGCATGACGCTGTGATTATGCTCGATCATCTGCAGGCCACCGATCCCGGAGCCGATCGCCACGCCGATGCGGCCGGCATTCTCCTCGGTGCAGGCGATCCCTGAATGCGCGATGGCCTGGGCGCCCGCGGCCATGCCGTACTGGATGAAGAGGTCCATCTTGCGGGCATCCTTGGGGTTCAGGTAGGGACTGATATCGAAGTCCTTGACCGAGCCACCGAAGCGCGTGTTGAAGCCGCTGGCATCGAAGTGCTCGATGGGGGTAATGCCGCTCTTGCCGGCCTTGATGTTGGACCAGCTATCCTCGACGCTATTCCCCACCGGCGTGACCAGTCCCATACCGGTCACCACAACCCTTCTACGTGCCATCAGCTTTCCTCCAGACATCCAGTATGACAGGACTCCCCCGGGGGAAGCCGTCCGCTGCGCGCATTATAACGAGTCTCCCCGCCCCGCGCTGCCCTGACAAGCCCCGCGGCCCCCTGCCACGAAAAAGCCGCCTCGCTGGGCGGCTTTTTCCGGGGAACCAGTTCCCCGCGTCAGGCGGCATCGACCGCCACCAGGCTTACTGGTGGGCGTTGACGTAGTCGATGGCTTCCTGAACGCTAGTGATCTTCTCGGCTTCTTCGTCTGGGATCTCGGTATCGAACTCTTCCTCGAGCGCCATGACCAGCTCGACGGTATCCAGGGAATCGGCACCCAGGTCCTCGGTGAAGGAGGAGCTGTTCTGGATGTCCTCTTCCTTGACGTTCAGGCGCTCGGCCACAACCTTCTTCACGCGCTCTTCGATGGTGCTCATTATGACGTACTCCAGTCGTTCAAATTGGCCGTCCAGATGACCAGCCGTTGGGGTTCCAGATCCGCAGACGAAAGCTGCGGAGTAGTTTATAGACGCCCCGGGGCCGGCGCAACCGCCGCCCCTGAAGGGCCTCAACGCATGTTCATGCCACCGTTGACGTGCAGCGTCTCGCCGGTGATGTAGCTCGCCGTCTCGCCGGTGAGAAAGCCCACCGCAGCGGCGATCTCCTCGGGTTGACCCAGACGCGCCAGGGGAATCTGGCCCAGCAGCATCTTGTGCTGCTCCTCGGGCAGCGCCTGGGTCATGTCGGTGGCAATGAAGCCCGGGGCCACCGAATTGACGGTGATGGCGCGAGAGGCGACCTCGCGCGCCAGGGCCCGGGTGAAGCCCTCCATGCCCGCCTTGGCGGCAGCATAGTTGGTCTGGCCCAGGTTGCCCATGGTGGCGACTACCGAACTGATGTTGACGATGCGACCGAAGCGGGCCCGTGTCATGCCGCGCAGGCAGGCCTTGCTGACGCGAAAGACCGACGTGAGATTGGTGTCGACGACGTCATCCCACTCCTCTTCCTTCATGCGCATCAGCAGGTTGTCACGGGTGATACCAGCGTTGTTGACCAGGATGGTCGGGGCGCCGAACTCCTCGGTGACCGCCTTGACCAGGGCGTCGACGCTGGCAGGGTCGGTGACATCGAGCCTGCGCCCCGCGCCCTGGATGCCATGAGTCTTGAGGTCGGCGTCGATCTTCTCGGCGCCGGCGTCGCTGGTGGCGGTGCCGATCACGATGCGCCCCTGACGGCCCAGCTCATGGGCGATCGCGCGGCCGATGCCGCGGCTGGCGCCGGTGATCAGGGCAACTCTCATTTCGGTGGTCATGGTGCTTTCGCCTTCATCCTGAGGAATGGGTCAGCCGTTGGCCGAGTTGCCGTTGGCTACGCTGCGGGCCAGCTCCAGGGCCGCTTCCAGGCTGTCCGGATCATTGACCGCCAGCCCCTTGCTACCGCGGGCGATACGCTTGCCCAGGCCGGTGAGCACCTTGCCGGGACCGCACTCGATGAACACCTCGGCGCCGCCTTCGACCATGGCCTCGACGCAGGAGGTCCAGCGCACGGGGCGATAGAGCTGTTCGATGAGCCGGGTACGCAGGGTCTCGGCGTCGGCGTGGGCCTGGGCGTCGACGTTCTGGAACACGGTGTAGCGCGGCGCCTTGAGCTCGATCGCGTCCATGGCCTCGGCCAGGCGCTCGGCGGCAGGCGCCATCAGTGCGCAATGTGATGGCACCGACACCGGCAGGGGCATGGCACGCTTGGCGCCGGCCGCCTGGCAGGCGGCAATGGCACGATCCACGGCGGCCTGGCCGCCGGCGATGACCACCTGGCCGGGCGCATTGTAGTTGACCGCAGCGACCACCTCACCCTGGGCGGCCTCGGCACAGGCCTGCTCCACGACGGCATCGTCGAGACCCAGGATCGCCGCCATGGCACCCTCACCGACCGGCACAGCGGCCTGCATCGCATCACCGCGCAGGCGCACCAGCTTGATGCCCTCGGCGAAGGACATCACGCCGGCACACACCATGGCACTGTACTCGCCGAGGCTGTGACCGGCCATGGCACCGGGGCGCGGCCCCTCCAGCTCCTGCCAGACCCGCCAGATGGCGACGCTGGCGGTAAGCAGTGCCGGCTGGGTGCAGGCGGTGGCATTCAGCGCATCCACCGGACCCTCCTGAACCACTTGCCAGAGGTCATAGCCCAGCGCGTCGGAGGCCTCCTCGAAGGAGGTGCGCACCACGCTGTAGCGTTCCGCCAGCTCCCGCAGCATGCCGATCTGCTGGGAACCCTGCCCGGGGAACACGAGGGCGAGGGATTGAGTCATCATGGTCACCTTTACTCTTGTTGGCTGTCATCCTCACCGGGAAGGCCCGGTGCGAGGAGATCGGGATCGCTGGCGACTCGACCGGCCCTGCCGACCGACTCGCCAACGCCCCTCCTCGGCGCCAGACCGGCCGCCAGGCAGCGCGGCAGATCGTGACGCACCTCCTGTACCGCCCGCAGCACCGCATAGTGGAAGCCGGCGGCGTCGGCACCGCCGTGACTCTTCACCACGATGCCGGCCAGACCCAGCAGGCTGGCGCCATTGTAGCGCACCGGGTCGAGTTCGCCCTTCAGGCGCCTCAACGCCGGCCGCGCCAGCGCCCCCACCAGGCGGCTGCTCCAGTGGGCCTCGAAGGTCGCCTGCACGCGGGCCACCAGCATCCTCGCCAGGCCTTCGCTGGCCTTGAGCACCGCGTTGCCGACGAAGCCGTCGCACACCACCACGTCCACCCGGCCCGCGAAGATGCCATCGCCCTCCACGTAGCCGCGATAGTCGATCCGCTCCATGGCACGCAGCCGTGCATCCGCCTCGCGAACGCTGGCCGTGCCCTTGGTGCCCTCCACCCCGACGTTGAGCAGTGCCACCCGGGGCGCCGCAATCCCGTCCACGTGACGAGCCATCAACTCGCCCATCAGGGCGAAGTCCACCAGCCGTTCGGCGGAGGCCTCGACATTGGCACCCAGGTCGAGCAGGTAGCAGCGCCCCTGGCTGCGTGTCGGCATCGCCGTGCTGATCGCCGGACGCGGGATGCCGGCCACGGTGCCCAGCGCCTGGCGCCCCAGGGCCACCAGGGCACCGGTGTTGCCGGCACTGACCCCGGCGGCGGCCTCACCGGCCGCCACGGCGGCCAGCATCCTGGCCATGCTGCTGGCATGGCCGTGACGCAGTGCGTCGGCTGGACGCTGCCCCGGGGCGATCACCTCGGCGGCATCCACAACCTCCAGACGCGAACCAGCCGCGGCGAGGCGCCGCGGCAGGCAGGAGATCTCACCCTCCAGCTGGCGCCAGGGGCCGAACAGCCGGATCTCGAGACGAGGGTCGTGCAGGGCCGCGCTGGCCGCCCCCCGCACGGTGGCACGAGGACCGAGATCGCCGCCCATCGCGTCGATGGCGATCCGCACGGGGAGTCAGCGGCCAGACGTTACCGAAGGAAGCGTCGCCGCCTCAGGCGTCGACGACCTTGCGGCCACGATAGAAACCGTCCGGAGAGACGTGGTGGCGCAGGTGAGTGGTGCCGGTTTCCTTGTCCTGGGACAGGGCCGGGGCGGTCAGGGCGTCGTGGCTGCGACGCATGCCGCGCTTGGAACGGGTCTTGCGGTTCTTTTGAACTGCCATGGGATGTCACTCCAGAGTGAAACGATGATGAATCAGGATTTGCCCTTGAGGTGCCTCAGCACATCGAAGGGGCTCGCTGCGGGCTCCCGGGATGCCGCGGCATCCTCCCCGCTGGTCAGCTGGTCGCGTGAGACCTCACAGTCAGCCTCATCGTGGTAAACCACCTGAGGCAGGCTGAGGATCAGTTCGTCCTCGACCACCGTCAGCAGGTTCAGCTGTTCGTCTTCCACCAGCACAGGCTCGTGAGTGCTCGGCAACTCGGCGGCCAGTTCATCGCTGGTGACCATACCCAGCAGGAACTCGCTCTCCACATGCTGCGCCATCGGCGACAGGCAGCGCCGACACGGCAGCTGCAGATCCGCCTCCAGGCGGCCGTGAATCACGCGGCGCCCCTGGGGATCGATGCCGAAGTCGAGAGCGACCCGAAGATCGCCGCTCTGAGGGCCGACCTCTTCGGTCAGGCGTGCAAGATCCGCGAGGGCCATCAGGCCCTCGAGACGCTCGGATCGGGCTGCGAGCTTGTAGGGCTCGACCCTGCTGGGAAGTCGTGTGGTCAACATAGGCGCGCAATGATAGGCACTCCCCCTGCCCCTGTCAAAGCCACCGGAGCGCAATCGCGCCAGCGTCCGCCCAGTGGGCGCCGACGGCCTCCCCGACCCTCACTGCCATCATCCTCGAGGCGGCCAGGTTCATGCTAACCTGCCGCCATCACCTCGATCAGGGACTGCCCCATGCCGCGCCTTGTCCTCGCCTCCGGTTCTCGCTGGCGCCGCCAGTTGCTCGACCGCCTGGAAATCCCCTACGCCTGGCAGAGCCCCGACATCGACGAGACCCCGCACTCGGACGAGGCCCCCGACGCCCTGGTCGAGCGACTGGCGCTGACCAAGGCCCGGCGGCTGGCCGAGACCTGGCCGGAGCATCTGATCATCGGCTCGGACCAGGTGGCCCTCTTCGAGGGGGAGATTCTCGGCAAGCCCGGCGACGCGGCCACCGCCCGCGCCAATCTGGCCCGCTTCTCCGGCCACCGGGTGCGCTTTCTCACCGGCCTGGCCCTGCTGGATACCCGGCAGGGCCGCGAGCGGGTCTGCCACGAGACCTACGACGTGGTGTTTCGCCGGCTCGGTGAGGAGGAGATCGCCCGCTACGTGGAGAAGGAGAAGCCCCTGGACAGCGCCGGCAGCTTCCGCATGGAGGGACTGGGCATCACCCTGTTCGAGAAGCTCGAGGGCGACGACCCCAACACCCTGATCGGCCTGCCGCTGATCCGCCTCTGCGCCCTGCTGCGCGAGGCAGGACTGGATCCGCTAGGGTAGCTGGTAGCGCAGCAGCGAATCGGCGCGCGGCACCCCCAGCAGCTCCATGGCGACGCGGCCGAACTGCCGGGTGAAGCGCTCGAAGGGGTCGAGTCGCGGGGTGTAGTCGCGCACCTTCGGCTCGGGCAGCCGCTCCCTGGCCAGGCCGCCCAGGCTGCCGACTCCATCCGCCAGGCCGAGCTCGACGGCCTGCTCGCCGCTCCACACCAGGCCGCTGAAGAGCCGCTCGTCGTCGCCCAGTCGATCCCCTCGCCCTTCGCGCACCGCCTCGATGAACTGGCGGTGGGTGGTGGCCAGCACCGACTGCCAGAACTGGCGCTGCTCGGGTGCCAGCGCCGAGAAGGGATCGAGGAAGGCCTTGTTGTCACCCGCCGCAAACACACGGCGCTCCACGCCCAGGCGCTCGATCGCCTCCTCGAAGCCGAAGCTGGCCGAGATCACCCCGATGGAGCCCACCAGGCTGGCCGGGGCGACCAGGATCTCGTCCGCCGCCGCGGCAATGTAGTACGCGCCGCTGGCCCCCACATCCTCGATCACCGCGATGATCGGCTTGTCGCCCTCGCCACGCAGCCGCATGATCTCGTCATAGATGCGCTGGGACTGCACCGGGCTGCCACCGGGGCTATCGATCTGCAGCACCACGGCCACGCTCTCCTCGGCCTCCCAGGCACGCTTGAGTCCGGCAACGATGCGCTCGGCGCTGGCCGGCGACTCCGAATCGATCACGCCGCGCACCTTGACTACCCCCAGGTGCGGGCCGACGGCGCCCCGGCCGGGAGGACCGGCCAGCAGGCTGAAGAGAGTCGCGGAGAGCAAGGCCAGGATCAGCGCCACGAACAGGAAGCGGAAGAACAGCTTCCAGCGCCGGGAACGGCGCTGCTCCGTCAGCACACCGCCGATCCAGCGGTCCATCATCTCCATCTGCTGAAGACGCTGGCGCTCACGCAGGGTCTCGACGCTCTCTGCCGGCGCCGCCGCCTGGTCGGTTGGCGAACGGCGCGCCTCACGCTCTTCCCTGGCCTGCTCGGAGGTTCGCTCGGGCCCCTGGGTCCAGGGATCCTGACGCTCACCGCGCTTCTGGTCGTCGTCACTCATCACTTATCTTCCTTGCAGCCAGTCAAATAGCTCGGGGACGGTCTCGGCGGTGTAGATTGGCCGGCTGGCAGCGAGTCGCTCGGGCGCATGCACGCCCCAGGTCACCGCCACCCGGTCCATGCCGATGGCCCGAGCCATCTCCAGGTCGTATTCGGTATCGCCCACCATCACCGCCTCCCCCAGCGGCACCTCCAGCTCGACCAGCAGCTCCTCCAGCATCAGCGGATGGGGCTTGGAGCGGGTCTCGTCGGCGGTGCGGCTGGCGTGGAACCAGCGCCCGCTGTCGCTCTCTCGAAAGATCCGATCGAGGCCGCGGCGGCTCTTGCCGGTGGCCACTGCCAGGCGCTGACCGCCACGAGCGTGGAGGCCGGCAAGCCCCTCCTCCACGCCGAAGAAGAAGCGCATGGGGATGTCGTTACCCTCGACGAAGTGCCAGGCGTAGCGGCTGCGCAGCAGCTCGGCACGTTCCGGGGCGATCCCCGGGCACAGGCTGGCGATCGCCTCGGGCAACCCCAGACCGATGATATTGCGCACACTCTCCGGCGAGAGCTCGCCCCAGCCGGCGTCCCGCGACGCCGCCTGCATGCAGTCGACGATGCGCGCCACCGAATCCATCAGGGTGCCATCCCAGTCGAAGATCACCAGTCGATAACGCATTGTCGGCTCCGTGTAGTCGATACAAGTGGTATGGGCGGGGCTCAGGCATCGCGGCGGGCCCGGACCAGCACCGCCTTGAGCTCCTCGGGCAGGGCCGCCTTGATCTGCACCGGGCGGCCGCTGGAGGGCTCAGGGAAGGTCAGCGACTCGGCGTGCAGGAACAACCGCGCGACCCCGAGGGACTCGCTGAGCCGCTGGCTGTCGCGGCTGGCGTACTTGTCGTCGCCGAGCAGCGGGTGGCCGGCGTGTGCCGCATGCACGCGGATCTGGTGGGTGCGACCGGTGACCGGTTCGGCCTCCATCAGGGTCGCCCTCGCGAAGGTCTCGCGCACCGCGAAGCGGGTCCGCGAGACCTTGCCGGCCGGATCGACCCGCACCCGACGCTCACCGTTGGCCAGGGTGTAGCGGTCCAGCCGCGCCGCCACATAGTCACGCTTCGCCGGCCAGCGGCCGGCCACCAGGGCCAGGTAGCGCTTGTCCATCTGCTGCTGCTTGAGGGAGGCGTTGAGCGCCAGCAGCGCCGGGCGCGACTTGGCCAGCAGCAGGCAGCCGGAGGTATCGCGGTCCAGACGGTGGACCAGCTCCAGGAAGTCGAGCTCCTCGCGGACCTGGCGCAGCGCCTCGATCAGGCCGATCTTGACCCCGCTGCCACCGTGAACGGCAAGCCCCGCCGGCTTGTTGATCACCAACCAGTCGCGCCCCTCCACCAGCACGCTGCCAGCCAGCAGGTTGCGCAGGTTGTCGCTCACCTCGCGCACCGCCTCTCGGGGCGAGAGCTTGAGCGGCGGGATGCGCACCAGGTCGCCGATGGCCAGGCGGGTATCCGGCTTGACGCGCTTCTTGTTCACCCGCACCTCGCCCTTGCGCACGATGCGATAGATGAGCGCCCGTGGCGCCCCCTTGATGCGGGTCATCAGGAAATTGTCGACTCGCTGGCCGTCCTGCCCTTCCGTCACCTCGACCCACTGTACGTCGCGCCCTTCGGCCATGCCGAGACTCCACTGCCGGAAACTGCCAAAGGGCGCATTCTATCGCAGTGGGCGGCCCGGCGCGCCAATTGCTGGCGCGGCCCGGTTGCTGTTATATTGCCGGTTCGCTTCAATGGGCCGAAATCAGCCCGCCAGGCGCCTGCCCGACAGACACGCAGGCCGAAGCGAAAAGATCAGGCCGCGACGACGTCGATACGTCCCGCCGCCCGCAGCAACGGAAAGACAGCGAGACAGCGCCACGCCCGGATCCCCCGATGTTTCCCCCGTCATGGAACGTCGGCAGGCCACGGGACACGTTCAACAGCGTGCCGGAGACCGGCGGCGGCGAATCGATGAATGCCAGGTGTTGGCGGTGACCGCAGGGCCGGATGGGTGACCCCCGCCGAGACATGTCCTGCCTCCGCCCCGTACTCAACAGCTCGTGCCGTGACGCGTCGTTATCGAACCGCCACGGCCGTGAACTTGCGTATTACTGCGATACGCTGAGAACAGGCACGCAGCACACAGAGGTTCGCCACGTCGTACTCGCCGGCGCCCCATAGTGCGAGACAACATGAAACGGATGCTCATCAATGCGACCCAGCCAGAAGAGCTGCGCGTCGCGCTGGTCGATGGACAACGCCTCTATGACCTGGACATCGAATCCGGTGCCAGGGAACAGAAGAAAGCCAATATCTACCGCGGCAAGATCACGCGTATCGAGCCCTCCCTCGAAGCCGCCTTCGTCGACTTCGGCGCCGACCGTCACGGCTTCCTGCCGCTGAAGGAGATCTCCCGCGAATACTTCGTCAAGGAGCCCGCCTCGGGCCGCCCCAGCATCAAGGAGGTGCTCAGGGAGGGCCAGGAAGTCATCGTCCAGGTCGACAAGGAGGAGCGTGGCAACAAGGGCGCGGCGCTGACCACCTTCATCAGCCTGGCCGGCCGCTTCCTGGTGCTGATGCCCAACAACCCAAAGGCCGGCGGCATCTCGCGACGCATCGAGGGCGAGGAGCGCAGCCAGCTCAAGGAGTCCATGGGTCAGCTCACCGTGCCCGACCGCATGGGCCTGATCGTGCGTACCGCCGGTATCGGCCGCTCCCCGGAGGAGCTGCAGTGGGACCTGGACTACCTGATCCAGGTGTGGGAGTCGATCACCGAAGAAGCCGGCAAGCGCTCCGCCCCCTTCCTGATCTACCGCGAGTCCAACGTCATCATCCGCGCCATGCGCGACTACCTGCGCCAGGACATCGGCGAGGTGCTGATCGACAGCGAGGCGGTCCACCAGGAGGCCCTGGCCTTCATTCGCCAGGTGATGCCCTCCTATCAGTCGAAGATCAAGCTCTACGTCGACGAGGTGCCGCTCTTTTCGCGCTTCCAGATCGAGTCCCAGATCGAGACCGCCTACGAGCGTGAGGTGAAGCTGCCCTCCGGTGGTTCCATCGTCATCGATCACACCGAGGCGCTGGTCTCCATCGACATCAACTCGGCCCGCGCCACCCGCGGCAGCGACATCGAGGAGACGGCGCTGCAGACCAACCTGGAGGCCGCCGACGAGATCGCCCGCCAGCTGCGTCTGCGCGACATCGGCGGCCTGGTGGTCATCGACTTCATCGACATGAGCCCGGCGCGCAACCAGCGCGAGGTCGAGAACCGCATGCGCGACGCCCTCAAGCTGGATCGTGCCCGGGTGCAGATCGGTCGCATCTCGCGCTTCGGCCTGATGGAGATGTCCCGCCAGCGCCTGCGCCCGTCGCTGGGCGAGACCAGCGGCGTAGTCTGCCCGCGCTGCGTCGGCCAGGGCACCATCCGCGACGTTCGCTCCATCTCGCTCTCGATCATGCGCCTGATCGAGGAAGAGGCCATGAAGGAGCGTAGCGCCCAGATCCGCGCCATCCTGCCGGTGCCGGTCGCTACCTACCTGCTCAACGAGAAGCGTGCCGTGCTGGCCGAGATCGAGCGTCGCCAGGGCGTTCGGGTCCTGCTGCTCCCCAGTATCGAGATGGACACGCCCCACTACGATGTCCAGCGCCTGCGCGACGACCATGTGGACGAGGACGGCACCGCCTCCCTTTCCAGCTTCGAGCTCTCCACCGAGACCGAGATCGGCCGTGAGCCCGAGTCCACCTTCGCCAAGCCGGCGCAGCGCGCCGAGGCGGCGGTGAAGACGGTGATCCACCACGAGCCCGCGCCCGCCTCCCTGCAGCAGGAAGAGGCACCTGCTGCGCAGGAACAGGCTCCGGCGACCCCTGCCCCGACCACGCCTGCCCCGGCAACCAGAAGCCCCGCCAGGCCGCCGGTGGTTCAGCAGCCGGTCATCGAGCCCCAGGCCGGCGTGCTGGGCCGCCTGGTCAAGGGCCTGGCCAAGCTGCTGGGCGGCGACGAAGCACCTGCCGACAGCGGACAGAAGCCCTCAGCCCGCGCCGAGGAATCGCGCGGTGACAAGGGCGCTCGCAAGCCCCCTCAGCGCGATGAGGAGCGCGGCGGCCGCAACCAGCGCCAGCGTCGCCCGCGCAACGAGGAGGGTCGCAGCGCGCCCCGTCAGGAGGGCGAGCGTGGCGACAGCCGAGCCGATAGCGCCGACAATCGCGGCCGCGGTGGCCGTGGACGCGGGCGACAGGACGACGCCCGTCAGGCTCGCCAGCCGGAGACGCCCAAGCCTCGTGATGAAAAGCCTCGTGATGAAAAGCCTCGTGATGAAAAGCCACGTGATGAAAAGCCCAGGGAGGACAAGCCCCGGGAAGAGAAGGCGCGGGACGACAAGCCCCGCGCGGATTCACGTCGCTCCCGCGGCGGCGACAAGCGCGAGGAGCGCCCTGCAGAGAAGCCGGTCGAGGCAAAGAGCGAGGCGCCGGTAGACGATGGCAAGCCCAAGCGTACCCGCAACAACCCGCGTAACCGCAGCCGCCAGCACGCCATCAGCCCGAAGGCGCTAGAGGAGCAGCAGCGACTCCAGGCCCAGGCGGCCGAGACCCAGGTGGACGCGGCAGCCGAGGCGCCCAGGGCCGACGAGCCCAAGCCGTCAGCTCAGACGCCCGTCGAGGCCAAGGCCGAGCAGAAGCCATCTGCGCAGACGCCCGCCGAGCCGAAGGCCGAGGCACCGAAGCCCGCCGAGCCCAAGGCCGAGGCACCGAAGCCGACCGAGCCGAAGGCCGAGGCACCCAAGCCCGCCGAGCCGAAGGCCGAGGCACCGAAGCCCGCCGAGCCGAAGGCCGAGGCACCGAAGCCGACCGAGCCGAAG
>NZ_JACUUD010000204.1 GCF_014859505.1 Halomonas sp.
AACTCGCGACCCCAACCTTGGCAAGGTTGTGCTCTACCACTGAGCTATTCCCGCCTGACTCGAGAGCGAATTATACGGATAAGTCGGTGACTGTCAATCGCTTTTGCAGTTGACCCGACGTCGAGTTCCACGCGCTGCCTCACATGGAGTCGCTGAGGTGCGGCCAGGCGGCGCGCAGATAGAGAATCATCGACCAGAGCGTCAGCACGGCGGCTACGTAGAGGGTGATCACGGCCAGCAGGGCGAGGGGGGAGCCGGGGGCGAAGGCCAGCAGCATGAAGATGGCGACCATCTGCAGGGTGGTCTTGACCTTGCCGACCCAGGAGACCGCCACCTGTCCTCGTTTGCCCATCTCCGCCATCCACTCGCGCAGCGCCGAGATGACGATCTCGCGGCCGATGATCACCAGCGCCGGCAGCGTCAGCCACAGCGCCTCGTAGCGTTCGATCATCAGCGCCAGGGCTACGACCACCATCAGCTTGTCCGCCACCGGATCGAGGAAGGCGCCGAAGGGAGTCGCCTGGTTCCAGCGCCGGGCCAGGTAGCCGTCCAGCCAGTCGGTGATCGAGGCCAGGGCGAACAGGCCGGCGGCCAGCGGCATGCTCCAGGAGAAGGGCAGGTAGAAAAGCAGCACCAGCAGGGGGATGAAGCCGATACGGGCCAGGGTGAGAATATTCGGGATGTTCATTGGGTCACGCTGTCCTTGCCGGTGGGGTGGTGCCGAACGCCGGGATATTCTATCCCCCTTGGCGGCCTTCATCCATGCAGGGCGCGATGAATCGCCTCGGCCAGGGTGGCGCTGATGCCGGGTGCTCGCGAAAGCTCCTCGCGGCTGGCCTGCTTGACGCCCTGGAGTCCGCCGAAGAAGCGCAGCAGTTCGCGCCTGCGCTTGGGTCCCACGCCGGGGATGCCCTCCAGTGTGGAGGTCCGGCGCGCCTTGTCACGGCGGTTGCGGTGGCCGGTGATGGCGAAGCGGTGGGCCTCGTCGCGCACGTGCTGGATCAGGTGCAGGGCGGGCGAGGCAGGGTCGAGGTCCAGGGCACGGTCAACGGTCTCGAGGAACAGGGTCTCCAGGCCCGCCTTGCGGGTGGTGCCCTTGGCAACGCCCACCAGCGCCACGCCGTCGACGCCGAGCTCGGCAAAGACCTCCCGGGCGAGGTTGAGCTGCCCCTTGCCGCCGTCCACCAGCAGGACATCGGGACGCTCCCCTTCGCCGTCGGTCAGGCGGCGGAAGCGGCGTGAGAGCGCCTGGCGCATGGCGGCGTAGTCGTCGCCGGCGGCCACCCCCTCGATGTTGAAGCGGCGATAGTCGGACTTGCGCGGGCCGTTCTCGTCGAACACCACGCAGGAGGCCACCGTGGCCTCGCCGTGGCTGTGGCTGATATCGAAGCACTCCAGGCGCCTGGGCGTGTCGGCCAGGCCGAGCGCCTCGCGCAGCGCCGCGAAGCGGCGCGTGAGCTGGGCCTGGCTGGCCAGCTGGCCGGCCAGCTGCTGCTCGGCGTTGGTGACGGCCAGCGACTGCCACTGGGCGCGGTGGCCACGCACCCTGTCGGCCAGGCGCACCCGCTTGCCCGCGCGTTCGCCGAGCGCGGCGCTGATCAGCTCGCGATCCGCCAGGGCGTGGCTGGTGATCACCTCGCGGGGGATCTCCCGATCCTGCCCTAGGTAGTACTGGCTGACGAACTCCGCGAGCAGCTCGTCGGCCGGCAGGTCGAGCCCGTTGGCGGGCGCATGGTGGCGGGCACCCAGCAGTCGGCCGTGGCGCACGCTGAGCACCGAGATGCACAGTGCCCCGGGGCGGGTGGCCAGGGCAAAGATGTCGGCATCGCCGTCGCCGGTGTCGACGAACTGGCGCTGCTGGAGCTGGCGCAGCTGCTGGACCTGGTCGCGCAGCCGGGCGGCCTCCTCGAAGGCGAGTTCGCGGCTGGCCGCCTCCATGGCCGCGGTCAGCTCCTGGGTTACCTGCTCACTCTTGCCCTCCAGACACTGCACGGCGTGCTCCAGGTCGCGCCGGTAGTCCGCCTCGCTGATGTGGCCCACGCAGGGGGCGCTGCAGCGCTCGATCTGAAACTGGAGGCAGGGCCGGGTGCGATGGGCGAAGACGCTGTCCTCGCAGTTGCGGATGCGAAAGATCTTCTGCATCAGCGACAGGCTCTCGCGCAGCGCCAGGCTGCTGGGGTAGGGGCCCAGGTAGCGGCCGTCATCGCGTCTTGCCCGGGCCCGCTTGTACTCCAGCGCAGGGAAGGGATGGCGGTCGGTGACGAAGACGAAGGGGTAGGACTTGTCGTCCCGCAGCAGGATGTTGTAGGGCGGGCGCAGTTCCTTGATCAGGGTCTGCTCCAGCAGCAGCGCCTCAGTCTCGCTGTTGGTCACCGTGATCTGGATATCGGCGATGCGCCCCACCAGCGCCTGGGTCTTGGCGTTCAGCGCCCCGCGGAAATAGCTGGCCAGGCGCGCCTTGAGGCGCCGTGCCTTGCCCACATAGAGGGTCTCGCCCTGAGCGTCGAGCATGCGGTAGATGCCCGAGGATTCGCTGACGGTGACGAGGAAGTGACGATGATCGAAGCTCATGGAGGCGGTGCGGTCGCGGACGGGAATGTCATCCTAGCAGATCACGCCGGGCGGCAGGCTCGGCGGGCGCTCACTCCACGCTGGCGAAGCCATCCACCAGGCCGTGGCGCAGCCCCAGGTGCGTCAGCTCCACGTCGGTCTGCACGCCCAGCTTGTCGAAGATGCGGTAGCGGTATGTGTTCACCGTCTTGGGACTGAGGAAGAGCCGGTCGGAGATGTCGGCCACCTTCTGGCAGTTGACGATCATCATGGCCACCTGCATCTCGCGCTGGGACAGCTGGTCGAAGGGGTTTTCCGACGCATCGATGCGCGACAGCACCAGCCGCTGGGCGACCTCGGGGCTGACATAGCGCTGGCCGTGGAAGGCGCCGCGGATGGCCGAGACCATCTCGTTGTGCTGGCAGTCCTTGCTGAGGAAGCCGAATGCTCCGGCGTCAAGCAGGCGCTGGGCGAAGGCCTCCTCGAGCCAGGCGGTCAGCACCAGTACCCGGGTGTCGGGCTGGGTGCGGTGGATCTTGCGGGTGGCTTCCAGGCCGCCGATCCCCGGCATGCGAATATCCATCAGCACCACATCGGGGGAGAGGCGGCGGGTCTCGGCGATGGCGGTCTCGCCGTCGGAGGCCTCCCCGACCACGCTGAGATCCTCTTCGGCGTTCAGCAGGTGAGCGAGACTGGTCCTCACCAGGTGATGGTCGTCGGCAATCAGTACCCGGATCAAGGCAGCGACTCCTGAGCGTCTTGGCTGATAGGTGGCAGGCGGAGGGAGATGTGAGCTCCCATGGCGAAGAGTGGCACAACTTTGGTGAAGGTGGAAAGTATCCTTGGGTTTTACCTCCGAGGGGTTGACGCTCTCCGCGAGGCTGCGTAGTATTTTGCTCGTTCTCGCGAGGCGAGACGGCGTGGGGCCTTAGCTCAGCTGGGAGAGCGCAACACTGGCAGTGTTGAGGTCAGCGGTT
>NZ_JACUUD010000205.1 GCF_014859505.1 Halomonas sp.
ATGTCCACACCCAAGGTCGGTTTCGTCTCGCTCGGCTGCCCCAAGGCGCTGGTGGATTCCGAACGGATCCTCACCCAGCTGCGCACCGAGGGCTACGAGATCACCCCGAGCTACGACGACGCCGACGTGGTGGTGGTCAACACCTGCGGTTTCATCGACAGCGCCAAGGCGGAATCGCTCGATGCCATCGGCGAGGCGATCGCCGAGAACGGCCGGGTGATCGTCACCGGCTGCATGGGCGTGGAGGAAGGTGCCATCCGCGACGTGCACCCCAGCGTGCTGGCGGTGACCGGCCCCCAGCAGTACGAGCAGGTGGTGGGTGCCGTGCACGACGTCGTACCGCCGCGCCAGGATCACGACCCGCGCATCGACCTGGTGCCGCCTCAGGGCGTCAAGCTCACCCCGCGCCACTACGCCTACCTGAAGATCTCCGAGGGCTGCAACCACAGCTGCAGCTTCTGCATCATCCCCTCCATGCGCGGCAAGCTGGTCAGCCGCCCGGTGGGTGAGGTGCTGAGCGAGGCCGAGGGGCTTAAGCGCGCAGGCGTCAAGGAGCTGCTGGTAATCTCCCAGGACACCAGCGCCTACGGGGTCGACCTCAAGTACCGCACCGGCTTCTGGAACGGCCGCCCTGTGAAGACCCGCATGACCGAGCTCTGCGAGGCGCTCAGCGAGCTCGGCATCTGGGTGCGCCTGCACTACGTCTACCCCTACCCGCACGTGGACGAGCTGATCCCGCTGATGGCCGAGGGCAAGCTCTTGCCCTACCTGGATATCCCCTTCCAGCACGCAAGCCCGAAGGTACTCAAGGCGATGAAGCGTCCCGCCTTCGAGGACAGGACGCTCGAGCGCATCAAGCGCTGGCGGGAAATCTGCCCGGAGCTCACCATCCGCTCCACCTTTATCGTCGGCTTTCCCGGCGAGACCGAGGAAGACTTCCAGACCCTGCTCGACTGGCTTACCGAGGCCCAGCTCGACCGCGTCGGCTGCTTCCAGTACTCCCCGGTCGACGGCGCCCCGGCCAACGACATGGATCTCGAGCCGGTGCCGGACGACGTCAAGCAGGAGCGCTGGGAGCGCTTCATGGCCCACCAGCAGCAGATCTCCGCCGCCCGCCTGCAGGCCAAGATCGGCCGCGAGATCGAGGTGCTGGTCGACGAGATCACCGACGAGGGCCCCATCGGTCGCAGCCACGCCGACGCCCCGGAGATCGACGGCATGGTGTTCCTGGAATCCGACCAGGAACTCAGCCCCGGCCAGATCGTACGGGCACGGGTCACCCATGCCGACGAGTATGACCTCTGGGCCGAGGTGGTTAACGCCTGAGCGTAGAGGATTCATGACCTTCGATCACGAACTTGACAGTAGAGACAAGGTACCGATGGTTGACGCCGATCTTCCCGAGATTCCTGTAGAGCTCGAAATCAGCATCGACGCCTTCCTGGAGGCGTCATTACGGCACATCCTCCAGCATGAGAGTGCCGACGCCTACTTCGCAGCGCTCGATGAGATCGCCCGACACAGCGGCGTTACCGAATGGTTCGATCCGCAGATGCCCTTCTGGCCGATCGCGCGCACCCTCTGGGACAACGCGCCGTTGCCCTCGCGGGGCTTCCGGCCGGACCCGCTTCCTGCGCCGAAGCGCAACGACCCTTGCCCCTGCGGCTCGGGCAAGAAGTTCAAGCGCTGCTGCCAACCGCTGCAGCAGGAACTCCCCCTGGGCCTCAACGACGAGCTGCCGGTGCTGCGTATCGCCGCGTCACTCTTCACCGCCAAGCAGCGCAAGGAAGCCGCCAGCAAGGCACCGCCCAGACTGCGGCTGGTGCTCGCCGAGCTGGAACTGGATGACAACCACCCCGGCAAGGCGCGCACCCAGCTGTTGAAACTGCTCAAGCAAGGAGGCCTGGAGGCCGACATTCAGGCCCAGGCCGTCCATCTGCTGGGCGACGCCTATAACGCCCTCGGCCATCAATCGGCCGGCGAGAAGGCGCTGAGCGACCTGCTCCCAATCCTTAAGCCGCCGGCCGCCGCCGAGGCGTTCCACTGGCTGACGGGCCAGGCGCTGCTGGATGGCCGCCCCGCCGAAGCCATGGCGTTGCTCCACCAGGCCGAGACGCTGGACCCGGACAACCTGGCCAACGGCCTCTTCAAGGTGGTCTGCCTGCGCGATATCGGCGCCGATGCCGAGGCCCAGCGTACCGCCCAGGAGTGGCTGCCGGTTGCCCGGGAGCTGGGGCTCGAGGATGCCATCGCCTTCTTCGAAGAGCAGGCCAGCCTGGCCACCCTGCCGGACGACATCCCGTATAACGAGGATGAGCCCGAAGCGTTCGCCGATGCCCCCCCGGAAGACGACAGCCTGATGGCCCTGTTCGGCGCGCCGGATGAGCTACTGAGGCCGGTTGCCGGCCTGCTGAAGGCCGCACTCCGCCAGCCGCTCTACCCGGTCACTTTCGAACCGGGCCCGCCCGGCCCCGATGGCGATGGAACCCAGTGGGTGCTGATGCTGCCAGCCGAGGTCGAACGGGCCCAGGCGGTCCTCTACCAGGCCGGCGAGGGTCAAGATCCGCTGGATCCCGAGCTGATCCGCCAGCATCCGGCGCTGCTGCAGAGCCCCGATTTCCTGCAGCAGCTCGACGCCTTTGCCGGCGCTGCCTTCAGCACCGCTCACGAGCAGTTCAACAAGGCGCTGCAGCGGCAGCAGGAGCGAGTGATTGCCCATGTTCTGGACGCCCTGCCCGAGGGCGGCCAGCTGCCCTGGGCGTGGCTGGAACATCGCCCCCTGCTCAGGCTGATGATGCAGCACGCCCTCGACCAGGAGGGCCAGAGCGCCGCCATTCGCGGCCTCTCGCGGCTGCTGGCCCTCTGCCCGAACGACAACCTGGGCGTGCGCGCCCCGCTGGTCAACGCCCTGCTGCGCGAGGGGCAGGATGAAGCGGCGCTGGCCATCTGCGAGCGGTTTCCGGACGACGCCCTGGCCGAGACCCGCTATGGCCGGGTGCTGGCCCTGGTGCGACTCAACCGCCTGCATGACGCCGAAAAGGCCCTCTCCCAGGCCTATAGGACGCTACCCAAGGTGCTCAACTACCTGGTCGCCAACAAGCGCAAGCCGCCGAAGCTCAACCCCCAGGGCATGACCATCGGTGGCCCCGATCAGGCGTGGTATTACCGCCAGGAGATGCGCGACCTCTTCCAGGCCACCCCGGGTGCGCTTGGCTGGATGGACAGCATCAAGAAGCGGCTGAGGTAACTCTGCTATCCTTGACGACGCTTGCCCCTACCGGAGGTTGCCTTGACGCGCACCCGCAAGAAGAAGCTGCCCATCGGCATCCAGACCTTCGCCGACATCATCGAGGGCGGCTACTACTACGTCGACAAGACACCCCACATCCACCGCCTGGTGGAAGAGGGCAAGTACTACTTCCTCTCGCGGCCGCGGCGCTTCGGCAAGAGCCTGCTGGTAGACACCCTGCGCTGCCTCTTCGAGGGCCGCGAAGCGCTGTTT